>JAPLXG010000006.1 GCA_026396175.1 Candidatus Moraniibacteriota bacterium | reverse complement strand
CCCCTTCTCCCTTAGGGAGAAGCCTGCCTGCCGGTAGGCAGGGTGGCCCCGCCGCGGCGGGGATGAGGGAGAAGGCTCACAATACTCATCCAATTTTAGAAACACTCCAGTTAGATTAGAATTAATTTCTCCATTCCAAATTCTAATTACTTTGTAGCCTTGCCTTTCCAAATATTCAGTTCGTTCGGTATCATAGCTTTCTTGTTCGCTGTGTTGCCAACCGTCTAGTTCTATAATCAGCTTCTTTTCTTCGCAGATAAAATCCACAATGTATGTTCCAACTTGATTTTGTCTTTTGAATTTTAAGTTCTTGAATTGTCTATTTTTAATTCTAGACCAGAGAATTATTTCTTGCGGAGTGGCTTCTTTTCTTAGTTTTCTGCTTCGTTGTAACGCTTTGGCTGTTAATTTTATCCTGAGTTTCATTGGTTTTGTTTTATACCCCTTCTCCCCTCGGGAGAAGGTGCCCGAAGGGCGGATGAGGGCAAGGGCGTTTGAAAAAATTTATCGCTCTATAGTATAACGCTTGTTCCGTGCCCTCACCTGTCACGTGCTCGTGACATCCTCTCCCGAGGGGAGAAGAGGAGTTGAAGGGACTATTCCATAGCCTCACCTGTCACGAGTACGTGACATCCCTGCCTACCGGCAGGCAGGCTCTCCCTAAGGGAGAGGAGGAATTATTGTATTATTAATCATTAGAAATTTGAACTTGTTTAGAAATTAGAAATTAGGACTTAGAAATTTATTTCCCCATCCACTCCCTCGCCGCCGCCTCCCAATCCCGGAGCTGCGGAAATTTCGTATTTTTGAGAATCGCTGATGCCGGGCGTTTGGCTGGCCGCGGGAATGTATCGCTCGAAACGGGAACGATTTCCACATCGGTTATGCCGACAATCGCAAAAACTTTCTTGAGGCCGGTGTACCACGTTTCCGGCCCTTCATTTACAAGGTGATAGATGCCAAAAGGAAACTTTTCTTCCCACAGTTTTTTCACCGCCTCCGCAAGATCTTTGGAGTAGGCAAAACAAGAAATTTCGGCGTCCACCACCTTGAGACTTATATCTTTCTTCGCCAGTTCCAACATCGTTTCAAAAAAACTTTTCTTTGCGCCTTTGGAGATTGCTGGCGGACCAAATAGCTTGGACGTGCGAATGAGATAATATTTTTCACAATTTTTTGCCACGTTTTCCTCGCCCATCAGTTTCGTTTCGCCATAACGAGAAATTGGATGGGGCAAATCTGTTTCTACATATTCACCTTTTTCACCATCAAAGACATAATCAGACACGAAATGCGCCAGTACCGCCCCGCCTTGGTTGCAAGCAAGGGCTAAATTCAACGGCCCTTCGCCGTTGATTTTTTTGGCCAATTCGAATGTCGCGTCATCTTCTTCAATTTTGTCCACCGCATTATGCGCCGCAGTGTTAATCACTAAATCGGGTTTCTCTTTTTCAATCAGCTCTGCAACCATTTCACCATTGGAAATATCAATCTGCTCCCGATCCCAAAGTAGTGTCTCATAATTCTCACCAGCAAAAACATCAGCTAATGCTCGCCCAAGCATACCTTTGGCGCCGATAATGATCACTTTAGTTTTTTTATTTTCCATATTGCTTTTGGTAGTAATCCTGATACTCCCCGCTCTTGATATTTTTCCACCACGCTTCATTATTTTGAAACCACTCGACGGTTTTTTTCAAACCTTCCTCAAAAGAAACGGCCGGTTCCCAGCCTAACTCGTTTTTAATTTTCGTCGCGTCGATGGCATAACGACGATCATGCCCGGGACGATCAGCTACGTATTCAATCATCTCTTCGCCTTTGCCCAAGAGTTCCAAAATCCGATCAGTCGCTTCCCGATTGCTCTTTTCACTGTTTCCTCCAACGCAATATGTCTCACCTATTTTTCCACTTTTGATAATTGCATCAATTGCGCTGCAATGATCTTCAACATAGAGCCAATCACGCACTGCTTCGCCATCGCCATAGAGTGGAATTTTTTTACCTTCCAAAAGGTTGGTGATAAATAGCGGAAAGATTTTTTCAGGAAAATGATATGGTCCATAGTTATTGGAACAATTAGAAATCGTCACTGGCAAGCCATAGGTGTGAAAATAGGCGCGCACCAAGTGATCAGCCGCCGCTTTTGACGCGGAATAGGGACTGCGCGGGTCATAGGGCGTTTTTTCATTGAAGGCTGGATCAGTTTTTTCCAGTGACCCAAAAACTTCATCTGTCGAGACATGATGAAAGCGGGTTTTGCTTTTCAGCGCCGCACGCAAAAGATTATGCGTACCGATAATATTAGTTTGCAAAAAAACGTCCGACTCTAAAATGGAACGATCAACATGACTCTCCGCCGCAAAATGCACAACCAAATCAAACTTTTCCGAAGCGAATAATTTTTCCACCGGTTTCTCGTCGGCAATATCGCTTTGGACAAATTTATAGTTCGGAGAATTTTCCACTGCGCGCAAATTTTCCAAATTCCCCGCATAGGTTAACTTGTCTAAATTTACAATAACATCCTCGGGATATTTCTTTGTCCAATAATGGATAAAGTTTGAGCCAATAAAACCTGCTCCGCCGGTTACTAATAATTTCATGCTTTTTTTCTACCACTTAAGAATTTAATTTCTCCACAAATTCTTCCAGCTTCTCCAAAAAATTATCCTTCACCACTTCCCTAGTTTTTAGTCCCAAAGTTGCCAGCGGTTTTTGGTTGGTGATTTCTGCCATTTCCGCGAAAGCCTTCTCGTCACCTGATCCGCCCATCGTGCAAAAAAAGGCTACTTTGGAAAACTGGTCATTGTTATCAGTAAGATATGTCCGAATTGGCACTGACAAATTCCAGCTCCAAATCGGCGTGCCAATGATGACTAAGTCATATTCTTTGGGACTAAATTTCGAAGCTTCCAGTTTAGTCAAATTCTTTTTCATCGCGTCGCGACCGGAAAGTAAATAACCCTTGATTCCGTTTCGATTAACGGTGTCTTTGATTTCCTCAACGTCCGCTCCCAATTTTTCCGCTAAACTTTCCGCAATTTTCTTGGTTGTTCCCGTGCGGGAATAATAGGCAATTAGAATTTTCATTTGAATTTTCTTAATAATTATTTTATTGTTTCGACAAGATCAATTAAAAATTGCGCGGGTTTTAATTCGATGAATTCTTTTTTATTCACCCAGCGATATTCAGTGTGCTCTTGAGATATTTTTACATCACTACCTTTTGCCACACAAGAGAATCCATTAAAAATAAAATATACTTCTTTTTCTCCATCATACTTTGTTACAATTTGTATGGGCGTAAGGTCGCCAACCTCCAAGTTAGCTTCTTCGCTAATTTCTTTGTGAAGCGAATCCTCATGAAGTTCGCCAAATAGCACATTGCCACCAGGCAAATCCCAATCATTCGGTCGCGAAAAAGCATCGGCTGGACGCTTTAGTACCAAAAACTGCCCAGCTTTTTCAGGATGAAATACAACTGCTTTTTGCAGAAATTTTATATCATCCGTAAACATGTACTTTTGTTTTTCGAGATTCGTTGGTTTTGGCATAAATTTTAAGTTTTAAAACGGATTATTTTTCAAAAACTCTTGCCAACTTTGTTGTTTTTGATCTTTCTCGGAAAGAATCGGACTGGCAATTGGCCAAGTGATTTTCAATTCCGGATCATTCCAAGCAATTCCCGCGTCGCTCTCGGCGTTGTAATAGTTATCGGTCTTGTAGAGAAAATGCGTATCAGTTTCCAGCACACAAAAACCATGTGCCATTCCCCGCGGAACAAAAAGCATTTGAAAATTTTCTTCCGAAAGCTCAAAGCTTTCCCATTGCCCAAAAGTTGGACTGTCTTTGCGCAAATCCACCACCACATCCAGCAGTTTTCCTTTGACCACCCGCACTAATTTCGCTTGCGCAAACGGTGGCCATTGAAAATGCAGTCCGCGCAGAACTCCTTTTTCAGCGGAAAAAGAATGATTGTCTTGGACAAACTTCACGTCAATTCCCGCCGCCAAAAATTCTTCTTCGCGGTAAGTCTCCAAAAAGAACCCGCGATGATCGCCGTTCACTTTTGGTTTAATTAAAAACACTCCTTCGATTTTAGTTTTTTGAAATTCGAGCATATGTTATTCGCTTCGCGAACCCGCGCTACGAATGCGGGACATGCGAATATTTCGCAGGAGCAGGGTTGCACCCTGCTCCTTCTAGTTATCCTTCTTAATAAAAATAACATATTTCACCTCATCAATCAAAACCTCTTTTTGCAGATCAGCCGATGCCAATTCTCCGGCGGAAATATTATTGGCTAAAGTTTCTTTGGCAATCAAATCGCCAAATTTCGCGAAAACTTCCTCAGCGCCAACATAGCCAACTTTAATGTGATTATCCACTTCATAACCCGCCTCTTTGCGCATCTCCTGAATCGCCCGCACCAACTCGCGCGCTGTACCTTCGAGTCGCAGCTCTGGGGTGATTTCGGTATCGAGTTTGATATTCTCTTCTTGCTTCTCGTCAATGTTCAGCTCTTTTATATTAAGCTCCTCTTTGATTATCTCTCTAAGCTCCATACTATCTACCACATACTTAATACTAGCTACTTGCAATGGTTGGCGAACTTTAATTCGATTGAGCGCCCGCTGTTGCAGTCCTTCAGAAATCACATCCCGCACTTTTTTCATCTCGGCATTTAATTTTTCGTCAATCATTTTTTCATCACTCACGGGAAATTCAACTAAATGTACAGATTCTTCTCCGGTGAGATTTTTGTACATCTCCTCCGCAATAAACGGTGTGAACGGTGCCATTGTTTTGGCCAGCATCACAAGGACGTAGTGCAAAGTCTCATAGGCGCTGTTTTTGTCGCCGTCATTTTCACTTTTCCAAAAACGTTTGCGGCTTCTTCTGATGTACCAGTTAGAAAGATTGTCCACAAAAAGTTCGAACGGCCTGGTCGCTTTAACAAGGTCATAGCCTTGCATATTTGTGTCCACTTCTCCGATTAATTTATGCAACTCGGAAATAATCCAACGATCCAAAAGATTTGTCTTCGTAGAGACGCGATTCATCGCGTCTTGGTTTATCGTATCTCGATTCATCGCGTCTTGATTTGCCACGTTTATGTCTTTTGGAACGAATTTATCCACATTGGCATAAAGCGTGAAAAAAGAATAACTGTTCCAAAGTGTTGCCAAAACTTTTCGCTGAATATCTTGAATCGCTTTTTCGGAAAAACTGATATTTTGCGCGTTGAGAAGTGGCGAAGACAAGAGATAGAATCGCAGAGCATCAGCGCTGTATTTTTCCAAGACAACATTTGAATCAGGATAATTTCCCAAAGACTTTGACATCTTCTTTCCATCTGATCCGGCAATTGTTCCGGTCGTCACAACATTTTTGAAACTGATTTTGCCAAAAATTCCCACCGAGAGAACGTGGAGTACATAGAACCAAGCCCTAGTTTGCGCGATGTATTCCGAGATAAAATCGGTCGGAAAACTTTTTTCAAACACTTCCTTGTTTTCAAAGGGATAGTGAAATTGCGCAAACGGCATCGAACCGGCTTCGATCCAAGAATCAAATACTTGTGGAATCCGCTTCATCTCACCTCCGCACTTCTCACATTTGAAAGTGATATTATCCACCCCTGGCCGGTGATAATCATCCAACTCCACTCCTGATAACGCCTTAAGCTCCTCATAAGACCCAACAACTTTTATATTCCCGCATTTTCCTTCCTGATTACTGTTCACTGACTTTTGTTCGCTGTCTCCTGATGAGCATTTCCAAACCGGAATGGCCGTGCCAAAATAGCGGTCACGCGAAATGTTCCAATCCGGCGCGCTTTCAATTCCATTTTGAAATCGGCCGTGCTTCAAAAATTCCGGGTACCAATTTATTTTTTCATTCTCGCTCACCAAGTCTTTGCGAATATTGTCCACGTTCACATACCAGGCTGGCTGAGCTTTATAGATTAACTTTGTGTGGCATCTGTGACAATGCGGATAGCTGTGCGTAATTTGTTCGCGCTTGAAAAGAAAATTATTAACTTTCAGCCATTTCACAATATCATTGTTCGCATCCCAAACTTTTTGCCCCTGCCACTCCCCTTCTGTGAACTGTCCTTCTTCATCCACGTTCATGATAATCGGCAAATTGTTTGGTTTTCTGGCTTGGAAGTCATCCTCACCAAAAGCTGGCGCAAGGTGAACTATGCCCGAGCCGTCTTCTGTCGTCACAAAATCCCCCGCGATTACTCGATAACCCTTTTCAATGTCGTGTGGAAAAATTGGTTCATATTCCATCCCGACCAAGTCTTTACCTTTCATCTCTTTTATAATTTCATATTTGTCATTATCAAAAACTTTTTCCAATCTTTCTTTGGCTAAGATATAATATTCAGTGAAATCATGTGCGCTCACGTGAGAACCTGCCTGCCGGTAGGCAAGGTCAGTGGTTCTGACTTTAACATAATCAATGTCTTTTCCAATAGCTAGCGCAACGTTAGCAAGCAATGTCCATGGCGTAGTTGTCCATACCAGAAAATAACTATTTTCATTCTCTAATTTTGATTTTTCCTGCCTGCCGGTAGGCATGGGATTTTTGATTTTTAATTTTACGAAGGCCGACGGATCACTATCCATCTCGTAGGAATTGTCCATCGCGATTTCAAAGTTTGATAGCGGCGTCGAACAGCGTGGGCAATAGAGCGACACGCGCACATCTTCATAAATCAGTCCCTTTTTGTGCAGCTCCGAAAACGCCCACCAAACCGATTCCATATAACCCTTGTCCATTGTTTTATACGCTCCTTTAAATTCCACCCAACGACCAACGCGATCAATCACATCTTCCCACTCACTGGCGATTTGCGAAGTTTCACGAAGACAGGCTTCATTGAAAGCGGCGATACCGATTTTTTCTTCAATATCTCGCTTGCTTTTGAGTCCCAATTTTTTCTCCACCATATTTTCCGCCGGCAGTCCATGACAATCCCAGCCCCAACGCCGCTCAACACGAAATCCCTTCATCGTCCAATACCTCGGCACGGCGTCTTTCACGATCGAAGAAAGCAAAGTGCCATAATGCGGCACGCCGGTAATAAACGGCGGCCCATCATAGAAACTATAATACTTATCCTTACTCCTCTGCTCCACTGATTTTCGAAAAGTGCCGTCTTCTTTCCAAAACTGGATAATTTCACGCTCCATCTCAGAATACTTTTTTCTTGAATCAATTTTCTTAAACATATTCATAGTTGTCATCCTGAGCGGAATAAATTTTCGATAGAAAATTTATGCAGTCGAAGGATCTACTATGCATAATCGCTAGCTCTGCAATAAATTAGAAAGCCTAACGATAACCGCAAGCAGATCCTTCGACTTCGTCCGAGTACGGACTTCGCTCAGGATGACAGAAAAATTAAAAATAAAAATCCTTAACATAGCGTTAAGGACGAATAAATCGTGGTACCACCTTAATTTAGTTAATTAGTTACTTAGTCGAATAGTTAATTGGTTTTACGCCTAATTAACTAATAAACTACTTAACTAATAAACCCTTATTCTGGCTATGACGGGCTTACCCGGAAGAGTCTACTTTTTCGCGCAAAACTGCGAAAGTTCTTTCTTCGAGACTCGGAATTGATAGTTCCTCAAACGTCTTTTTAGTTGTAAAATAATTCTAGCTTAATTTTGACCTTTTGGCAACAATAGACCCAGCTGCTGGAGGCTCAACCTCCCTTATGGAGGTTGAGCCTCTTTAAGATGGCACTGAATTATCATAAAAATACAAAAGGCCACGATTGATAATCATGACCTTTTATCCCATTTTCTTCTGCCTTGCCTTACTGGCACTGGCAAAACTTTTCCGGCGCATCATAGTTTATGATGCTGGGAGTGCCGGATTTTGTGAACAATTCCTTGTCTGCCAACGGTGAGTTGGCTTTTTCAAGCAAGAGCTGGACGGCCGCGATATACTTGTCACGATTTTCCGGTGTCACCGAGAAGTCGTGATAGTACCCGCTGGAGCCAGGCCTTGGAGAATATGACGTGTTTAGCCCAAGATGTTCATTTATAAACCGGGCGTAAGCGGCATATATATCCTGAAATTCCTTCCAATTCCCTTGGCCATAAGTAAATTTCAAAAATGCCTCTTCGAAAGTTAGCCCGCGACTTTTCTCTAAGGCGTATTGATACGATGTACCAATATAGTTAGGACTATTTCCATACCACTTGCAGCGGTTACTCTGACCTGAGCCATAACCCATTGACTCCAATAATCTGTACTCAAAATCGCTGCTCCATCCCTGTCTGGCAATGATGAGTTTTTGCGCCCCTGTCAACATGGCAACGACGTTTCCATCGTTTTCCTCCGTGGCAAAGACAATAATTTCGGCAGATGTCATGCCATGTTCAGCATTACCGCCCTGCCACACAGTCAGGACAAGCCCCCATTTGGCCAAAAATCCGCAGGGGTCGCTGTTCCTTTCATTGGCCAACATTTCTCCCTCTTTGCTTCCGGAGCCAGGTATATCCCCAATCCAAATCTTGCCAGCTTCGGCAGATTGCGAAAATAAGGCCTCACTACTGCCAGGCTCGGGAATTTTCCCGATCCAAAAGTTGCCCGCCACAGCCGAAGCACACATCGACAAAATACTGATCAGCACCACAAAGAATACTTTTGTCTTCATCGCCAAATTCCCCCGTTTTTTAGATTTGAAAAGAAAAAAATCTATTAGCCACAATCTGCCAATAGATAACTATTGTAGCGGAATATTCCTAATTTGGCAACCCCCTGGCGCCGGGCAAGCTATAAACTGATATACCCGCCATCTAATTCGTAAACATACCGGAAACCCAACTGCTTCATCATAGACAACACGGCCTTGCTCCGACTGCCAGTGCGGCAATAAATTAAATAAATTTTATTCTTATTGAGCGCATCTAATTTTTGCGAAAAATCCGCCGCGTAAAAATCTAAATCAAGCGCACCAGGAATTGCGCCGCTCAAAAATTCTTTTTCTGTCCGCACGTCTAAAACACAAAAATCCCCGTCGTGGGATTTTTGTTTGAGCAGTTCTTTCGCCTCAATGGCCGAAATTGATTTCCAAAATTTTTGCATCAGATATTGTCATTCCCGCGAAGGCGGGAATCTAGTGTAAAAACTAAATTAGCAGGATTGGCCTAGTAGTTAGATTAGCTATTTAAACAAAGCCTACCCACTGGATCCCCGACTACTCGGGGATGACACAAAAAGAAAAGTTTGATAAATTCTATCCTAAGCTTTTATACAATTCCAAAGTCTCTCTCGCGCATTTTTCCCAATTGAATTTCTCAACTTGTGCCTTGCCTTTCTCGCGATAGCTGTCTTTCAATGCTTCGTTTTGCGAAAACTCAAACATCGCGTCGGCGATTTCTTTTGTGTTCAAGGGATTTACCAGTTTCGCCGCGTCTCCAGCGATTTCCGGAATAGAAGAAACATTGGACGAAATTACCGGCACGCCGGTCACTAATGCTTCAAGCACAGTCGTGCCGAAACCTTCATAGAGCGAAGGCATCACGAAAAAATCCGCCTGAGCAAACAGTGGCGCCAAATTGTCACCAATGATGTAGCCAGTGAAAATCACTTCTTTGTCGATTCCCAAATCTTTCGCCAAGCGCTTATACTCCCCAGCCAGCCAACCACGCTTCCCCGCCATAACCAACTTGTGATTAAAATTTTTGCCGGCTGTTGCAAAACGTTTTTTGAAATCCGCGAAAGCTTCAAATAGGCGTGTGATGTTTTTGATTGGCTCAATCGTTCCTAGAAATAGCATATACTTGTCGCCCGCTTCCATTCCATAGCGCTTGAGCACATTCATCCGCAATGAAGTGGATCTTTCTTCTAGGCGTTTATCAAATCCACTATAAATCACTTGCACTTTATCCTCGGGACATTTGAAAAGTTCGCAAATATCTTTTTTGGTCGAGTTGGAAACGGCAATCAATTTGTCCGCTTTGCTAATCGCCATCGAGAGCATTGTTTTGGTTTTCGTGCGAGAGAGAATCGGAAAAACATCCGGCACTTTTACCACTGCCAAATCATAAATCGTCACAATCGTTTTTCCGGAGTAGCTACTCGGAATTCTGCTCATCGGAGAAGTTGTGTGCAAGATGTCTAATTTTTCTTTTGCGAGAGTCGCTGTGCCCAAAATTTCGCTGTACGCTCCCGGCAGATATTTTTTGTAATCGGAAAAAGGATAAAATTTTATCTTGACATTCTCCCGCGAAAATTTCGCGACGTCTTTTTCCCGCACGCGAAAATCAAAAAACAAAACATACTCATTTTCCTTGTCAATTTCCAAAAGATGGCGGATTAGCTGATAGGCATAATGCCCCGCGCCAATCTCCTCGCCTCTTTCTGGATTTAGTATTGTTCGTGCGTCAATTCCTATTTTCATATGTTTTTTTGTACTCACGTTAAGGATTAATCTGATACTTTACACCTTTATAATAGCACCCTTCGGCCCGCTTCGTCCAGCCTTTCATTGGCTCAAAACTAAGCCTGTGAATCGCCGAAGGGCCATATTTTTTGAGCGCTTCCATATGCATTTTCGTGCCATAACCTTTATGCTTAGCTAGGCCATACTCGGGATATAATTTGTCCGCCTCGCAAATCATTCTGTCCCGCGTCACTTTGGCGATGATTGACGCCGCCGCAATTGATTTCACAAGCTTGTCCCCACTAACAATCGCCAGCTGTTCCATAGATAAACTTGGTATGGTTTTATTTCCGTCCACTAATATAATTTTCCGAGCAGTCTGAAATTTAGAATTTTGGATTTCCTGCTCGCTTGCCTCGATTCGGCAAGGCGACCCATCAGACTTGAGGCTTGGCTTTGGAATTTCAACATTGGAATTTTTATTAGAAATTAGGTAATTAGGTGAATTAGAAATTTCTCTTGTCAAAGAGTTTATCGCTTTTTTCATCGCCAAATATGTCGCCTCCAAAATATTCATCCGATCAATCGTTTTGTGATCACAAATTCCCACACCAACAAAAAAATGCTCATGGACAAAATCAAACATCGCCTCACGTTGCTTTTCGCTAAGCGTCTTTGAATCACGAATAAAATTCCATTTTTTATCCGTAGACTCAGGCTCTAAGAGCCCGTTGCTACGGGCTCTTAGAGCCTGCACTGCTTCTGGTTTTAATACGCAAACGCTCGCCACCACCGGCCCCGCCAACGGCCCCCGCCCCGCCTCATCAATCCCCAAAACAAAATCAAAGCCTGAAGCCAAAAGCTGTTCTTCTTGTTCAAATGTAGCAATGGTAGTTTTCATAATTATGTTTATTCTAGCGTATTTCTAGTTAATTTACCAACATTTCGACCAATTTTTTATTTTCCAAAACTATGCTAAACTGTATTTGCTGAGATTTGTACATTCGTATATTCGTACAAATTCGTAATTCGTAGAGAATACCCTATCTTGCAAACCCCAAGGATCCGTCCGGGCGATGAAGATAGCACAAACAACATGCTAAAAGAATTTTTTGATACTATATTGACGACCCCTATTTTTTAGATAGTGGTTTTATTTTGTCTCTTAATTTTCAATTCACAATTTTCAATTTTCAAACAATTTCCAATTATCCAATTTTAAAATTTAGTCATTAAGAAATTATGCCTTGTTTAGAAATTGAAAATTAGAAATTAGAAATTCTATGAAGTTTACCCATCTCCACGTCCACACCCATTTCTCTCTCCTCGACGGCCTCGCCAAAGTCGATGATATTTTGGACCGCGCCAAAGAACTGGGAATGGATTCACTAGCGATTACTGATCACGGTGTACTGTACGGCGCGATTGAATTCTATATCAAAGCCAAGGCGCGTGGGATAAAACCAATCATCGGTTGCGAGATGTATATCACGCCGACTGATCTGCACAGCAAAAACCCCGACTCGGCTGATCGCAAGCGCCATCATCTCATTCTCCTGGCTAAAAATGAAGCGGGCTACAAAAACTTGATGCGCCTCATCACTATCGCGCACCTTGAAGGTTTTTACTACAAACCACGCATCGACAAAACCGTTTTGCGTTCTCATGCCGAAGGTCTCATCGGCCTTAGTGCTTGCGCTGAAGGCGAAGTACCGTCCGCCGCCATTTCGGGGAACATGGAAAAAGCGGAAAGATTAGCGTTGGAATATCAAGATATTTTTGGCGCTGGTAATTTCTATTTGGAAATCCAACATCATCCTAAATTTGCTCCACAACAAATTGCTAACGATGCGCTGATTGCTATTTCCAAAAAATATAATATTCCCCTCGTTGCCACGAACGACATTCATTATGTCAATGAAGATGATGCGTCAGTGCAAGATATTCTTCTTTGCATCCAAACCAACCGCAAAGTAGAAGAAAAAGATCGGATGAATATGATGGATTTCAAACTCTACCTCAAGAGCCCTGAAGAAATGGCTGAGCATTTTTCTGCGACACCGGAAGCGCTTTCTAATACTCAAGAAATTGTAGACAAGTGTAATCTGGAAATAAAATTAGGCGAAACCCAACTCCCTCATTTTGATGTGCCGGAAGGTGAAACGACGGAAACATTCTTGCGTAAACTGACCGAGGAAGGTCTGAGTAAAAGATTTAAGCCAGATGATATTTTGCAAGTACACAGAGATCGAATGGAGTATGAACTTTCGATTATCGAAAAAACCGGCTTCGCCTCCTACTTTCTCATCGTGCAAGATATGATCAACTGGGCCAAAGATCAAGGCATCGTGGTTGGTCCGGGCCGTGGTAGCGCCGCCGGCAGTTTTGTGTCCTATCTCATCGGAATCACCAATCTTGATCCGATCAAATATGATTTACTTTTTGAGCGCTTTTTAAATCCGGAAAGAATCTCGATGCCTGATATCGATATGGACTTTGCCGACGACCGCCGTGATGAAGTTTTGGACTATGTGCGCGGAAAGTATGGCAATGACCACGTCGCGCAAATTATTACTTTCGGAACAATGGCCGCCCGCGCCGCCATCCGCGATGCCGGACGCGCCCTTGGCTTTCCCTATGACTTTTGTGACAAAACGGCGAAACTCATTCCGATGTTTTCCACTATTGCCGACGCGCTGGAAAACGTCAAAGAGTTCAAAGATTTCTATGCTTCCGGCGGAGACGCCAAAAAATTAGTCGATAGCGCCAAACGCTTGGAAGGCGTCGTGCGTCACGCCTCAATGCATGCTTGCGGCGTGGTCATCACGCGCGAACCAGTGACGGAATATACTCCGCTCCAAAAGATGCAAGGCAAAAAAGAAGGTTCGGTGACGCAATATTCTTCTTCCACCAAGTCCAGTTATGTGGAAAAGATTGGCCTACTGAAAATGGACTTTTTGGGCTTGAAAAATCTCACCATCATGCAAAACACTTTGCGCATCCTCAAGAAAACTAAAAAAAATGACCTGAATATTGATGACATTCCCGAGGAAGATCCGCAGACGTTTAAGCTTTTGCAAAAAGCGCAAACCACCGGTGTCTTTCAATTGGAAAGTTCCGGAATGAAACGCTATTTGAAATTGCTTCAGCCTTCGGTTTTTGAAGATATCATCGCGATGGTCGCGCTTTATCGCCCGGGGCCGATGGACTGGATTCCCGATTTCATTTCCCGCAAGCACGGTGAAAAATCAATCCAATATCTCCACCCAAAACTAAAACCGATTTTGGAAAAAACCTATGGCGTTGCTGTCTATCAAGAACAAGTGATGCAAATCGCCCAAGCCTTGGCCGGTTTCACCTTGGGCGAAGCGGACGTGCTGCGAAAAGCAATGGGCAAAAAAATCTTTGCCCTCATTGCCGAGCAGAAAATTAAATTTATTGAAAGTTGCGTCAAGCTCGGCACCGACAGAAGAGTGGCGGAAAAAGTTTTTGCATACATCGAACCGTTCGCCGGCTATGGTTTCAATCGTTCGCACGCCGCTTGTTACGCGATGATCGGCTACCAAACGGCTTACCTCAAAGCGCATTACCCGGCGGAATTTATGGCGGCACTGCTCACTTCCGATCAAGATGACATTGATCGCGTCGCCATTGAAGTCACGGAATGTCGCGAAATGGGTATCAAAGTAATGCCCCCGAATGTCAATGAAAGTTTTGAAGAATTTTCAGTTATCGCTCGCCCCGTCACCAAAATAACTTCCCAAAATGACACTGGCGATTTAAATATTGAAAATGCAAATAAAGAAAATTTTGGTGCTGGGGTTGATTTGGAAAATAAATCAGAGAAAATCCGTTTTGGCCTCAACGCCGTGAAAAATGTTGGACACAATGTTGCCCACATCATTGTCGAGGAAAGAAAACGCAATGGTCGTTTCACGAGCCTGGCTAATTTCATTGAACGCGTCGAATCCAAAGATCTGAATAAAAAATCTATCGAAGCGCTCGCAAAAGTCGGCGCGCTGGAAGATTTGGGCGAGAGAAATCAAATCGTCGCTTCGATTGAAAATATTCTGGCGCATTCCAAGAATTTTCAAAAAAACAAAAACTCCAATCAAGTTAGTCTTTTCGGCGCAATGGAACTCGCCGAACCGGAAATCCAACTCCTCCCCACTTTCCCCGCCACCAAAAAACAACAACTAGCTTGGGAAAAAGAACTGATCGGCCTCTACATCAGCGGCCACCCCGCCGCCGATTTTCAGGCCTACATCGATTCGGTCGGCGTGCCGATTCGCAATGTGGGGAAAGATTTGGTAGGGCAAGAAATCACTTTGGGCGGAGTGATTTCCAAAGTCAAAAAGATTTTTCTCAAAAATCAAAAGACGATGCTTTTCGCTACCATCGAAGATATGTACTCCAATATTGAATTTATCGTTTTCCCCAAAACGCTCGAAGCCACCGGCTCACTCTGGGAAGAAGACAAAATTATTTTGGCCTCCGGAAAAATCTCCGACAAAGACGGTAGCTTCAAGCTTCTCGTCGACAGCGCCAAAGTAATCAATCAAGAGGAAATGAATGAGCGCGCCAGAATTATGGCGACACAAAAAAATAACGGCACCACCGTTTCTTACTCCGTCATAGGCTCTAAGAGCCCGCCCAACGGGCTCTTAGAGCCTGGAGCTTCACCGCAAAAAAAAGATGTCGAAGAGGCATCAAAAATTATTGTCACCCTCCCCACGGCATCTGATCAAGAAACCCTCCGCACCCTTTCCGCTCATTTCGGAAAATGCAAGATTGGCGACACAAAAGTCTACCTCAAAATTAATAACACAAAATTAGAAACCCCCTATTGCATCACGAAAAGTTATGACCTGGAAAGTGAAATCTTAGAATTGATTCCGGGAGCGGTTGTTGAAAATTATTAGTAGAATATTCCGCAGAAACCGCGCCCAGACGGGGTTCCGCATAATTCACCTTTTCGCAGGAACGGGTTTGTAACCCGTTTCGCATAGTTTACTAATTCATAAACCAGGAGCCGGTATCATAAAATCAAACTTACAAAATCATTTAACCTGTAAACTAAAAGGAGCGGGTTACAAACCCGCTCCTGCAAAATAGAATGCAGCCCAAAAATGATGAAAGGCAGAAAACCGATGATTGGTTTTCTGCCTTCTTTTTTCGGACTACTGCAAAAGCTGGCACTGCCCGGGTTCAGCGTACAACGGTTTCCCATTCCATTCTGAACCGGGAAGAAGGAGACTTGTCGCCGCTGAACCGATATCACAGCGACAAGCGACGCAATGCGCCATAAAAGTTGGATGAAACATGCACGTCATCCTGCGCGGAGAAATGTTAGACTC
The DNA here is from genome assembly GCA_026396175.1 of Candidatus Moraniibacteriota bacterium. Classification (GTDB taxonomy): domain Bacteria; phylum Patescibacteriota; class Minisyncoccia; order Moranbacterales; family UBA2206; genus UBA9630. The sequence continues at coordinate 169,305 of JAPLXG010000006.1, read as the reverse complement.
CTGCAGAAAAGAGGCAATAACTTTTTTTATTTCATCTTCGTCTTTTAGGTTTTTTATCCGATGAAATAAAACGCATGCGTCTAAATCGAAAACACGGTCACTCAACATCCTGTCGTACCTCCTTACCCCTTTTAGAATTTACCTCCTAACGCCTCCCAACGAGGCGCTTCCTACATTGAAAATAAAGAACTGCTCCGGTGAGCAACTTGTCATTGCAAGTGCCCATCACCAGAAATATTATTCAATAAATCTTATTTACAAAATAACATTTCTGCTGATTCTATTTTTTAAAAAACATCTTATTGATTTTCACATTTTATACTAGAAAACAATATCTTGCAAGCCTTTTTGCTAACTTTTTACTAACCTAAGATTGTAGCACAAAAAAACGCTTCTGTCAAGCGTTTTTTAATCCTTCCCTAAAAAGAAAACTTGCGATGTGGGCGATCGGGGACTCGAACCTCGGACCTCGTCATTATCAGCTCGCCCCGCACCAAATTTCAATTTTTCAATGATTCAGCTTTGTGGGCATATCTGGACTCGAACCAGAGACCTCGTCATTATCAGTGACGCGCTCTAACCAACTGAGCTATACGCCCTTATTGCATTTCGGGCTTACTTAATTAAAATTTGGTGCGGGGTGAACGCTCTAACCAACTGAGCTAATCGCCCGTATATGCTACGGATATTTTTATTTTAAACAGGCCTCGTCATAATCAGGATATTTGCGACTGAGCAAATGTCCACTCTGATCAACTGAGCTAATCGCCCGTATATTCAAAAATTATTTTTGCATTTTGATTTTTACTTTTTGATTTTGAAACGTGGACCCTATCGGGCTCGAACCGATCACCCCCTGCTTGCAAAGCAGGTGCTCTACCAAATGAGCTAAGGGCCCTAAAGTTTGTATCTTGTATTTTGTATTTTGTATTTTGTATTTTGTATCTTGTATCTTGTGCTATGTGGGCGATGGAGAACTCGAATCTCCGACCTCGTCATTACCCGCCGTGGCGGGCGCGCTCTAACCTCCGCCCGAGGCGGATCAGCCTTGGGCTGAAACTGCTTGTCCGCCTTTGGAGGAAGCTAATGGCCCAAAAACAACTAATTGCCATTATAGCCAATAAAAAATAATTTGTCCAGCGATGAAGGCGAATTGGAGCTAAGCTCCGATTTTATAGCTAACCGTGCTAATGGAAATCTTCTTCCCATAAAATTGCGCCATCATTTTTTTCACCACAACTTTGTCTGACGTAGTATAAAAACAGACCGCGGATTCTTTGCTTAACTTTTTGCCAATCTCCTTATGCCGCCTGAGATAATCCGCCAATTTTAGGGCGACTATCTCGCCTTGGTCAATCACGCCAATATCTTTTGGCAAGCTATTTTTTATTTGATTTTTAATCAGGGCATAATGCGTACAACCGAGGATAACCGCATCGATCAATTTATCTTTGGAAATTAACCGCCGAGTAACTTTTTCAATTTCTGCCTGCAATAATTTCTCATTCCCGCCATTCTCAATCAATTCGACCAGCCTTCCGCCTGATTGGCAAACTATCCTTATGTGTGAGTTACATTTTTTTATTTCTTTTTCGAATGTTTTAGATCTCACCGTCGCGACTGTCGCCAGCACTCCGACGTGACCAGCTTTACTAAACTGTCCAATATCCTCCGCCGTGGGAATGATAATGCCCAAGACTCTTTTGCTCGGATATTTGAGTGGCAAAACCTCCCGCTGAATTTTTCGCAGAGCATTGGCCGAAGCTGTGTTGCAAGCCAAGATTACAATTTCCGCGCCGTGCCCAAATAGCCACTCCACGCCAGCCAAAGTGTACTCAAATATTTTCTGCTCCGATCTGTTGCCATAGGGCGCGCGCAAATTATCGCCCAAATAGAGGTACTCCCGCTGCGGCAAAAGCCTCACCACTTCTCTCAAAATAGTGAGGCCTCCTAAACCAGAATCGAATATGCCAATTTTTCCTGTGTTATTTTTCAAATTTTTAATTTTAAGACTTATGCCAACCCCAAAAATAAACTTATCTATAGCCAGGGTTGACCTGGAAAATTTTTAGTTATTTTGAAGACTGAAAAAACAGAGACCGCCCCTAGAAAAACCTGCGCTTTGAAGTTTGTTTTTGGGGTTGGCATAAGTCGCAAACTTAAACCAAACTATTCACTGCCAATTTGAATTTATCCCCGCGATCAAACTCGTTGACAAATAGACCAAAGCTAGCCGTACCGGGAGAAAGCAAAACAACATCTCCCTTCTTGGCCAAATTTTTCGCCAGCGACACAGCCGAATCCATCGAATTAGCTACTGCGTATTTCTTATCGCTATCTTGCCATTCCTTGATTATTTTATCCGTTCCAACCCCTGGCAAAAAAACCACTCTATCGGTTGCATTTCTAATCGCCTCGGCTAAGTCCCGCATATCCAGATTTTTATCCGAGCCGCCCGCAATCAAAACAATCGGTTCCACAAAAGAATTCAAGCTGGAAATCGCGCCATCGGGAGAAGTAGCGGCCGTATCGTTATAATATCTCACTCCATCTAGTTCTCGCACAAATTCCAAGCGATGTGGCAATCCGGAAAATGATAGAATGCCCTTTTTAATTATTTCTGCCTCGATATTCAGCGCTTTTCCCACTGCGATGCTCGCCAAAATATTAGCTAGATTATGCGCGCCTTTTAAGGTTACCTCACTTACATCCATAACTCTTTCTTCAACATTTTCCCATTTTGCATAGATAGCATTATTTGAAACATACACCGATTTTTCCTCCGCAATTTTATTTTGGGAAAATCGCACAAGCTGAGAATTGATTTCCTTTTCCAACTCTCTCAATTTTTCATCGTCCCAATTCAGAACACAAAAGTCAGATTTTTTTTGCTGGGAAAAAATATATTTTTTATCCGCGAGATATTCTGCCATATCGGGATAATAATTCAGGTGATCTTGAAATATATTTGTCAAAACAGCGATTTCCGGACTCAACCCAGCTCTCCCGAGCGCACTCAGTCTCCAACTGGAAAGCTCAAAAACAACCACGGAATCCTTTTCTAATTCTTTCAACTTATCCAAAACAGAAACCTGCCCAATTCCCACTTTGACCGGACTCATCCCGGCAGCGCGCAATATCTCGAAGATCAAAGAAGCGGTGGTGGTCTTTCCTCTCGTTCCGGTCACGCCGATTATTTTATTTTTACACAATTTAAAAAAGAGACTGGAATCAATTTCGACGGGAACATCATTTTTTAGCGCCAATTGAATATATTTATTCGTCCAAGGCACAGCTGGATTTTTGACCACCATATCCGCCTTTGTGAAATCGTCCTCTTGATGCTGCCCCAGGACATATTTAATTCCCGGCAGATCTTTCAGCTTAACCAAAGATGCTTCCAGTTCCTGCTCGGATTTCAAATCAGTCACGGAAAGCGTTGCTCCCGCTTCAAACAAAAATCGGATCACGCCGATTCCGCCGCCATGCAATCCCAGTCCCATCACTGTTATCTTCTTTTTTCTAAAATCACTCATTTCCATATTTGAATTTATAACGCGAGACTTACGCAATTGAATTAAGCTTGTCATCCTGAGCGGAGTGAAGATGTACTCATCGGAACGTAGTCGAAGCCTGCCTGCCGGTAGGCAGGGATCTACTGCCCATAACCCGAGGCTCACTGAACTATAGTAAAGCTAGTGAAAATGGAAAGCAGATCCTTCGACTCCGCTGCGCTACGCTCAGGCTTGTCCTGAGTTTATCGAAGGGATGACATATTTTTTTGTTTTTTTGGCAAACGCGTAAGTCACACTACAATCAAAAACAACTCTGGCTTTTTAGCTCCAGAGTATAGTTTTTAAACTCAACGGTTTTTAGAATAATCTTACTCACAAGTTTTATCGTTTAATCACCCGCCCATTCCGATTGCCATTATACGCGCCATCTGAGAGTACAATCTCACCGTTTATGATAACCAGCTCAACCCCTTTCGAATATTGATAGGGATTTTCCACCGTGGCGGGGCTTTTCAACTTATCCGGATCAAGCATCACTATATCAGCAAAGTAACCCTTTTTCAAGGCCCCTCTATTTTTCAAACCAAACTTTTCGGCCGGGGCTTGGGTCATCTTATTGATCGCCACTTCCCAGCTTAAAAGCCGTTCTTTTTTGACATATTTTTCCAAAACTTTAATAAACGATCCGAAATTACGCGGATGCACTCGTTCGCCTGTTTTGGCGTGGAAAATATCATAGCCCGCGCCGTTGGTCGCAATGAAAGATAATGGACTAGCAATCGCTTGTTGGACATTATCTTCGCTTAACACTTCCATCGAAGTCACCACCATTCCTTCCGAGGCAATCAAGATATCGATAACCGCGTCTTCCACTGATTTTTCTTGACTGAGCGCAATCTCAGAAATGCTGTGACGCGCCAAGGTTTTGTTGAGTGGCGAGATGGCAATTTCAATCTTGGAATAATCAAACTCCGACTCGCGCATTTCCGAAATTACTTTCGCCCGAATGACTGGATCCTTCAAGCGATGCAGCATAATTCTTTTTCCGCCTTCCGAAATCCAAGCTGGAAGAAATGAATAGAGCACCGATCCGGTTGCGGTATAGGGATAGACATCAAATGTCACATCAATCCCTTCTTCTTTCGCGTTGGCAATCAACGCTAAAACATCCTTCATCTTAGGCCAATTTTTTTCGCCGATAACTTTCAAGTGCGAGATTTGCAATTTTGCGCCGGAGTCTCTGGCAATACGCAGTGCCTCCTCAACCGCTTCCACAATTTCTTTTTGCTCCGAGCGAATGTGCGTCGCGTAAACTCCGTCATATTTTTTGACAATTTTGGCCAGCGCCAACAATTCGTCATAGGGCGCAAGACGCGCGTGAGAATAGATGAGACCCGTGGACATTCCCAGCGCTCCTTCTTTCATCGATTTCTCCAGTGCTTTTTTTAAGGCCTCAATTTCTTTTGGCACCATACTGCGCACTTCGTCGCCAATAATTCCCCGCCGCAGTGTCGCGTGTCCCACTAATGTGGCAAAATTGGGAGAAATTTTCTTTTCACCCAAAAACGCCAAAAATTCTTTGACTTTCAGCCAGCTGACATTTATTTTTTTGACATCGACCCATTTTTGAATCGCGTCAATCGTTCCCGGATTTGCCAACGGCGCCAGTGACGTTCCACAATTTCCACCGATAATTGTCGTGATTCCTTGATAGATGAGGCTCTCCAAGTGCGGATCGAGAAATATGCGCCAATAGGTGTCACTATGATTATTAACATCGATAAAACCCGGGCAAACTATTTTCCCTTCTGCATCAATCTCCACGCTCGCCCGCTCATCGCGAAGCGCGCCGATTTTTTTTATCTCGTCCTCTTTGATGCCAATGTCAGCCCGATACGCCGGCATCCCGGTTCCATCGATAATATTGGCGTTTTTGATGATAATATCAAGCACAAAATTTTCAATTTTCAATTTTCAATTTTCATTTAATTCACAATTTTCAATTTCTAAATTTAGTCATTGAAAATTCATTGTAAATTTCAAATTGTAAATTTCAAATTATACATGAAAAAATTTAACTATAAACTCAACCCTGCTTGTTGCTAATATATTCCGCCATTTCCACAAACCGATTGGAGTAAGCCCATTCGTTGTCATACCAACCGACCACTTTCACCAAGTCGCCTTTCGCCATTGTGAGTGGCGTGTCGACAATCGCGCTGTGAGCGTCGCCCTTGAAATCCATTGAGACCAAACCTTCATCGCTTACGGCTAAAATTCCACTCATCCCATTTCCCGCCGCTTCGCGGAAAGCTTCATTTATCTCTTCCGCGGTCGCTTCCTTTTTTAGGTTACAGATAAAATCCACGATTGAAACAACAGGAGTTGGAACGCGAAGAGAGATGCCGTCCAGTTTTCCTTCCAAGTGTTTCAAGACCTTTCCCACAGTTTTGGCCGCTCCGGTCGTGGTTGGAATAATGCTGAGCGCCGCCGCTCTGGCTCGGCGCAAATCTTTGTGTGGCAGGTCTAGGATTCTCTGATCGTTGGTGTAGGAATGCGTTGTGGTCATAAAACCTTTTTCCACGCCAAACTTGTCGTCCAAAATCTTAATCATCGGCGCCAAACAATTGGTCGTGCAAGAGCCGTTGGAAATAATGTCTTCGCTCGGATCATATTCATTTTCGTTCACTCCCAAAAGATAGACCGGGATATCATCTTTCGGTGGCGCGCTCAGAATTACTTTCTTCGCTCCCGCCGCAATGTGCTTCCCGGCTTTTTCTCGATTTTGAAAAACACCAGTGCATTCAAGCACAATATCAATTCCCAATTCTCCCCAAGGTAATTTTTCTGGATCAGCCTGCGAAAAGAATTTAATCCGTGTTCCATCGATAATAATTTCCGAATTTTCTTCATCCACATTCACTTCGTGTCCGTAGCGCCCATAGCTGGAATCATATTTCAAAAGATGCGCGGCGGTTTTGAGATCAGTCAGATCATTAATTGCCACCACTTCCAACCCTTCTTTTTCAAAAGCGATTTTGAGACTCAGCCGGCCAATGCGGCCAAAGCCATTAATTGCGATCTTGGTCATACACAACAATCAGTGAACAGTGAACAGTGAACATAACTCACTACTCAAGCCACTTGCATAAATAATTACCCCCGCTGGTCACTGATTCTTGCTCATTGACCTCTGGCACTATTATACCTCAATATCCGTTATTTACCTCTTCTATCTCGCAATTGGAGCTTGGGGAACTGCTTGCATAACACCTGGCGCTGCTCCTGGACTAGACATTTGTCTGCTCGGCACACCACCTGACATCCCTGGCAAAATAGGCATACTTTTCGGATCAACTTTTTTATCTGACCCGCCGTTAATTATCAGTGTAACCAACAACAGCATGATAGAACCGACTAAAATCAAAAACATCCAGATATGCTTAGTCTCAACTTGAATGCTATACTTGAAAAATAGCCAGTCTTGTATCTTTTCAATCATAAGAGTTGTTTTGAACAATTATCCCCATATTTCAGCGGTGCTATCTTGCAAATAACCACTGGAAGAAGATTGTGCTACTTCACACGACTTCACGTCCTAAAGAAATTACTTGAGAATGCGCTAAATATCTATATTCCTATTACTTGAAAGTAGACCCGCCATCAGTGGATAAGGTGCAACCGAAATTCGTAATTAACCGACATAGCCCAACATACGCAGGATTGCCACAAGTACCACTCCAGCTAGGATAAATACCGCAATACATCAAACTAGTATTATATGTACTTGTCAAATAAATCAGATCGTCCCCTGGCGTAACATTTGCCCAAACATAATTATACCATGACCACCCACTAGGAGGAGCGGGATAAGTGCCATAGCTAGCACCTAAATTACAGATATTTCCTCCTGTAGCGGGAGCGTTTGCCTTTCCGCCATCGATATCACACATTGAAATAACCATCGATATTGACATTCCGGTAGAAAGAGCTGCTGCATCCTTGGCTTTTGTCCTCGCACCACTTAAGCTGACAAGAACGACCGAAGCTAGAATTCCAATGATAGCAATCACAACTAAAAGTTCAATTAGTGTGAATCCCTCACCAAAACTTCTTTCCATTTTTTTATGCATAGCTTTCTTTTTTATTCAGTTTAACCAAGCACTTTGAATTAATTATGCATATTTAGATTATACCTCAATATCCGTTATTTTCCAATGTTCCCCCGCCATTTTCTTAATTGCAAATTCTACCTTTTCAAACGCAGTATTTTTAGCGATACTCGCAAGGCCAAACTGCAAATTCTCCACACTGATGTCTTCCGTATGTTCCGGGTGCCCATCATGCGCGAGATGTATCATCCCAATTTCCACATTGACCTTTTTAACCTGATCTAATTTTTTTTCCGCCACAATTGTTTTCAATTCGTCAATTATTTCTTTAGCTAAAATAAAGTCGTGCATGCCAATTTTGTCTCTGAACGAAGTGAGGAGAAACAAAATTGAGCATCCCTCACCAATTCACAATATTAACTTTGATTATCGTTTTCTTAAGCCGTTAGGCGAATCGCACTACAAAATATACACTAAAATAAGGCTCAGTCGGAATTGGTGCGGGATAGCCCATCAATACTAAACATTTTTCCATAGCCCATGCACATTGCAATAAGCGCGCGCCGTGATCTGCTCGGCTTCTAGACAAAACTCGGCATATGGCTCAGCTCCGGGCGCTAGAAATTTGCGATAGATTTTGTTGTCTGTGATTACTTCGATCCATTCAATGTAGTGCTCCTTTTCCATTGGATGCGCGACTTCTCCAACGCGCACAATCACGCCGGTAGCCGTCTTTTCAATCACCGGCTTGTGTTTTTCCGTTCCCACATCTTCTGTTTTTTCCACTTTTAGCTCCATCGGCGCTCCACAGCACACCAGCTCGCCCGCTCCACTATGCATAACCTCGACAATATTACCACAAACATTGCATTTGTAGATTTGATTTAGTTCGGTCATAAATTTAGTAGTTAGTAGTTAGTATTTAGTATCTGGTATTTAGTATTTTGAATTTATACTAGATACCAAATACAAGATACCATATACCACCTTAATGCACAGCGCAACTTATGCACGGATCATAAGCGCGAATGAACGCACGTAATTTTTTTTCTTTTTCCTTGTCACTTAGTTTTAGGATCTGGGGGATATACACGGCGATATCGTCTTCTAGGTTCGACAAGAATTGTGCCGTTGGAGTAATAATGTTGACATTTTTTATGTAGCCTTTGGCATCCACCTCCACGTGATAGTAGAGCGTTCCGCGCGGCGCTTCCACCGCCGCCACACCGACGCCTTCACGAATCGCGTATTCCTTGGTCACAACTTCATCTAAATTACTATTCAAAAGTTCCAGCATGATTCTTCGCGACTCTTCCACTGAATGGATCACTTCCACCATTTGCGCCAAGATATTGTGAAAAGGATTATAATCAGGAAAAGACCAGCCGAGACTGCGCAAATATTCCGCCGCCTTTTCTCTCAATTTGGCGCGGTTATTATTCACTCGCGCGATCGCTCCGATCATATAGCTTTTGCCATCATGCTCCACTCTTTTGATTACTTCATTTTGTTTTTGAAGTTCCTTGAAATTCGCCTCAAACTTTTCCACCGGAATTTTGAGTCCCTTGTTCGAAATCACGTCACCATCATAAATCGCATATTCACCTTTTTTGTCGAGACAAACATATTCCGTCTCACGCGAAAAATCCGGAATTTTGATTCCCCGAAAAACTTCTCCCAGCTCAAGCGCAATTTTCAGAATCTCGTCAGAATCTTGCACTAACTTTTTCAAAGCCTCACGGTCCGGTGCCTTTTTAAACCCGCCCACTTCATTGGTCAGTGGATGCACCACCCGACCACCCACCACTTTCACAATTTCCATCCCATATTCACGAATCCGAATGGCTTTTTTCGCTTCCTCCGGATACTTATTAATCAGTTCGATGTCATTGTCCATATCCAAAAAATCTGCGAGCGATAAAAAAAACAAATGCAAGGCGTGTGAATGGATAAACTGCGCGTATTCCAAAAGCGCGCGCAATTTTTTCGTCTCCGAAGTTACAGTGACACCCATGGCATTTTCCAAGGCTTTAATTGAAGTGAGATTATGCACCACCGGACAAATTCCGCAAATGCGTTGCGCAATAAGCGACATATCTTTATATTCTCGCCCAATCAGCACCCCCTCGATGAGACGTATCCCTTCCTGCACTTCGAGCTTGGCCGATTTCACGTCACCATTTAGCACACTCGCCATAAAGCCGGTGTGCCCTTCCATTTTTGCAATATGATTGATTTTGATATTCATAGTTATTCGCTTCGCGAACCCGCGCTACGAATGCGGGACATACGAATGATACTTTTTGAAAAATTATTCGATAGCTCAATTATACTACAAAAGTGCGAATAAATATAGCCAATTTCTTGCTCATAAAAGATGCGTTTTATATTTTTTGTACTTTTGTATTTTTGTAAAATTTTGTAATTTCGTAGTGGCTTTGTAGTTATTTGAACTTACAGACAGTTTTCAGTGCTCCCAGATCTTCCGCCGAAAGAGTCGGGTGCTCCATATCTTGATCGGAAAGTAAATAATACATAATGGAGCTTGGATCATCAACGTGCCCGATGCCCAGCGCGTGCCCTAATTCATGCACCAGCGTCAAACGCAGATCAGCTGGTTGTTTGAACTGATAGATATTAATTTCGGTACCATCGTAGAGCCCTTTTTCAAATTCCCGTCCGCCGCCGTATTTATTTTTGTAGGTTGAAACATTGGCATTATATTCATTGACGACGCCCTGCTCTTTGGAAGCTAAGTTATTCGTCTTCCCGACTAAAGCATTGACGGCCAGCCTTTCTTTTTCCAGCTGAGTATATAAATCCTCCAAATCTTTCTTTTTATTTTTGAGCTTATCGTACTCGTCCTGCGACCCGCCATTTTTGTTCCAATCAGCGACAGCTTGATTATAGTCATCCAACTTTTTCTGATAATCCGCCGCGTCCGCGTTATACTTCGCCACACTTTGCGCGTAAGTTCCGCTAAGATTTTTATATTGTGTCACAATTTGATTGTGCGCTACTTCTAATTGATCAAGATTTTTCGTCAGCGCGTCTGCTTCATTCGATTGCAGCTGCCGCGAGTCAAAAATTAAATTGATCTTAAACTGCGCGTTCGGATTATATTCGAATAAATTTTTACCCGATTGCGTCTCCCAAATTTTTTCCGCGTCCTGAGCGTCCGCCAGAAAGTCACCTGCACTCAAATTAAATCGCGGGTCAACCGTCCCAATCGCATATTGTAAAGGCTTTGCACACGGCAAATTTATTCCCGTAATTTCCTGGACCTTATCTCGCACAATTGTATAATTTCGCAAGATTATCCCCCAAATGGAAAAGAAAATTATTATGACTAGATATTGAAAAAATTTTTTCATCTTCTTAATAAACACGAGACTTACGCCTGCCCCAAAAATAAGCTTTTCTATAGCCAGGGTTAATCTGAAAAGACGCTAATGATTTTAGGGGTTAAAATAAGCAAAAACAATTTTGTAATTTTTGAATTTTTGAATAATATCTCAATTTTTAATGTTTAAAAAATTAAGTCATTTTGAAATTATTTTAAAAATTGCCTGCCTGCCGGTAGGCAGGTACTAATTCGTAATTCGTAGAGACCTATCCTTCCTCTCCCTTTCCTCCAGATCATCCCTCAACCCAAAAATTTCCGTCATATTTTGAAATTGCTCATCGCTCATCATGGTTTTGAGCATCGTGCGCATTGCCTTCACATTGCCCGTTGGGCGCAGTCCCCGGCAACCTTGACATTGCGAGCGAGAGCTGGGACAGACTGCACCACAACCGCCCAAAATCATCGGACCAAAACAAGGTGTTTTATCAAGAAGTAGACAGCGATTGCCCGCCTTCCGGCATTCTACACAAACCGGCCGATCAGGAATGACCGGGATATTGCCCTTGAGTAGTTCTGGGATATACGCTAAAAACTCTTCTCCATTAATCGGACAGCCCGGAAAAACAAAATCCACTTTCACGAAATTATCCAGTTCGCGTATGGCCGGATTATTGATGCCTTGGAGATACTTATAGACGTGCTTAATCGTACTCACGCCTTCATGATAATTTTTCATCTCCGGAATTCCCCCCATAGCTGCGCAATTCCCGAGCGCCACCAGCACCTTGGCTCTTTTGCGCGCTTCGAGCAAGGTTTTCTCATTTTCTTTGGTTACCGGATTGCCTTCGACAAGGACTAGATCGAGCATTCCGCCGTCATCTTCCATGTCTTCGATCAAGCGAAAATCCACCAGTTCGATTAGTTCGGTCAACGCCAAAAAGCGCGCGCCAAGGTCAAGAAGGACAAATTGACAGCCTTCGCAAGAAGTCAGACTAATAATCGCCACCCGCTGTTTTCCACTAGCAGCTTTTTTCACCACCTTTAATTTTTTTGTTTCTGGTTTATTTTTGATGACCATTATCTTGGTATGAATAAATTATGTTTTCCCGCCTCTATATTCTAACATAAATTAGAGAAAAGAATAAATGAAAACAGGCCAACAAATATTTTGCCAGCCTGTCGATTAAAGGTTTTACCGCTTTTTCATCAGATAGAAAGCAGAAAGCAACTTTCCGCAATCAATCGTCGCCGTGCGCATACAAGCATCAATGAGCTTCCCGTTATTCGACTGCTCCTCAAGCACAGCCTCGCAAAGTTTTTTGCCTGCCGATTGCACAATATATCCATAATGCACAAATGCTAGCTGACCAACTTCGATCTGCTCATCCCCACAAAGAACGGATTGGATATTTTTGAAAATAATTTCCAATCCTTGGTTAGAGTACAAACCGAAATATGACCCTTCTTTGCTCTTGGTAATTCGTAGTGGCAAAAGCATATGAAAAACCAAGAGAAGCTTGGCCATTCCATTTCTGATACCCTTATCGCGAATATCCTCAATGGCGTATCTAATATGTTCCTCTCCTCCAAAAAAGAGCGCTATTGTCTGCTCGTCGATGTTTTCTTTCTCTAGGGTTTTAGCAAAAACAGAAAGACGGTCTGCTGTTCCCATCTCCAGCGGGAAAATCTGTTTGAATTTTTCCAGAGAAAGCATTTTTGGATTATCAGAAAGCTCCAGTTGCTCGCAACTGAATTCTTCCGCTCTTTTCGCCATGCAGCTCCTCACGATACCGGACAGGAGCGCCAATCCGTTTTTTGTCAGTTTCATGACCCCACCTCTCCTTTCAGGATTTTAAAGATCTTTTTAGCGTCTTTAGACGCGATTTTTTCAATTACGACATCTTGCAATGTTTTGCAAAAATCGCCGATTTCTAATCCTACAATAGTTTTCATCGTCTGTCTAGTGCCATCAAGAAGCTCCAGAACGACTTGTCCATTTTCTTGAATTTCAATAACTTTTTTGGGAATAGTCAAACACATACTTTTTCTAGTTATTAGTAGCTAAGTCATTAGCGATAAGATTAGGCATGAGTCTTTCGTCATTGATCTACATCAATAAAAGATTTCCTAAGACCTCCGACCAAAAACTATTCCTACTGCTAATGCCCTTTTTACCTAAGACCAACTGATCTACCTTTTTATCTTCCCCGCCACCATCTTCCCTTTATCCCGCACTAACCGCGCCACTTCCCGCTCCGAGAGGACATAGTCCAGATATTCGCTCTTTTTGGCTTTTTTGTAAATCTTGGAAGAAACAAAAAACGTGCGGATATTTTTTGGATCAATTTTTTCTTTTCGCGCATAATCAGTTTTGATGTTTTCTATGATTTCATCTTCTCGATTTTGCTCTTTTTCTCCAAGATTTATGATTTTTTCAAAACCTAGCTCAAGAAATATTTTTTCTAAATTTTGCTCGGGAGTTATATTTTTTAGCTGTTCTTTTATTTTTTCGGGAGTTCCAAGATCAACGACCGCCACAGAAAACCTTTTCAAATCATCCAGGTCTTCAATAATTTTGGCATAATCATTTTGATCGGTCAGCGACGCTACCGGACAAACCTCGACACACTTTCCGCAAAAACTGCAGTCGAGCACTTTCTCATACGCAGTTCCAACAACCACATCCCCCGCCCGATGATTAAAGCCGAATTTATGCTCCGGACAAACACTCACGCATCTGCGGCATTCCACGCAAAACTCAGAGTTACGCGAAATGCAAGGATTTTCATTTTCCACGACAACTCGTGACCAATTATCCCGCAAAAGCTTTTGCTCTTCGCTATTGGTCATCTCGCCTTTTCTTGGCACAAAATGGAAATTTTCAATCTTGTATTCCTCGGCCAATTTTTGCAAATTACACATCCGATTTTTTTTGCAAGTCGCACATTTCCCCGCGTGATCCGCCCACAACAACTCGAGATTAATCCGACGCGCCTTGGAAATTTTTTCACTTTCCGTGACAATCTCCATATCTTTTGCGACCTTAGTATTGCAAGAAGTAATAAGACGCCCGCCACTTTCCACCACGCACACTCGACACAAACCCTCATGAAAATATTTCGCCCCACAAAGTGTCGGGATTTTTATCCCACTACGCATACAAACCTGAAAAATCGTTTCCCCCACTTTCGCCGTATATTTCTTGTTGTTTATTATAATTTTCATAAAACAAAAAGTTATTCGTATATTCGTACTTATTCGTAGTTCGTAGAGACCACCCCTAGCTTATCAACCGCATCACGCACAGCCGTCGCCGCGAATTTTCCCAATGGACAAAAAGTCGTGTTTTCCAATGTCCACAAAATATCCAACATTGCCTCTTTGTCCCGATCGGAAATTTCACCATCCGCTAAACGCTCGACGATTTCATTGAGCCGAAATGTGCCTTCACGACATGGCACGCATTTTCCGCAAGATTCTCTTCGGAAAAATCCCGTCCAGGATAATAATAAATCATAGAGATTAGCGGTTTTATCAACCACCAAGATTGCGCCTGATCCTGTGATGGGCGCGTCCAATTCTTTTTCCAGATACAGCCTTCCTGCCGCACCGCCGACTTGCGCGAACCAAAAATCTTTTCCTCTCTGCATTCCTCCGCCCAACTCTTCAATTGCTTTTTTCATTGTTGTGCCGATTGGCGCTTCAGCTACCCCTCGCTTTTTCACTGCTCCGCCAAGTACAAATAATTTTGTGGCGCATTCGCTGTATCTTCCCCCGCCATTTTGAATTATCCACGGAACGTTAGCGATCGTTTCGGCGTTATTCACCACGGTTGGCTTTCCGAAAAGTCCCGCTTCGGTCGGATAGGGCGGACGAATTTTCGGCTCACCCCGATTGCCTTCGATCGAGTTAATCAGCGCCGTTTCTTCTCCGCAGATATAGGCTCCCGCGCCAGAAAAAATTTCAATCTCCAGCAAATATTTCGAACCTAAAATCTTAGATCCTAAAAATTTATTTTCTTTCGCTTGTTCAATTGCTCGCTCCAAAATTTCTCTCGCTTTTTCAAAATTGCCATTGAGGTAGATATAGCTTTTTTTCGCTCCCACCGTAAGGGCAGCCAAAATTATCCCCTCTAGTAATATCTGCGGATTATTTTCCGCAATCAAGCGATCCTTATATGTCCCCGGCTCCGACTCATCTAGATTACAAATAAAATATTTCTCGCCCTTCTGCTTGGCAACAATTTCCCATTTCGCCCCAGTCAAAAATCCCGCGCCGCCTTTGCCGGATAATCCTGAAATCTTAACCTCATCCAAGGCTTTTTGCGGATCCATTTTTGCAATAAATTTTTTAAGCGCGGCATAACCGCCGACGTTTAAATAATCCTCGATTTTAAGCGGATCAATTTTGCCCCAATGTTCGGTGATGATTTTTGGATTACGCATTGAATTTTCAATTTCTAATTTTAAATTTTCAAACAATTTTCAATAATTCAATTTCAAAATTTTGTCATTGGAAAATTAGAAATTGTTTAGAAATTAGAAATTGAAAATTAGAAATTATGTCTATCCCCATTCCCCAAGAATTTTGTGCACCCCGCTCGCCGTCATTTTTTCGTAGACCTTTCCGTTTACAATCATTATCGGCCCTTCGGAGCATCGTCCAAGGCAACTGATTTTTTTCAGACGCACTTTTGGATTGAACTCATCTCCAGTTTTAATTCGATAGCGATTTTCAATTTCTTTGATAATTCCGGCTGATTCGCCCAGCGTGCAATCTCCTCCCGAGCAAACTTCAATTTCCAAAATCGCCGGTTTTTTCGTCTCGAGTAAATCATAAAAACTGGCCGTTTCATAGACCTTGGCCAACGGCAACTCAAAATATTCAGCGACTTTTTCCGCGTCTACTTCTGAAATATACCTAAAAGCAACATTGATTTTTTTCAGTGCGGGAAGTAAATTTGCTGCTTCCGGATCGAAGTCTAGCAGAATTTTTGATGTCGTCGAGCTTTTTTGCATACAGCCATTATACCACGTAAAAAACAAAAACTGAAGCCACACGACTTCAGTTTCTTTACCTCACTATTATATCCCCTTGTTTCTTGTTTCTTGTTTCTTGCCTTATGCTATATCACACACCTTTTCTTCCGCGCAAGCTTTCCCAACACTGCCAAATATTTTAATCTTGGCTTTTACAGTTTCTTTGACCGCGTCGCGCGCTCCGCCCAAAAGTTTTCGCAAGTCAAATCCCAATTCGCCTTGACTACCAACTGAATTAATCAAATTATTCACAAAAGCGATGCGAATTGCCGTGTCCACATTGAAACAACTGACACCATTTTTAATCGCATCCACTACCCGTCCATTTTCCCAATCTGATGCGCCATGAAGCACGAAAGGAAGGGCGCAATTTTTATTGATTAACGCCATTCGCTCAAAGTCCGGCTGAGCTCTTTCTTTGAGAAATCCGTGCGCGTTACCAATCGCCACAGCGAGAGCATCAATTCCTGTTTCCTCAACAAAAGTCTTGGCTCTAGTGGGATCAGTCATATATTTGTCCCAATCAATGTCTCCCATCTGTGCTTCTCCGAGGTACGGGACGTTACCCAATTCTCCTTGAACATCAACGCCTTTTTCATGACAAAATTCCACCACTTTTTTGGTAATCTCCATGTTATCCGCAAAGCTCTTGCGCGATCCGTCATACATCACAGAGGTAAAACCAATGGCGACAGCCCGCTGAATTATCTCAAGACTATGTCCATGATCGAGATGAATTCCGACTGGAATCTCCGGCGCATAAAACTCCGCGTCGTTTTTCACCAAGTTATAGATCAGTCTCCCGCCGGAATATTCCATCGTTTTTTCCGTCACTTGAATAATCACCGGCGAACGCATTTCCTGAGCCGCTTCCACAATTGCCCGCGTTGTTTCCAAATTTACCGTGTTAAACGCTCCCACGGCATACCCACCTTCCTTGGCTTTGGTTAGAATTTCTTTGACTGATGTAATCATATAAAATAAATTTTCAATTTATAATTTTCAATTTTCAAACAATGTCTTAATTTAAAGAATCGAGAAATTAGCTCATTGGAAATTGTTTAGAAATTAGAAATTGATAATTAGAAATTATCTTCAAGAATCTGTTATCTACTAACCCATCAGGCTGGCAATTTTGATAAATTCTCTTGGCACTAGCGATTCTCTCCCAATCAGCGCTCCTTCCATCCCGCTATCTACGCAGGCAAGTTTTACTGTTTTCATACTGACCGATCCACCATAGATTATGCGCATTTTCTCGACATATTTTTTGGGAAAACTTTGGGAAAGTATTTTTTGGATGAGCACTTTTGCTTCCATTGTTTCATTGGCTGTTGGAATACTATCCGACCCCACTGACCAAATCGGCTCATAGGCCACCACTATTTTTTCCAATTTTCCCGCAGTAACTCCCAAGAAGGCTTCTTTAACTTGCCTGGTGATGACGCGCATCGTTTCGCCTGATCGCCTTTCTTCCTTCGTTTCACCAACACAGATTATTGGACTTAGCCCACTTTTGAGACTAGCGAGGATTTTTTGATTGATCGATTGATCATTTTCTTCGAAATATTTGCGTCGTTCACTGTGCCCAATAATCACATACTCACAACCGAAATTCTTGAGCATCAAAGGTGAAATTTCTCCCGTATAGGAGCCTTTTTCTTCCCAAAAGCAATTCTGTCCACCGAAAGATACTTTTTTGCGCAAAACTTTTTCAAAATTTTCCAAATGGATTGCCGGCGGACAAAGCACAATCTCCGCATTAGCCAGTTTTTTGCCAACTAATTCCTTGCTAAACGTTTTCAAATATTGCTCTCTTTCTGATGGAGAAAGTAAATTCATCTTTAAGTTTCCAATTATAATTTTTTTCATATTAGTTAAAATAAACGGTTATACCTAAAACAATCCATCCCGAAACCATCGTGCCAAACAGAAGAAGTGGCAAAGATTTTTTCAATGGAACATTAAAAATAAACGCGGCTAGGGCTCCCGTCATTCCGCCCACAAGCGGAATTGGCGTGGCCGCCAGGATAAAAATCGCCCAGACGCCATACTTTTCCATTTTTCCACCTGCTTTCTCTCGCGTATGAGAAAATAACCACTCAAAAAAATTTTCAAACAATCTAATGTAATGTGATAATAATTTCGCGATCGGCTCAATCAAAAATACGATAATCACCATCGTGAAAAAAGTGCCGGCAACGGAATAGAACCAAGACCAAAAAGCACTCATCCCATAGACACTGTACGCCAGTGGCAACGCCGCACGGAGTTCAGTGACCGGAATAGCCGAGATTAAAAATATTGCCAGTTCTTTTGGAAAGCCGGTAAACCAGCCAATAATCATTTCGTGCATACAGCAAAATTAATTACCAAGCGCCAAGATACAAGATACAAACAAATCACAATCATCAACTTACAATAATTAAACTTTTGGATATTGAATTATTGTAATTTGGGAATTATTTGTTTCTTGTTTCTTGTTTCTTGGTTTTTTAAAAACTATTTATTTTTCAAATCTCCCTCAAATACTCTGCCGCATCTTCCGGAGTAATAGTGATGATTTCGATTCCAGTCGATATCTCAAATCCTGCCCAAATGTTCAGCTTAGGAAGTATCTCAATGTGCCAATGATAATGCGGATAATCCTTTCCGTCACAGGGCGAAGTGTGCAGATAAAAATTAAAATCAGGATTATTGAGCCCTTTGTCCAATTTGGCAATTGCCGACTGCAAAGCTTCTCCTCCCGCTATTTTTTCGTCGTCCGTCATTCTTTCAAAATATGGTTTGTGTTTTTTTGGCATCAGCCACATTTCAAAATTAGCGCGCGAGGCAAAGGGACAAAATACCACAAATTCATCATTTTCAAATACAATCCTTTTCTGCGCTTCTTTTTCCCATTCCAACATCGCGCAATAGACGCAGTGCTTATTCATCCGATGATATTTTTCCGCGCCGTCCAATTCCGACTGAACATAGGGAGAAACCACAGGAATGGCCATCAGTTGCGAATGTGGATGTGGGATTGATGCCCCGGCATTTTTTCCGTGATTGTGAAAAATGTCGATGTAATTCACGGATTTTTTATTCATCAAATCAATATAGCGCGACTGGTAGGCATCCAGCACTTCCGCTACCATAATCGGATCCATTCTCCCGATGTGCTTGCTATGATCTCTCGTCACAATCAGTTCGTGATATCCAATACTATCCATCCAAAAATATGGCCCTTCTTCTTTGTGCGTGATTTGCCCGCCGGTCGGTCGAGAAAACGCCGGATATTTGTTGGGAAAAACACGCAGACTCCAATCGTCATCGCCCGTGCCATAAAGAAGAACATCTTTTTCTTGTCCCGAGGCTATCGGATCACAAAAAAGACAATCCGGAGCAACGATTTGATGCTCCTCCTCTGTTTCTTTTTTAGCAAATTCATCCGGCCTTTTCGCGCGGACAGTCGAAACAACCACCCAATCCCCGGTGATCAAGTCTTGGCGCAACTCTGTTGGTTTTGTTTTGTTTTTTTCTTTTTCCACTTATTTTATTTTGGAAACTTTTTATTTTTCTCCTTTGATCTCACTCATTTTCTTTTTGAGTTGATACACCCCTCTCAGATTATTCCACCAGACTTTAAATAATTCTCGCAGAGTAATGAGATAACCCTTAATGCCGACCAGGCTATACCCCATATCCAACCAAATCACCGGTACTTCAATGATCTTATAATTCAGTTTTTTTGCTATCATTAGAATTTCAAAATCGATCCCCCAGCGGTCAACTTTCGTTCGAGGAAAAACCTCCTTCACGAACTCTTCCTTGAAAGCTTTGAAGCCACATTGCGTATCGTAGATCCCCCGGAGTCCCATCATGAACTGGATCAAAAAATTTCCGCCATCTCCCAAAAGCTCCTTCCATTTTGGCTGATGCTTTTGAATGTTAGAATTTTTCAAATCTCTCGAACCGATCACAATATCCGCTTCGCTGAATTTTGGAATGAAATTATCCAGATTGCTGATCGGTGTTGCCCCATCCATATCAGTCCAGAGTTGCCACTCTCCTCGCGCCGCTGCAAAACCTTCTCGAATAGTGTAGCCCTTGCCCCTGTTCTCTTTTCGATGAAGTACTTTAAAATTAGGCTTATCCTTAATCTTCTCTTCAACCAGATCCGGAGTATTGTCAGTCGGACCGTCTAGCGCGATGATGACTTCGTAGCTCCTGCCTATTTTTTCAAAATATGCCTTGATGGAATTTAAATGATCCTCCATGTCTTTTTCTTTCACCGCTTCGTTATAGGTGGGGATAATAACCGATATAAAAGGTTTTTGTTCCATTTCTTTTGTTTAAAGTTAATGCTTATCTACTTTTTTCATTGTAGCACAAAAAGCTCAAAAGAGCGAAATGGCCATCTGGCTGTCCCGCCAGTATTATTCTGCTGGTGAACCACCAAAAATTGAAGTGTTGCTCGCAGTGCCCGCGGTTGGCATTGGCATTGGAGTTGGAGTTTGGGTTGGCACAACCACCCGAAAATCCTCCTCACCCTTGAGCGAAATTCTTTTCACAAGATCTAAATTATCCAATTTATTAATTTGTAAATATTGATTTGAAACGGTGTAAAGATTGTCTCCAATATACAACGCTCGCTTTAGGCCATTGCTATAATAATCATAATAGCCAGAAGTCGAATTGTTTTTGATATCTTGACTGATTTTTCCTTTTAATTTAAAGCCATTTTTATCAATATTAAAAACCGCCACGCCATTAAATATTTCCTGCCAAGGCGCTGATGTCCTAATTACGCTATCCGTCAAGGTTACAGGAATCACTAATAAATTTTTCTCACGCGAGAAAAGGAAGGCCTTGTGCTCATTGAGAGCTAAAGAATCGCTACCCGCCGAACCCAAATCATATTTATCAATCTCTTTCGGGTTGGCCACATCACTCACATCAAATAGCGAGAGTTTAAGTCCTCCGGTTGATACCGCGCCAGAGGTACTTTCTGTCGTCTCCTTTCCCAGACCAATGAGCGTTGTGTCATCATAGGGATGCAAATAACTCGAAAATCCTGGCACCTTGAGTTCGCCCAAAACCTTGGGATTTCTGGCGTCACGGAGATCAATCACAAATAGCGGATCGGTTTGTTTGTAGGTCACAAGGTAAGCCCGATTTTGCATAAATCTGGCTGAATAAATGCGTTCGCCTTTCGCCAGATCTTCCACTGCCCCAATCACTTTCAAGTTATTATCCAGCACATAGAGGTTACTGTAAGATTGGTTTTGAGTAGTATCTATTCCTTGACCTCCATTCGCTACTATTTTTTCCGTTCCACTGATTCCAAAATTATTGAAAAAATAGAGCGGGGAAAAATCTTGATTTTTGGTCGTCGCAATCCGGAAGTTACCCACCGCATCTTCATCCATCGAAAACTGATTGAGCACCGCACCAGTCACTTCTCCGAAATTCTGGTATTCAAGTTTGTTTCCATTGATGGCAATTTTATGAATCACTGTTTTTTCCAGCTCCTTGGAAATGTCCGTGTATTTTTTTTGCATTTCATCCGACAATTCTTTTTCCGCTTTCTTGCCTTCATCGTCCGAAAGCGAATCTATGTAGTGCTCGATAACGACGCTAATTTTACTCATTTTCTCCTGTTCACTGAGAATGGAATTATCCACTGCCTCAATTTTGGAAATCCGCGCCTGATCTTTTTCACTAAGGCGAGAGAAAAGTAGGTCTTTCGCTACGCCCATAAACAGATCATACTCGCTCAAGTGTTTAGTGTAAGTGATATACAAATTATTTTGCGAAGCATAAAAATTTTGCTCGCCGGATAGCAGATAAACCTGATTGGTCAAGTTTTCCGTTTCATCATCGATGTTGATTGCCGCCACATTCACCATATTCATCGATTCATAGGGCATATCGAAATAATAGACTGGTGGACAATTGGGACATTTGGCCAAATCCGTGCTGGCATAGATTTCTTTTCCGCCATTCAAAATTCTCGGCACAGGCATTTCTCCCTCGTAATATTGCGTGTAGGTCGAAGTGAGGAAATAGACATAGTTACCAATCATTCTCGAATTCAAGTAGCTGCCTTCAAAATCCAGGTCCCTGATCTGTTTGGGATTTTTCTTGTCTGTGATATCAAAAACTTTGAAAAAAGAATAGGGCGATTTACGCTTAAACTGATGATAGGAGTCCAGCCCGAAAATTTCTTGATCTCCGCCGAAAATCACCAGGCGATTGCCTTTAAGATAGATACTTTGCGGGGTTGATTTGAATTCAATTTTTGCTTCCACGCTAGCGTTGTCCACAGGATTAGCCCGCGTGATAAACAAGGTTTTATCCGCCACGGAATAGATATATTCCCCATCTGTTTTCACCAAATCCGCCTCATCCACTCCTGCCACCTGAACATTTGTCTGGGAATAATCGGCTCCGCCCATCCCCGCCGCAGACCCGGCGCCTTTTTCTGCCATCGGCATAGCGGCATTACCTACCGCGCTATCAAGTGTCATTCTGCCGAAATTGTTACTAGGAGAATTATTTTCCACAAAATCTTGCAACTCTTGATAGTTGGAAAATTTCTTAATCTTAGATTCGTTTTGCAGTTTTTGCGTAAGCGTAATGTCTTGCCCGCTTGAATTATTTGCAAAATTAGGTTTTTTTAGCCATCCACCGTTTTTCGCGTAGAAATAGTTTTGCGCAATTAAAAGAACGAAAAATAAAACCGCCAAAGCTGGCAAGATTATCCTTATCCGATGATCCTTTTTTATCTCAACTGGAGCAGTTTCGTTTTCCAAATTATTTTGTGTTTCCATTTTGTTTATCCCCCACCACTTTTTTACTCACGCCTATGGCGCAATTGGGGCATGTTTTAATTAAATTATTTTACAATTTTTACTAAACGCTACGATACCCACCTTGGATATAAAATAAAAGTAAAAAAGTGGTGGGGGATGCTCCTATTCTAGCACATTTTCAAATATTTTTCCCGTTCCTCTTTGGAAAATTTTTCAATCGCGTAACGCAAAGCGGTCCGGGGCATTTTTTTGGCGAATTTATCCAAAAATTTTGTCTCAACTTTTTTGTCCCGCTTCCCAATTTCTCGCAGCATCCAGCCAACCGCTTTGTGAATTAAGTCATGCTTGTCAAAAAGCAACATCTCGGCAATTTTTAAGGAATCGCTAAAATCCTTGTTCTTAATAAACCAAAATGTCGCCAGCACCGCAATACGCCTTTCCCATAAATTTTTTGATTTGGCTAATTTATACAAAATAGTTTTGTCTTTAGCAAAAAAATAATCGCCCAAAATTTGCGGCGCCGACAAATCCACCAGGTCCCAATTATTGATGCCTTTTGAATTGCGCAGATAAAATTTCGCCACACGCTCTTTTTCCTTCAGGTCGCCTTTTTGATATTTCAGAACTAATGTAGCTACGGCCGAAAAACGCAACTCGTGGACATTTTGTCTTAGTAAATACTGTAGATCTTCAAAGCTAATTTGCTGAAAATATTTTCGCACAACAATTCTCTGCTTGGGAACAGTAATCCCCCAAAACACATCCCCCTCGCCATATTCACCCTTGTCCGTTTTGAAAAATCCCGCCAAAACTTTCGCCTTTGCGGGATTTTTCAATTTTTCTAAGTCAGTTAGCAAGTTTTTTAAGATTGACATAGGTAGGACCTTGGATTTAAATTTAAATTGTCATCCTGAGCGAAGTCCGTACTCGGACGAAGCCGAAGGATCTGCCATCCATTACCTCAAGTTTTTTACAATATAGCAAAGCTTACAATAACCCATAGTAGATTCTTCGACTCCGCTGCGCTACGCTCAGAATGACAGGAAGGGTTTGTTTTTTATTTGAATATTAAGCCTCAAACTACATCTTATCTGGTGCACCGATTCCCACCAAGCGCAAAGTCTCGCCCAAAACCACTTTGGTCGCGCTGACCAATTCTCTTCTTGCCGAGGCAAGCGCTTTTTCTTCGTCTAAAATACGTGAAGTGTGATAGAAGCTATGAAATTTATCCGCCAGTTTAATGGCATAATGCGTGATTCGATGCACTTCGTAGTTCTCGGCAATTTCCAAAATTAAATCGGGAAAACGCATCAAATGCCTCGCAAGTTCAATTTCTTTTTCATTTGTCAGCAGTGAAAAATCCGCCTTACCTTCCGCTTCTTTTTCCGTTTTTCGCAAAATTCCTGCCATCCTGGCATAAGCATACTGAACATAATAAACTGGATTTTTGTTCGATTTTTCGCGTGCCAAGTCAATATCAAAAATCATCGGCGAATTGGCCGAGTAGGCCAGAAAAATAAACCGCACAGCGTCTTTCCCCACTTCATCAATCAGATCTTCAAGGCAGATGTATTGCCCCTTGCGTTTAGACATTTTGAATTCTTCGCCATTTTTGAGCACGGTCAGATTTTGTGTGAGCAGTACTTTCACTTTTCCAGGATAACCCAGCGCATCCATAACGCCCTGCACCCGCGCGACATCCCCGTGATGATCGGCGCCCCAAATGTCAATCGCCAAATCAAATTTTCGCTTTTGCAGTTTATTCAAATGATAGGCAACGTCTCCGCCGAAATAAGTAATCTCGCCGGTTGTTTTTTTCACCACGCGATCTTTTTCATCGCCGAATTTTTCCGCGCGAAACCACAAAGCGCCGTCTTTTTCATAGAGCAAATCTTTCTTTTTTAGCTCCTCAAAGGCCTTTTCCACTTCCCCATTTTTATGCAGTGAACTTTCGCGAAAATAATCATTGAAAAATATTCCGAGAGATTCCATCGCTGGTCGAATCATCTGATCCAAAATTGTTTCCGTTGCCATTTGCCCGACTAAAAAGGGATCTGGTTCTGTGTTCTTTTTCGCTAAATCATCAATATATTTTCCCCGATACTGCGCCTCGTCGTCTTTCAAGATTGAGTGCCCCAAAATTCTGATTTGATTACCAAAATCATTAACATAAAATTCCCGCCAAACGGAAAAATCATTTTTTATGAGAATATTAGCCAGTGTGTCCCCAAGCGGACCGCCACGACCATTACCTAGATGAATCGGCCCGGTCGGATTGGCACTGACAAAATCCAGGTGAATTTTTTTGCCTTTTCCAATTTTACTATCACCATAATGCTCGCCAACAGAATTGATTTTTTCAATTTCACTTCCGCGCGCCCCGGCTGAAAGACTAAAATTCAAAAAACCCGCGCCGGCCACTTCAATTTGGGAAAATATTTTATCTTTTACGTCCTCTTTCTCCAGCTCACTTTTCACGAGCTCCGCAATTTCGCGCGGATTTTTCTTGAGCTCTTTTGCCACCTTGAGCGCTAAATTAGTCGAATAATCTCCAAACTCTTCCGGCGGATAGTTAATTTCAATTTCCGTGTTGGAAAGCGAAAAATCCGGGAAAACCCGGCCAAAAACGTTTCGTAATTTTTCGATGAGTAATTCTCGCATATACACCTAATATACCCTACAAAGCCTTTTTTTGCAAAAAGCTATCCAAAATTATCCGCGCCGCTTCGGCGTCGTCGAAACGATTAATGTCCCGAAGCTCTTTTTCTTTCAAATTCTCCCGAGCAATTTTGGTCGAATATATTTCGTCTTGATAGGTAATGTTAATTCCATTTTCTTCGAGACTCTTGCCCAACTTCTCTCCAGCATAAATTATTTTTTTATCCCCCATTCTTTTGGGCACGCCAATCACCACAGTCCCAATGCTCTCTTTTTTTATGATCGCTAAAATATTTTGGAGCAATTCTTTGTCATTTTTGATTGTGCCATAGACAAAAGCAATCCGCGTTTCGCTATCCGCAATCGCGAGACCTATCTTCGACTCACCATAATCGACGCCGAGAAAATATTTTGTTTTGGTTGGATCTTTTGGCATAAATAAATCCTTACACACAATTTCAAATTTCAAATTCTCGTTAGTATTTCCACCCCACTCTTCGTCACCACAACTGTATCCTCAAAATGCGCGCTGAGTTTTCCGTCTTTCGTCGCATATGTCCAACCATCTTGAAGCACTTTCACATAATGCGTTCCGGCATTGATCATCGGCTCAAGCGCCAGCGTCATACCTTCTTGCAAAATAATTTCCCGCATCCCGGAAGCGTAATTGGGAATTTGCGGATCTTCATGCAATTCCTTGCCCACGCCGTGTCCCACCAGGTCGCGCACAACCGAAAACCCCTGCGCCTTAGCACAACTCTCAACCGCTTTGCCATAATCACTCAATTTTGCTCCGACTTGGATTGTTTTTATCCCTTCGTCCAAACATCTTTTTGTCGTATCCAATAATTTCTGCGCCTCACTTGAAATCTTACCAGCGGGAAATGTCCGCGCCATATCAGTAATCATCCCTTTGTATTTCATTCCGATATCAATCTTCACCAAATCTCCTTCACGAATAATCCTGTCTTTATTGGGAATACCGTGCACAATTTCATTATTAAGTGAAGCACAAACCGCCGCCGGGTAAGGATTTTTTGGCTCACCATAGCCTTCGAAAATCGGCGTTCCTCCCATATCAAAAACAAGCTTTCTCGCCAGCTTGTTAATCTCAAGAGTATTTTGCCCAGGCACAATTATCTCGCCTAAGCGCTCCATAATTTGACCCAGAAGCTGTCCACCTTCCCGCATCAGTTCTATTTCTTTTTTTGATTTGATGATAATCATACACTACAAATTACAAATCCTGCCTTACTTTACTAATTACGAATCGAATACTAATATACGAATAAAAACACAGCACTCCTGCTTTAATGATAATCTAAATTTAATTCACATTAGTATATTCGTACTTGATTCGTAATTAGTAAAGATACCCAACTAAGCAATATCCCCAAGGCTCACCAAAACATCCCCAAAAACTTTTTCTATGCTCTGCGCCCCATCAATCCGTGAAACCAAATTCTTTTTTTCAAAATATTCAATCACTGGCATCGTTTCTTCCCTGAAAATTGAGAGTCTTTTTTCAATGCCTTCCTTCGTGTCATCCGCTCTTTGAGCTAATCTACCCCCGCATTTGACACAAACCTCCGCCTCACCTTCCTTCAAGATTACCGCTTCTTTGCAATCTTCGCAAGAAAATCTTTTGCCGATTCTTTTTAGCGATTCCTCCTTTGAAATATCCACAAAAATCACTCGGTCAACTTTTCGGCCAAATTCTTGCAGTGCTTCCTCGAAATATCCTGCCTGCTCAACATTTCTTGGTACGCCGTCAAAAACAATCCCTTGCTCGCGCCCAAGATCATTGAGGCGAATGTGCAAAACTTCCCGAAGCAATCGACTGGGAACCAACTCTTTTTTCACCATAATAATCTCATGCACTTCACGACCAAGCGGAGTATCCAGTAGCGCCACCTGACGCAAAGCTTTACCCGTATCAAAATGATCAAGATTAAATTTTTCCGCCAAAAGTTTTGCCTGCGTCCCCTTGCCTGAGCCTTGGGGACCGAGAATAACTATGTTCATATTTTACAAGCCTTATTTATTCAACCACCCTCTTTTTTTGAGATGACTTTTTCCAAAATTTGAAATTTTAAATTAGAAATTTAAAATCAAATTTCAATTACTAAATTCTAAATTTTGTCGTTTAAAATTCATTTCAAATTTTAAATTTCAAATTGAAAATTCGAGCATAGCGAGGCATTTAGAATCCCTCATAATCCCGCATCGCCAGTTGCCCTTGCACTTGCTTGATTGTTTCAATCACCACCGAAACAACGATGAGTAGTCCTGTTCCACCGATGGAAACGGAACCGATACTGGTAAAGCTCTGCACAAAGAATGGCAGAATTGCGATAAGCCCCAAGAAGACCGCGCCGGAAAGGGTGATGCGATTCATAATGCGATAGAGATAATCGGCCGTATTTTTGCCTGGACGGATGCCCAGGATGTACCCGCCTTGTTTTTGCAAACTTTCGGCAATTTTGTTCGGATCAAACACAACCGCGGTGTAAAAATAGGTAAAAGCCACTACGAGAATGAAATAGAACATCCAATAAAACCAATTACTCGGAGAAAACAGCGCGCTCACCTTGACTGCAATATTGGCCAGCATCACATTGGGACTTTTGGTGAGGAAGTTGGCAATCATTCCTGGAAAAAGCATAATAGAAAGGGCAAAGATAATTGGAATCACACCAGCTTGATTGATACGCAGTGGCAAATGCGTCGAGGTTCCGCCATACATTTTGTTGCCCTTGATTCTTTTGGCATAGGAAACCGGCATATTGCGCTGACCTTCAGTCATAAACACCACCGCCGCAATCGCCGCGATTAAAATCACACCCAAAATCAAATAGGTAAAAATTTGCGATGAGTCCGCTGTCGCATAAGTTTTCGCCACAGTCGAAGGGATTCCCGAAACAATTCCGGCAAAGATGATCAGCGACACGCCATTGCCCACACCTTTTTCCGTAATCAGTTCGCCCAGCCACATCAAAAATATCGTTCCGGCCGTCGCAATCACCATCATTGAAATCACACTCGTCGCTCCAGTCGCGGCAATAATCCCCTGCGAACGGAAAAGCGCAATCATCCCAAAAGTCTGCATCGCAGCGAGAGGAACAGTTGCCCAACGGGTCCATTGATTGAATTTTTGTCGTCCTGCCTCGCCTTCTTCTTTATAGATTTTCTCGAGTGACGGCACAATCATGGTGAGCAACTGCATAATAATCGAAGCGGTAATATATGGCCCAACACCAAGCATCACAAGTGAAATGCTTGATAGCCCGCGACCGGAAAAAAGGTTCAGAAGTCCAAATAGTTGATTGCTCTCAAAAAACATCTTGAGTCTGTCCTGATCGACGCCCGGAATTGGAATATTGGCCACCAAGCGAAACACAACCAAAAGCGCCAAGATAAAAAATATCTTGTTCCTTAGTTCTTTAATCCGAAAGATTTGAGTGATTTTTGCTAGCATAGTTTTTTGTGTCATTCCCGCGCAGGCGGGAATCCAGTCTTTAATCTATTTTTGCAGGAAAACTTTATAAAAAATTAGAATTGGGTTCGAGGGATTGGGCATTCCCTCGAATAAAGTTTAAAGAGCAATTCTCATTCCCTCGACTGCTTCAGCCTCTCCTCCTCCCGCAAAGTTTCCCTCGCCTGTTCGAGATACTCCCGATATCCTCTGAGCTGTTTAATCGCAGGAGCTATATCATTTTCAATAACACCTACCACTGCCACTCCCACAAAAAAATTCTCCCTTTTTGTCACTCCCGCTAATAAAAGCAAAGCGATATCAACGGCTTCGATTTTTTCTTTTATCTCCGATAAATTCATACGCCCTCCTTTTCGCCCAATTCTAATTTTTTATCCCAGCCAGATACAAGGAGTTAGGCATCATCTCCTCTCGATATAAAAAGTTAACGAAGGAACAAGCTTATCACGGAGAATTGATTTTCCCTTTGTTGGAGTTATGCTTAGAACAGGCCCCATTTGTCCTAAAAATGAACTCAGATCTTCTTCTGATTCAAAAAAAATTTCTATCCTCTTTTCCTTTTCTGCAACGATGCTGATGTCCAATGATATCACCTCCTTTTTTCACCAATTTAATTCGCCCAATTCTAATTTTTTATACTTGAATTTTTAAAGAAAAACCTGCCTCTGCAGGAACGGGTTTACAACCCGTTTCGTTATATTTTACAAACTCTCGTCGGTTCAATTCTCCCGAATTGAACCTTTTATTTCTAATCAGCTAACTTTAAATTGGTAAGCTTTATAATCACCCAGAGTCTGGACAAGAACTGAATGGTTCAGGTCGGGAGACACTGAACCGACGCTGAAAATAGTCTACGCCTTTTCCTCAACTTTTTCCGCAACCTTCATTTCACCACCCGCAGCCACAACCGCTTTCTTGACTGTTTCGCTGATAAAGACTTCTTTTTCAAAGATAAATTTTTTGGTCAGTTTTGCATTACCAAGCACTTTGATTCCGAGAGGAATATTTTTTCGCGCGACGAGTTTCATATTCACCAAAGACTCTACGCTGATTATAGCACCATTTTCAAAATTTTTCTCAATGTCGGCAATCTGCACGATGCTGCGTTTTTTTGTTCGCGAAGTGAATCCACGCTTTTTCTTCATGTGGTCGATGAGCGTTGAGCGTCCACCTTCAAACAAAGGATCAACATGCGCACCAGAACGCGCTTTTTGTCCTTTATTTCCCTTGCCGGAATAAGTTCCCTTTTTGCCTCCGCGTCCGAGATTCTTTTTCTTCTTCCTCGGCTGGCTCATTTGTAAGTCTTGTCTTAACATAAAATTGTAATAATATCCCTTGTCATTCCCGCGTAGGCGGGAATCTAGTGTAAAAATGAACTTTAACTAGATTGGCTTACTATTTAGATTAACCTTTTTAATAGAATCTTTCCACTGGATCACCGCATCCGCGAGGATGACAGACTTAGACTTTCGCAATTCTCTCTTTTCTTGTCTTTGACGCACTAAGCATTCCTAAGGCTTCTACTGTCGCTCTCGCCACGTTCAGCTTATTGGCTGTTCCCAAAGATTTTGAAACAATATCGCGAATTCCGGCAAAATCAACCACGGCGCGCACTGCTCCACCAGCCACGATACTTCGTCCTTCTTTGGCTGGTTTCAAAATAACTTTTGCGCTACCCTTTTTGTGCTCCACGGCGTGTGCAATTGTGTTATTTTTAATGGCCACTGTAATCATATTTTTCTTCGCATCATCAAAAGCTTTGCCAATGGCATCCGTCACATCAGATCCCTTGCCGACACCCACACCAACCTTGCCCTTGCGGTTCCCGATCACCAGTGTTGCGCGAAAACGAAAACGCCGTCCGCCTTTCACCACGCGGGTAACACGAGCCAAGTCCAGCAGTTTTTGTTCAAACTCCGGCTTTTCTTTTTTTCCCTTAAATCGTCGGTCGCCTTTAGCCATATTGTTACAAACTATGAATTATTTCTTTACGAATTACGCAGTCTTTACTAATTACGAATCGAATACTAATATACGAATAAAATGCAGAAACTCTAGTTTAATGAAAATCTAAATTTAATTCATATTAGTATATTCGTACTCGATTCGTAATTCGTAAAGCCTCCACTTAGAACACCAACCCACCTTCTCTCGCTCCTTCCGCTAAAGCCTTCACCTTTCCATGATAGCGATATCCTGCTCGGTCAAAAACCACTTTTGTAATTTTTTGCTCGGCGCATTTTTTAGCAATAAGCACTCCGACAGCCTTTGCGCCAGCCACATCATTCTTCACTTTTGCCGCTTTCGTATCAGCCGCCACAATTGTCTTCCCTACGATGTCATCAATCACCTGCGCTTTCATCGAAAGCAAACTACGAAAAACATTCAGTCGTGGCACGCTGGCAGAGCCAGAAATTTTTGCGCGCACACGTCTTTTGCGGTGCAGTCTTAATTTATTTTGGCTAATCGTATTCATAAATTTATCATTATATAATCATACTAATCAAGGCTTGCCCCGCGATTGCGAAGCAATTTTGCGGGGTTCTACTTGGTCCCCGCCTTCTTTCCCGCTTTTCGTCTTACTTTCTCGCCGGCATAACGGAAACCCTTGCCTTTATAGGGCTCAACTTTTTTGAGATCCTTGATGTTAGCGGCAAATTGTCCCACAGCTTGTTTGTCGATTCCACTGATAAGCAGTCCTCCATTGTCTTCCAGCTTTGCCACAATTCCGTCAGGAATTTCCACTTCCACTGGATGAGAAAATCCGAGCGCCATCACAATCTTTTTGCCTTGAATTGCCATACGGAAACCAACGCCTTGCAGTTCCAATTTCTTTTCATAGCCAGTACTCACGCCAATGATAATATTATTGACGAGTGATCTCGTCAGCCCCCAAATTGCATTTGAGCCACCGTCTTCTTTGGCTTTTTTAACCACAATTTGTCCATCAGTAATTTCCACCTTTGCTTCCGGATGAACGTTAAGATTTAGCTCTCCCTTGGGGCCTTTGGCTTTCAAAACTTCGCCTTCTAGCGTCACTGTAACGCCAGCAGGAATAGCAATTAATTTTTTTCCGATTTTACTCATAGGTTTAATCTTCTCTCTTATTACAAATTACCATACTTCACAAATATATTCTCCACCCAGTCCGGTTTTTTTTGCGTCATGATCAGTCATCACACCCTTGGAAGTAGAAATAAGCGCCACGCCATAGTTATTCTTAACACTGCGCACATCTTTGCTTTTGACATAGATTCTTTGTCCTTCTTTGCTGATTCTACGGATGCCCTTGATGGCTGGAGTTTTATTCGTATTGGAAATGGTATAGTATTTCAAAGTAATTTTTATCACGTCAAAATCGTTCTGCTTTTCTTTCACAACTCCGTCAACGAAACCTTCTTTTTCCAGAATCTTAGCCAGAGCCATTTTTAATTTAGAAGCGCCAATCGTAACAGTCTTGTGACCTGCCATTTGAGCGTTCCTAATTTTGGTTAACATTTCTGAGATTGGATCCAACATACTCTTTAAAATTCAAAATTTAAATCAAACTATCTAAATATTTCTAAATTAATCTGGCAAAAAATTTCTACCAACTTGACCGCTTCACACCCGGCAATTGTCCGGTGCTGGCAAGCTCGCGAAAACAGATGCGGCAGAGATCGAATTTGCGCATATACCCATGTTTTCTCCCACACTTCCAACAACGTCGCACGATTCGGGTGGAAAACTTCGGTTTCTTTTTTGCTCTAACTTCAACTGATAATTTAGCCATTTTACTCTTACTTAAATTATTTATATTACTTAAACTTTATCATTCGTATGTCCCGTTTTCGCCTGCCTGCCGGTAGGCAGGTAGTACGGGTTCGCGAAGCGAATAACTACTTTTTTTCAATAGGAAATCCCATCAATCGAAATAGCATCATTCCTTCTTCTTGGTTTTTAGCATTCGTCACAACATTTACCTGCATTCCAAAAATGGTTTTGACTTGTTCTGGCAGAATCTCCGGGAAAATCAAATGCTCTTTAATTCCAAGGTTCAGATTTCCGCCCTTATCAACTGCACCAACCTTGATTCCATGAAAGTCTCTAATGCGCGGAATTGAAGCGCCGACTAATTTTTCCAAGAAATCCCATTTTCGTTTTCCACGCAGTGTCACCTTAATTCCAATTTCCAATCCTTCTCGCGTTTTGAATCCGGCAATCGATTGCTTGGCTTTTGTCATCACCGGTTTTTGCCCAGTAATCGCTTTTAGAGAATTGAAAATATCAGCAACGAGCGCAGAGTCTTTGATAAATTTTCCGATTCCAACGTTTACAACTACCTTTTCAATCTTTGGCACTTGCAAATCATTTTTCAGCTTGAGACTTTTCTTCATCTCAGCTGCTACTTCGGTCTTATATTTTTCGTAAATTTTTGACATATTCATCTTTAAAATTAAATCCAAATTTATACTTCCGCTTTGCATTTCTTGCACACGCGAATTTTCTTATCGCCTTCTGTCTTATAGCCGATCCGAGCCGCTTTTCCACATTTTGGACAAACAAGCATCGTATTGGAAATATCAACCATTCTTGGGATTTCCACTCTTTGACCTTTTTCGCCCTCTCTTTTTGGTTTATTATGTTTTTTCAGCATATTCAGTCCATCGACAACCACTTTTTTCTCAGTCGGGAAAACACGCAAAACCTTTCCAGTTTTTCCACTGTCTTTTCCTGCGAGCATTTTAACTAAATCGTTTTTCTTAATCTTCATATAATTTATACCGATACGAAACTACGAATTAAATACGAATCCACGAAATTTCTTATTCGGATGGGCGCGTTCGTAGCGCGCTTTCTGATGCCTATAGTACCTCTGGTGCCAGCGACGCAATTTTCGCATAACCACGATCACGAATCTCTCTCGCAATCGGTCCAAAAATTCGTGTGCCTTTCGGTTCTTTCGCTTCCACAATCACAGCGGCATTCTCATCAAAACGAATATATGATCCGTCTTTGCGACGAAATTCTTTTCTTTGTCTCACGATCACAGCGCGTACCTTATCGCCTTTTTTCACCATTCCTCGCGGTTCAGCTGATTTTACGCTTGCCACGATAACGTCACCGATCCGAGCAAACCTTCTTCTTGTTCCACCAAGCACCTTGAAGCACTTGATGACTTTTGCGCCACTATTATCCGCGACATTTAATTTTGATTCTGCTTGTATCATATATTTACCGATTCGAAACTACGAATTAAATACGAATCTACGAAATTTTTTATTCGGATGGGCGCGTTCGTAGCGCGCTTTCGCATGCTACACTACCACGTAATTTTTATCTTTACTCATCGGCTTACAAGGCACGATTTCAACAACATCTCCGATCTTATATTTATTCTCTCCGTCATGCGCCTTATATTTCTTGGTTGAACGATATTTTTTCTTGTACTTCGGATGAGTTTTCAATGTTTCTACCGCCACCACGATCGTTTTATCCATCTTATCAGAAACAACCACGCCTTTTTTGCGAGTGATGATTTTATTCTTTTCTACTTTTTGGCTCTCCATAAAATTATCTTTAAGCTTTTATGCTTTCTTATCAACTTGTCCAATTAGAGTGAGAATCCTCGCGACATCACGCTTGGCAGTTCTGATCTGTCTTGTGCCTTTCACTTGTTTGGTCGCCAGCTCAAATCTAAACTTGCGAATACCTTCCTCCTTTTCAGCCAACAGTTTCTTGAGTTCGTTAGTATTCTTTTCTTTTAGCTCTTTGATCTTCATATATTTACCGATTCGAATCTACGAATCAAATGCGAATCTACGAATTCTTGCTTTTTAAAATCTCTGCTTATTTCTTTTCGGATGGGCGCGTTCGTAGCGCGCTTTCGGATGCTTATTCTTCTTTCGTCACAAACTTAGTTTTCAAATTTAACTTATGGGCCGCCAAGCGCATCGCTTCCTTGGCAATCTCTCTTTTCACTCCATCCATCTCGAACATCACTGTTCCCGGTTTCACAACAGCCACAAAATGATCGACGGCTCCCTTTCCTTTGCCCATCGGAGTTTCATCGCCTTTTTTGGTCATTGGTTTATCAGGAAAAATTCTAATCCAAATCTTGCCTCCTCTTTGCACATAGCGGGTCATTGCGCGACGAGCCGCTTCAATCTGCCGAGAAGAAACCAGACTAGCACTAACTGCCTTCAAACCAAAACTGCCAAAACTGATTGAGTTTCCTCGCATTGCATTGCCACGGATCGCTCCGCCTCTCTGCACCTTTCTATGTTTTACTTTCTTTGGCATCAACATAATTTTTTACCGATACGAAACTACGAATTAAATACGAATCTACGAAATTATTTTTTCGGATGTGCGCTTTCGTAGCGCGCTTTCGGATACTATTTTTTATCAAACACCTCCCCCTTATACAACCACGCTTTCACTCCAATTGCTCCATAAGTCGTAAAGGCTGTTGCTCTGGCAAAATCAATATTGGCGCGCAGTGTGTGCAGTGGTAGCGTTCCTTTGGAAAGCCACTCTCGACGTGACATTTCCGCTCCACCGAGTCTCCCAGACATTTCAATCTTCACTCCCTTGATTGTTGAATTTTTCATCGCTTGCTCAAGCATCATCTTCATTGCTCTTCTGAAAGGAATTCTTTTTTCCAATTGTTCCGCCACGTTTTGTGCCACAATCATCGCGCTCTCTTCAAAATTCTTAATTTCCTGGATTTCAATTCGCAGATCTCCCTTGCGATTGCTTTTGAAAAAAGTGTTTTGGATGTAATGCTTAATATCTTCCACTCCGCTACCTCCACGACCGATAAGCACTCCAGGACGAGCAGTTTTGATGATAATTTTTACCGCCGCTTGAGATCTTTCAATTTCCACTTCAGCAATAAACGCGCTCTTCCATTTTTTCATCACTTCCAAACGGATCTCAATATCTTGCTTGAGGTTCTTGTTATAGTCTTTTTTGCTGAACCATTTGGATTTCCAATCTTGAGTGATCCCCAAGCGCAGTCCAACTGGATTTACTTTGTGTCCCATAATTTTGTTACCGATACGAAACTACGAATTAAATACGAATCTACGAACTTATTTTTTTTCGGATGTGCGCTTTCGTAGCGCGCTTTCGCATACATTACATTGACTTCCGGTGAAATATCTTATTTTTCCAACCCTTGCCTTCTATCGCACCTTTCTTGGTTGTGTCAGCACTTTTGGCTTTCGTATCCGTCACTTTTTCTGTCTTACCTTCTTTGGTATCTTCTTTTTTCTCTTCTTCTTTTCTCTTCTCTTCTTTTTTCAGATTGTCAGCTGCCTTTTTCATTCTTTCCGCCTTTTCTTTTTCCATCTGATCTTTGCTCTTGCGATCTTTACCTTCGATTCTTTCTTCCAAAACGATCTTGACTTTTGAAGTACGTTTCAAAATTTCTCCGGCGCGTCCATAAGCTTTTGGCATCCATCTTTTCATCGTCGGTCCCGCACCCACCACCGCGTCCAGTACATACAAATTGCTTTTGGAAAGTCCGAAATTATTCTCCGCGTTAGCAATAGCACTCAAAAGCAGTTTTTGCATATACCCGCTGGTCTTTTTAATCGCCACGTCCAACTGACTGACTGCTTCCAAGGCGTCCATTCCCTTAATCAAATCAGCGACCAATTTCACTTTGCGGGGAGAGATTCTTAAATTGTTTAATTCTGCTGTGACTTTCATATTATTTATACCGATACGAAACTACGAATTAAATACGAATCTACGAAATTTTTTATTCGGATGGGCGCGTTCGTAGCGCGCTTTCGGATGCCTACTTCTTCGCTGTATCCGAAGCCTTCGCCGCTTTCGATGCATCGGCTTCTTTTTGCTTCGCTGCTGTTTCCATTTCCTTTTGCATCTTGCCTCCGTGCCGTGTGAATTTGCGTGTTGGAGAAAATTCCCCCAGTCTGTGTCCTACCATTTCTTCTGTTGGTGTGACGGAAATAAATATTTTTCCATTATAGACGCCGAAAGTAAAACCAACCATTTCCGGAGAAATAACCGCAGCGCGAATCCACGTCTTAATGACGCTTCGGTCGCCTGGCTTTTTGTCCAGCACTTTTTTGATTAATCTTTCGTCCACGTAAGGACCTTTTTTCAGACTTCGAGTCATATATTTATACCGATACGAAACTACGAATTAAATACGAATCTACGAACTTATTTTTTCGGATGGGCGCGTTCGCCTGCCTGCCGGTAGGCAGGTAGCGCGCTTTCGGATGCCTACTTTCGCTTTACCCTGCGCTTGATAATAAACTTATTACTATATTTCTTCTTCTTTCTGGTCTTCTTGCCGAGCGCTGGTTTTCCCCAAGGAGTTTTCGGATGTTTAAGCCCAATTCCTTGGCGACCCTCGCCTCCTCCGTGTGGATGATCAACTGGATTCATGGCGGATCCTCTGACGGCCGGACGAATATTGAGCCAACGGCTCTTGCCCGCTTTTCCTAAATTTATCGAATTGCTTTCAAAATTACTGGCTTGTCCGATTGTCGCATAGCATTCATTACTCACAAGTCTGATCTCCCCAGAAGGCAATTTAATCTGGGCCGTCTTTTCGTCAACAGCCGTGAGACTGGCGCTGCTTCCCGCGCTACGGATGATTTGCCCACCACGTCCGGGAAATAGTTCCAAATTGCAAATAGTTGTTCCAATCGGAATGTTTTTCACCTTGGCACGGTTGCCTAGTTTCACCGGAGCATTTTCGGCAGACAGCACTTCTTGACCCGCGCGCATTCCTTCTGTGGCTAAAATATAGCGTTTCTCGCCATCAGCATAATTTACCAGCGCAATAAAAGCCTTTCTGTTTGGATCTTTCTCAATTGCCGCCACCCGTCCCGGCACACCAAATTTATCTTGCAAGAAATCCACAATGCGATATCTTTGCTTATTTCCACCACCCTGATGACGAACTGAGATTTTTCCATGTGAACGTCCGGCTAATTTTCCTTGTTTCGCCAAAAGCGCCTTTTCCGGTTTCTTTTTTGAAACATAGTCAACCTTAACAACCGACATATTGCGACGTCCAGCGGTATTTTTTTTGTAGATCTTAATTGCCATGTTATTCGCTTCGCGAATCCCGCCGCGGCGGGAACTTACGAATTAATTATTTTCCTTCAAACACATCAATCTTGCTTCCCTCTTTCAATGTCACAATCGCCTTGCTATAACCCGATTTGCATCCGGGAATTCTTCCGCGAGTGCGTCTTTTTCTGGGAACTTTGACCGTATTGACTTTATCCACTTTGACTTTATATATTTTCTCAATCGCCATCTTCACTTGCAATTTGGTCGCGCGTGGAGAAATTTTGAAAATATATTTATTCTGTTCAATCAAAACTGTCGCCGCTTCAGTCACGATCGGCTCGACAAGGACTTTCGAGAGAATATTTTCTTGGTTGGGATTGATATTATTTTCCATTATTTTGCATCAGCTTGTTTATACTTCTCTTCCAAATATGTCACAGATTCTTTGCTCATAAATAAATTTTTGTGTCGCAGCATCTCAAGCACATTCAGTTGCCCGGTAAGAATATTTTCCACCTTAGCCAGGTTGCGACTCACGATGCGGAACTCTTTTTCGGAGTCAGAAAAAGCTAAAAGAGTTTTCCCTTTGATTTTGAAATTTGCCAGCATCTTGGCCACTGCCTTGGTTTTCTTTTCAGTAAAGCTCAATTTATCAACCACAAAAATTTCTTGATCCTTCAGCTTTCCACTGAGCACTGTGGTGATTGCCTTTTGGTTCATTTTCTTGTTGATCTTTTGTTTGTAGTTTCGCTCACAGCTTGGTCCAAAAACAACGCCTCCTTTTTTCCAAAGCGGAGTTCTTCTTGAACCAACACGAGCGCGACCAGTTCCCTTTTGTTTCCAAGGCTTGATTCCACTTCCTGCTCTTTCGCCTCTCGTTTTTGTGTCCGCCAGCACCTGTCTCTTATTTGCATCCATCGCCACCACAATTTGATGCACCAAATCATCATTTTTTGGCAAACCAAAAACAGAATCGGAGACTTGCATTTCTTCAATTTCTTTTCCTTCAAGATTATAGACTTTGATATTTGCCATATTTTTTGAGATTATACTGCCTTAATTTCCACGATTCCTCCGGGAATTCCGGGAATCGCACCTTTGATTCCGAGAATATTTTTCTCCTTATCGATAAACACGACTTTCAAATTCTTAGTTGTCACTCGGTCTCCGCCCATGCGTCCTGCCATGCGCTTTCCTTTCACGACATGCTCTGGAAAACCGGAACCAATCGAACCAGGCGCACGAAGGTCATGTTTGTGACCATGCGTTGCGCAACTTCCGGCAAATCCATAGCGTTTTACCACGCCCTGAAAACCCTTTGCTTTACTCGTTCCGCAAACGATTACTTTTTCATTCAGTTCAAATATCGAAACGTCAACAGTGTCGTCCTTTTTTAGCTCGCTACCTTCCACGCGAAATTCTTTTTTCTTAGTCTTATTTTTCGTTTTGGCAATTTCTAACTGAATCGCCGAGTAGCTATCCTTATCCTTACCTTTTTCCTTAACAAGAGACACTTTCGCACCACACTCCAAAAGAGTCACATTTAATGCGCCTTTTTCATCATAAATCGTGGTCATCCCGATTTTTTTGCCTAAAATGAATTTTGTTGCCATAATTGTCTTCGAGCGAAGCGAGAAGCTACAATTATGAGCATCCCGCACCAATTCTATATATAAATTTCAATAGTTCTTATTAACTAAGCCGCAGGCGATTCCGTGAAAAAATTTTTATCTTGGAAAAATCTATCTTCGGAATTGGTGCGGGGCAGACCTTTAATAAAATAAAAAACGGCCACTACCAGCCGAAAACCTCTTCTCAAAGGTTAAGAAATTTCTTTCTTGGCTAGATTAGTATCCGGCGACACCGACACCCGGGCACGGACTTTAACTAGTTTCTCTACGAATTACGAATTTAGTTTTCTCTACGAACTACGAATTTTTACGAATATACTAATCCTAAACAGTAAGTTTGAATGAGTTTAAGAAAGTTTTTCTAAAATCATTCGTATATTCGTACTTATTCGTAGTTCGTAGAGATTCTCGTAGAGGAAATCACATCTTGATTTCAATATCCACTCCTGCTGGTAAATCTAAATTGGTCAAGCTATCAATTGTTTTTGGTGTTGGGCTCATAATGTCAATCAGTCGCTTGTGGATCCGCATTTCATATTGATCACGAGCATCTTTGTGCACAAATGTGGACTTGTTGACAGTAAATTTGCGAATTTCGGTAGGCAAAGGAACTGGTCCCACAATGCTGGCACCTGACCTCTGCGCAGTGTCGACAATCTGACGGGCTGATTGATCAATAATCTTGTGATCATAAGCCTTAATCTTGATTCTGATTCTTGATTTTACCTCTTCTTCGTTCTTTGACATCAATTTATGCGAATTTTTAAATAAAACTTATTTTTGCCTCAATTTCCTCTACAATCCAACACTAATTTCACATTTGAGAACTGTAACACATGAAATCTGTTTCGTCAAATTCTCGTTATTTGCTTCGCAAACCCCCGCTACGAATGGGGGACATGCGAATATAGAATTGCTGTTTTTCTGGTGAAATTTAGTGTTGGGCAAAGAAAAAACTATTTGATAATCTTAGTTGCCACACCGGCGCCAACCGTGCGTCCACCTTCGCGGATCGCAAAGCGCATGCCTTCTTCCATCGCCACTGGCGCGCCCAAAACCACTTTGAAGCTAACAGTATCTCCCGGCATAACCATCTCAGTTCCTTCTGGAAGCATAACTTCACCAGTCACATCAGTTGTTCGGACATAGAATTGCGGTTTGTAACCCTTGAAAAATGGAGTGTGTCGTCCACCTTCTTCTTTTGTGAGGATATATACTTCGCATTCGAACTCAGTGTGCGGTGTAATTGAGCCTGGCTTAGCCAAAACTTGGCCTCTTTCCACATCTTCTTTCTTGATTCCGCGAATCAAAATTCCAGCGTTGTCTCCGCATTCGCCACGATCCAAGGTTTTGTTGAACATTTCAATTCCAGTCACCACTGTTTTTTGCGTTGGGCGAAGTCCGATGATTTCCACTTCTTCATTGATGTTGATCACGCCTCGCTCAATTCTTCCGGTCACCACTGTTCCCCGGCCTTCGATTGTGAAGATATCTTCGATTGGCAAAAGGAAAGGTTTGTCCATTTCACGAACTGGATCAGGAATTTTTGTGTCAAGGGCAGCAATCAAGTCAATTACTGGCTTTGCAGCCTCTTCTTCGGCTGATTTAGCTTCAAGCGCTTTCAAAGCTGACCCACGAATCACAACTGCGTTATCACCATCAAATTCATACTTTGTCAAAAGTTCTCTCACTTCGGCTTCCACGAGATCAATCAGTTCGGCGTCATCCACCATATCCACCTTATTAAGGAAAACCACGATTTCTGGTACGCCAACTTGTTTAGCCAAAAGGATGTGTTCGCGAGTCTGAGGCATAGGACCATCAGTCGCAGCCACAACTAAAATCGCTCCGTCCATCTGAGCAGCACCGGTAATCATATTTTTGATGTAGTCGGCATGTCCCGGGCAGTCTACGTGAGCATAATGTCTCTTTTGGGATTCATATTCACAGTGAGCAGTAGCAATGGTAATTCCACGCTCCCTCTCTTCTGGGGCTTTGTCAATTTCATCAATACTCTTTTCCTTGGCTTGTCCAAGAAAACTGAGCACGTGAAGGATTGCCGCTGTCAATGTGGTTTTTCCATGGTCAACGTGACCGATAGTTCCAACATTAACATGGGGCTTGGTTCTTGCGAATTTTTCTGCTGCCATATGTTTGGTAACTTACGCAATAGGTGCTGGAGACTTCTTTTGGAAAAGAAACTATTCCCGCAACAGCTTTGCGATTTTTGGTTATTATTAAATTTAATTAAATTTTAACACAAATACTACTCTACCCTAAAAAACTAATTTTGACAAATAAAAAATGTGCTCATACTGTGGATAACTCTTTATGCCTGGTTTACGCTTTCATAGTGCACCTCATCGTTTTTGATCTCACCCAAAGTTTCCAGTTCAATCTCGGCCAATTGGTCTTCTTCTTGCGAAAACTTCCAACTAGCGATATCGTTATTTATCTTATCAACTAATTCCTGCTTTGTCAAGCCCGAAACCCCCTCCTGTCGGATTTTGCGAAACTCCCGCAAAGTGAGCAAAATATAGTGCTCATCTTGGTCTTTGATCACCGCTCGCCCACCCAAAAGTTCCAACGCTTCTTTCAATTTCTTGTCTAGCATAAAAAAGTCAACTACTTATTATTTCATCACTAAAATCTTATCGCAGATGCTGTTTTGTGTCAATAGCAAAAAGCCCTAAAAATGAAAAAGGCCAGAGTTCTTTTCCATTTCCCGCCGTTTGGGATTAGAAAAAGAAACTCTGGCTACGCTATCCTGCGATAGCAATTAATTGTTCAATAAATTTTCCATAGAGCTTGGGCGGACATCTCTGATGTCGTAAATCCAGCTCTTCCTCAGAGCTATTCAAAAGAGCATCTGGTAAAAGAGCAAGATACCGTTCTTCCATTGCATCTCGCAAGGTACACCTTTCCCTGAACAATTCTTCGATTTGTGAAATGTCCGCAATGGTCATTATTCTCGCCTTTGCTTCCTCGAAAAGATACCCCGCTAAATGCCCAAGTATACTGGGCAAGGTTTTGGCATGAGCGACCAGCTCCATTGGTCCAAGATTCTTATCCTCAATACAAGCTTTAACCGGCGCCCTTAGACATCGCTCGATATAGCCGTGAAAATGGTAAGGCACCTGCAAGTTTTTCTTTTCAAAGGCAATTAAATCCTGCGAGCTTATCACTTCGAACGCTCGCCCAAAAGCCTTTTCAAAGCGATAATCGTCTTCTTGCTGCAGTGGCCGCAGATCGCCATACATAGCGATTAGTTCATCGGGCAAATGAACTGTTTCAAGAAATTGAGCAAGCTTTTCCCTTAACATTTCTTTCTTTAGTTGTCGAATTCGCTCATCAAATAAGCCGATCTTGTCTGCAAAAACAACCCTTAGGCCTCCAAAAGAAAGCGGTGTCCAAAGCTGACGAACGCGCGTAAGGACATTTTCTTCGGTTTTCTTTTTGCCAATCGCTATCCAGCGATTTAAAATCCGAACATCCTCCTCTTTTGATATCCGCGGAGTAAACCACCCAATATACTTTCGTCGCGCCAGCTCCTTATACGGCTCAATTTCCTTATAGCCAGAACAACTACACGCAATCTGCCACGCAACTTCCGGATTCGTTTTCCTCAATGTCTCTCTGATATATTTGTCAAGAATATGCAGTCCCCCGTTAAAAGGACAACCCCAGAGCCTTTTCCAGAGCCAAGCGAGATCTTCTTTGTGGCTTCTTATGTCATCAGAAAGAATTGCGATGTAGCGACTGCAAACCGAATCCAATATGTTGTCAGGAATTTCAACACTCGCTTTCTTTTCAAAAACTTTTTCAATTTCAGTTGGATCATTCTCCGCCTTCAGCAGTACTAAAAAATGTTCCCACACGAAACTTGACTCAAGCGAATCCTCGATCAAGTAAGGACTAAGCAAAAACTCTGCGAGCGATTGTGCCTCCGTTAATTCTGATACGTTCCTAATGGCGTAGCATTTTTTAACGACAGGCAATAGTACAGCCATCTTGCAGTCAGGATTACTTTCATAGTTCTCTTCCATGTGTTTCAGCTTAGCAAGCGAAAATTCAGGATCCATGAGAAGCACTTCCGCATGAGATAAAACTATCGGAAGATACTCTTCCGTATAGATTTTCTCTCTCAGCAAACATCTGAAGTCGGAATATTTCAATCCGGCAACAAATCCCGCAAAGGCGCATCTAAAATGTTCCAGGAGTGATTGTCGGCGCTCTATATCCGCATTTTTTGCGTAGAGAAATACGCCCCTGGCTTGAGTAAAATTCAGAGATTCTCTTTGTTTGACTTCCCGCAGTAAAAGATGCACTTTCTTGAGCGCCGGGTGAACACAAAGATACATACTGTCGTGGAAATCAAGTCCCCTGATCAATTCACGATCGATGCTGTCAAGAAAACGCACGATAGTATCAATGACATTAACCATTAAGCTGTTTTTTTGTCTGAACCGCTCCAGGAATTGAAGAAAACCGACCAACACGCTGACTGGATATTCAGAAACGCTTCCAATAAACGCTTTTTCGATAAGTGGGCCTTCTTCGCCACATAACTCCTCCGCCAGTCTATCCCCCGTTTCGGGAACAAACACCCTTGCCACCAACTGCTTTAGCATTTTTTTCGCTGCTTTCATTAAGTTTCCCCCTTTTTACTTGAGTGAATGGAAATATTTAGAGATTCTATGATTTTTCGAATTGTCAAAGAAAGTTAAAAACAAAAAAGCCAACCCTCCTTAATGGTCCAGCTTTTTGTTTTATGCCTATACCATAGCAAACTGAGGCAGGACGTCAAATAGGGGTCATTTCTTCTAAGGCCAATTCCTAAAAATCACCCAAAGCCCTCGCACCCCATCGCGCCAACCGATTTTTTTGCCTTCCTTTGAAAATTATAGACAAAAAACAACCCCTCTCGGAGTTGTCTTTTGAAAAAGTCGTAATTTTTGCTACATGTTATATGTTACATGCTTCGCCCCGCCGAAGCCTTGGCGTAGGAGGGCTACATGATTTATTTCTTCCCTCCCGAAATCTCTTCCGCCACATTCTTTGGCACTTCGGCGTAGTGGGAAAATTCCATCGCGTAGTTGGCACGGCCTTGTGACAT
This sequence comes from Candidatus Moraniibacteriota bacterium, assembly GCA_026396175.1. GTDB lineage: Bacteria > Patescibacteriota > Minisyncoccia > Moranbacterales > UBA2206 > UBA9630. The sequence goes on along the minus strand of JAPLXG010000006.1, from coordinate 124,550 downwards.
CGAACGCAGTTGTGTGGCATAACCGAACATAGAAGATAGCGGCACTTCGGCGTCGATCACTTTCACGCGCGCATTGCCTTCGCCGCGGTCGCCCATTTCTTTGATAATTCCGCGTTTCGCGTTAAGGTCACCAACAACATCCCCCATAAAATTTTCCGGCGTGATGGTTTGTACTTTCATGATAGGTTCCAAAAGCATTGGTTTTGCCCTTCGGCAAGCTTCTTTGAAGGCCATTGATCCAGCAATTTTGAAAGCTGCTTCCGAGGAGTCCACTTCGTGATATGATCCGTCATAAACTGTCGCTTTGATGTCCACCATTGGGTAACCCGCCACCACTCCCGAGTCCATCGCTTCTTTCGCACCCTTTTCAATCGGCGTGATATATTCTTGCGGAATGATTCCACCCTTGATTTCACTAACAAATTCAAAACCTTTGCCTGGCTCTTGCGGTTCAACACGCATCCAGCAATGTCCATATTGTCCGCGACCTCCCGATTGTTTGATATATTTGCCTTCCGCTTCCGCTTTAACGCGAATCGTTTCACGATATGCCACTTGTGGTTGACCAACATTCGCTTCCACTTTGAATTCACGTTTCATCCGATCCACAATAATATCCAAATGCAATTCGCCCATTCCGGAAATAATTGTTTGCCCGGTTTCCTCATCAGTGCGCACTTTGAAAGTTGGATCTTCTTCGGCCAATTTTCGCAAAGCAAATCCCATTTTCTCTTGATCGGCTTTCGTCTTTGGTTCAATGGCAATCGAGATCACTGGTTCGGGAAAAGTAATTGTTTCCAAAAGCACTGGTTTTTCAATGTCGCATAACGTGTCTCCGGTAGTTGTATTTTTCATTCCAACCAAAGCGCCAATCCCTCCGGCATAAATTTCCGAAATTTCTTCACGGTGATTAGCATGCATCTGCAAAATTCGTCCGATCCGTTCTTTTTCATTCTTGGAAGAGTTGAGAACATATGATCCGGCTTTCAAAACTCCCGAGTATACTCGAAAGAAAGTTAATTGTCCGACATAGGGGTCAGTCGCCACCTTGAAAGCTAGTGCCGCAAAAGGCGCGTCGTCTTGTTGTTTCACTTCAATTTCAATTGTTTCATCCCGCACATCAGTCGCTTTGATAGCTGGCACGTCCAGTGGGGAAGGTAAATAATCAACAACGGCATCAAGCACTAACTGCACGCCTTTATTTCGCAAGGCTGTTCCAGTGAAAACTGGCACTAATTTTGTCGCAATTGTCGCGCGACGAATCGCCGCTTTCAATTCTTCTTGTGAGATTTCTTCGCCGTTCAAAAATTTTTCCGTGAGCGCGTCATCCGTTTCAGAAACTTTTTCCACCATTTTCTCTCGCCACTCTTTCGCTTTATCCAAAAGTTCGGCAGGAATTTCTCCTTCAATCACATCGATGCCCATTTCTCCGGCAAAAGTATAGCCTTTCATCTTAATCAAATCCACCACACCGACAAAATCACCGCGTTCTCCGATTGGAATTTGCAGTGCGACAGCGTTTGGAGTCAAGCGATCCCAAATCGTGCGCAAGGCGTAATAGAAATCAGCGCCTTCTTTGTCGATTTTATTGATGAAGCATACGCGTGGCACGTTATATTTGTCCGCCTGACGCCACACCGTTTCTGATTGAGGCTCGACACCTTCTTTTCCATCAAAAACAACCACGCCGCCATCCAGCACGCGCAGTGACCGTTCAACTTCAACCGTAAAGTCAACGTGACCGGGAGTGTCGATGATATTCACTTGGCAATCTTTCCAAAAACAAGTTGTCGCTGCCGACGTGATGGTGATTCCGCGCTCTTGCTCCTGCTCCATCCAGTCCATCGTCGCCGCACCCTCGTGAACTTCACCAATCTTGTGCGTGATTCCAGTGTAGAACAACACGCGCTCAGTCGTGGTAGTTTTTCCCGCGTCAATGTGCGCGATGATTCCGATATTACGATACTTTTCGATTGGGTATAATCTGGCCATTTCTTTTTCTACGAATTACGAATTTGTACGAATGTACGAACTTCTAATTCTAATAAATTTATTTTATATTAATGATTCTCTTAAATTTAACACCTTTTCTTGTAAAATTCACAAGCAAGCCTAGCTTTAAGCCAGTCGCTTTTAGGTAGGCATAGATCTGATTGATATTTTGCTTGGAAAAAATGTCTCCCTGCTTCAATTCAACAACTATTTTTTCTTCATAAACGAAATCAAAAACATATAATCCTAAATCTTTTTCACCTACTTTTACTTTGCACCTAAGTTGCTCTTTGAATTCTTTGCCGTTCTTCCTAAATAATTCAGCAACTGCTTTTTCGTAGAAACTCTCCTTGTGACCATAACCGAGCTTATTCCAAACGTCATACATAAAACCCACAAGCTCAAAAACTTCTTGAGGGTAAATTATATCTTTTTCAACTTTATATTTATTTTCGTACATTCGTACAAATTCGTAATTCGTAGAGAATCCTACGCGAAGTGCGCAAACGCCTTATTCGCATCCGCCATTCTGTGCACATCATCACGTTTTTTCATCGCGCCACCGGCTTTGTTGGAAGCCTCGATCAGTTCATCTGCCAATTTTTCCGCCATCTTTTTGCCTTTCTTGGAAGAAATAGTGGCTTTGAGCCAGCGAATAGCCAACGTTGTGCGTCTCTCACCCAAAACTGGAACTGGAACTTGATAGTTCGCGCCGCCAACTCTGCGAGATTTCAGCTCGACAAGTGGAGCGACATTTTTCAAAGCTTGTTCGAAAATATTTAGTCCGCCTTTTTTGGTCTTCTCATGAATAATATCAAATGCTTCGTAAACAATTCGTTCCGCGGTTGTTCTTTTTCCGTCTTGCAAAATACTATTGATAAATTTACCCACCAAAAGATTATCATATCTCGTGTCAGGTTTAACGTGTTTATCAAATACTCTTTTTCTTCTTGCCATGCCTTATAATTTAAAGTTTTAAATTTAAAATTTTAAATAAAATCCAAATGTCCAAATTTTAAATTTCAACATTTGATAATTTAAAGTTTATTTTAAATTTAAAATTAATAATTTAAAATTAACTCTTATTATTTCTTATCCTTCTCCACCTTCGCCCCATATTTACTGCGACCTTGTTTTCTGTTCGCTACACCCGCGCTGTCCAAAACTCCGCGCACGATATGATAACGCACACCAGGAAGATCCTTCACGCGTCCACCACGGAGCATCACGATTGAGTGCTCTTGCAAGTTGTGTCCGATTCCCGGGATATAGGCCGTTACTTCCATTCCATTGGTCAGACGAACTCTGGCAATTTTTCGCAAAGCTGAGTTAGGTTTTTTTGGTGTAGTTGTGCTCACTTTCAAACATACTCCACGCTTGAATGAACTGTTTGTGAGAACCGGCTTGTTTTTCAAAGTATTAAAAACATGTTTAAAAGCAGGCGTTTTAGACTTGCTTTTGACCGACTTTCGGGATTTTCGCTTTAATTGATTGATTGTTGGCATTTTGTCTATGAGGTACGAGTAGCAACAAAATGCCAATCCCGCACCAATTTGCAAATTTAATTATATATCATCTTAAAACTAAGCCGCAGGCGATTCCGTGAATAAAACTATCAGCTATGAAATACTTTATTCGAAATTGGTGCGGGATAGGCTTTTAGAGGCAGACTTAAAGGATAAAGCTAATAAAAAAACTGCCAGTTGTCTAGCAGAATAAGCATAAAGGAAAGTAGCGGATATGTCAAATTTTAAGGTTAACCGCTGGTGTGTTGCACCAGCGGCTAGATGGTAAGGCACATTTAATAATGATGATACCCGCTAGGGGGTATACTGAGTTGTATGAAGTGCGCGTTGAGCTTTCTATCCGCGCTTTCAAATCTCTCCCGTAAAATGCGTAGCTCTGCAATTTTTTGCGAAAGAAGCCCACAGACATCCTCCAATTCTTCCCCGAGACGCTCATTATCCTTTTTCATGTCAAGCATGCCCCTGTTAAGCTTCGTGAGCGCATCGAAAACATCCAGTGTTTTTATCGCCATCTCGTTATCCTCCTTTTTTACTAATATTGCCAATGAGCAAGTACCTCCTCTTGTCCGCCAATTTGATTTTTCAAACTAGCAGTTCTTTTGGGAAGTGTCAAATAAAAACCTAAATCGCCACCCGCAGGAATGCGTTGATCGCTGTGCCAAGAAAAATACGTAGCGGCGAGGAAAAAAAGAAGATGAAAAACAAAAGTAGCATAAAGCCGAATTGCTCGAGCATCGCTTGCGTTTCAATTTTGATCGGGAAAATCGCGAACAAAAGTTTTGAACCATCAAGCGGTGGAATTGGGATTAAATTAAAAAAGGCTAAAAAGACATTAATAATCACGACGATAATCAAAAGTTCATAGAAGATTGCACTAACCGATCCGGCGATTACACCGGAAACTGTTGTCCATTCATTAAAATGATTGATGATGTCTTTTTTGAGGTGGAGCGGCAACGCGATAAATCTCGCGGCAATCGCTGCCACTAGCGCTACGGCTAAATTTATTCCCGGTCCCGCCATCGCCACCATCGCCGGTCCCCATTTTTGATTTTTCAAATTATAGGGATTGTAGGGCACGGGTTTGGCCCAACCGAAAGCAAAACCAAATGACAGATACATAAACAGCGGCGCGATGAAAGATCCGATAAAATCCAGATGGCTCAGCGGGTTAGCCGTCAGTCGCCCGGCATATTTGGCCGTATTATCACCAAGCCAAAGCGCCATCACGCCATGAAAAACCTCGTGAATTATGACCGAATAGAGCAAAATTACAATATAGAAAATGACCAGCACAATTTCATTGGACATAAGTTTCCCTTGCTAAAATTATATTCCTATGCTACCTTATATCTTGTAATAAATCAACCAATTCATGAAACATGAAACATGAAACACGCAACAAGGGAATCACTCCTCTCTTCGTTGAATCATGTGCTACATGTTATATGCTTCATGCTACATGATTATGAGTAGAGTATGTGAAGTTTGTGGCCGTGGTTCTGGAACAGGGCACACCGTCAGTCATTCCAATGTCAAAACCTTGCGAAAATTTCAAATCAATTTGCAAAGCAAAAAAATTGACGGAAACAAAACCAAGGTCTGCACCCGCTGCATCAAAACCTCCAACAAAGAAAAATAATTTTCTTTTCATGAAAACTAAAAAATCCTCCACGTGGAGGATTTTTTTATTGTGTCATCCTGAGCGAAGTCCGTACTCGGACGCAGTCGAAGGATCTGCCATCGGTAATCGTAGTTTTTACTATTTTTAGCAAAGCTAGCGATAATTGAGAGCAGATTCTTCGGCTCCGCTCAGAATGACAATAATAGTTGTCTTTTTGATAGCAAACCTGTTTGTCATTTTGTATCCGTGTCGGTTCAGTATCTCCCTGCCTACCGGCAGGCAGGCTGACCTGAACCATTTAGTTCTTATGCATCTTTTGCAATAATGGGACGCTAACATATTTTTTCAATAGGCGCTATTACGGCTAGCTGATTAGAAATGCAAGGTTCAATTCAGAGAATTGAACCGACATAAGTTGCTCTATAAAAACCTACAACCCCAAAGTCTTCACCAACTGCTTCACAAGCGAAGTAACGACAGCCGGAGCCATTAGGCTATATACTTCAACTCCTTCGTCGTCTTTCACCGTAAAAGGTCTCTCAAGCGTTTTAATTTCACCAGTTGTTTCGTCGCGCTCATAATAAAATTCGGGCGTAATTTCATAGTCATCTACCGTTTCTTTCGCCACGCTCGCTGGCACAGCATTTCTCACCATTCCTTTTGTAACACCATGCAAAGAGAAAACCTTATTGATCAACTTATCATCCATCTCCAATCGATCACGCAAAGATTCAATTCCCATATTGTCGCCTTCTTTCGCCACCATCCGCACATTATCGCATTCTGGATTATCGCATTTCAAAAAGAATTTCTTTGTTTCTTCGTCAAATCCAACTTCTTTTGTCGCTAGCAGTTTCAGGTTTCTTGGCGTGTGACAAATTGGGCAAACTACTCGATATTTCATCCGCTCATCAATCACCGCTTCCGGGATATCAATCGCCAGGAAAATATCTGGGTCTTTTCTGTAATCAATCAGTTCTTTAAAAAATAATGAATAAGAAATTTGATCGAAATTCCTTGGGAAACCATCAACGAAAAGAGATTTTTTATCCATCTTGTCAATTTCTCTTTTCACCAAGGTCATAATAAATTCATCAGGCAAAAGTGTTTTTGTATCCCGCCCCAAAAGAGCTTCGATACCTTGCTCGGGAGAAATGTAACCGCGATAATTTTCGTGCAGATAGCTCAAAAGTTCTTTCTTTTCATTTTCATCTTCCATCGCCGCGTGCACGTCTCGCACAACGTCCCCAACGGAGATGTGACCAATTTTATCTTTGCCAAAGATTTCCATCAAAAGTTTTGTGTATGTTCCTTTGCCCGCATTTTTCTTGCCCAAAAAATAGGCGATAAAAGTTTTTCCCTCGGCAAAATACTTTTTTAACTTCTCAATATCCTCACCAACTTTTGCTTCAAAATACTCCTTTCTCTCGTCTAAATCAGACAAATTGAATTTTCTCTCGACTCCTTCCACTTTCGTTTTTTGCAGTGGAAATTCTTTTTCATACTTCATTGTTTTTTTAAAATTAAAAAATTAATCAAACTAAATTTTGTCATCCTGAGCGGAATAAATTTTCGTTAGAAAATTTATGGAGTCGAAGGATCTGCTATCCGCTATCTCAAGTTTTCTGTAATATGGCAAAGCTTGCAATAACCCATAGCAGATTCTTCGGCTTCGCTCAGAATGACATTTTTTATTCTTTATTCGCGATCTCTTCCAACTCCGCCACTTTCTGGAAAATTCCTTTCACGATTTCCGCTTGCATTTTTTGATCAGCTTTGAGAAATGCCTTGGCCGGTTCGCGACCAACGCCCAGCTTCATTTCTCCGAAAGAATAGGAATTACCTTTTTTCGTCACCACTTCATATTTCACACCGGTGTCGAGCACATCACCCGCGGCGGAAATTCCTTCGTTATACATAATATCAAACTCGGCCGTGCGAAAAGGCGGTGCCACTTTATTTTTGACAATTTTCACTTTCGTCCGATTGCCCACAATGTCTTCGCCTTTTTTAATCTGCGCCGAGCGCCTTACTTCCACGCGCACAGAGGCATAGAATTTGAGAGCATTTCCGCCCGTCGTTGTTTCAGGGTTACCAAACACCACGCCAATTTTCATCCGGATTTGGTTGATGAAAATCACTGTGCAGTTCGAGCGAGAAATAATCGCCGTCAATTTTCGCAGAGCTTGCGACATCAAACGCGCTTGGCGTCCCATATGACTATCTCCCATATCCCCTTCAATTTCCGCTTTCGGAACAAGCGCGGCAACACTGTCCACCACAACCACATCGATTGCTCCTGAAGCCACCAACGCATCCACGATGTCGAGTGCTTGCTCGCCATTATCCGGTTGAGAGATTAAAAGATCATTCACATTCACTCCGATTCTTTTGGCATATTCCGGATCCAGTGCGTGCTCCGCATCAATGAAAGCCGCTACGCCACCCGCCTTTTGCGTGTTAGCAATAATGTGCAGTGTCAATGTCGTTTTTCCCGAAGACTCCGGCCCATAAACTTCCACCACGCGACCACGCGGAATTCCGCCAATCCCGAGCGCCAGATCCAATGAAATTGAACCGGTCGGAATCGAAGCTACATCCACGTGCTTGATATCTCCTAATTTCATAATCACGCCTTCACCAAATTTCTCCCGAATTTCCGACACAACATTGTCCACCCCTTTTTCTTGCTCTTTGTTTTTTCCCTCTTTCTTTTCTTCGTCTTTCATATATGTTTTTACTAATTAATAAATTATTAAGCATTCGAATATGGCATAGTATAACCAGCTATGTCGTACCACGCAATGTGACAAAAATATTATTCTTCAATGGCTTCAATTCCGGCAATTTGTTTTTTTGATTGTCTAAACTTTATTTCCTGCTGAACTGCTTTTACGAATGCCAGTTTTTCTTCCGTTATCGTTTTCTCTGTTACTTGCTGCATAAACTCCATTAACTCTTCGAGGGCATAGGGTTTTAGCACATTACGAACTGCTGAAATTGATTCGGCAGTTAGTTTTGCAGAAGATATTTTACTATAACCAGCATAAAATGAAACCAAAGACATTTTTTCTTTTTCAAACTTCATTTCTTGTGTGTTTTCAATTTTTTTCTTACCAAAGTCAACTTTTATGAGTTCTCCCATATGTTTTATGTTAAAAAATAAATTTGTTAATCAAATTAATATAAAAAAGGATAGCTTTAGTAATTCTACTGCTTTTTATCGTCTTTAGCAAAAACCACCCCCTTAATCGCTCCGCTGTCTTTTCCTAATGTGCCTTTATCCTCACCGTTAAGCTTAATATGCGTCGCGTTAGCTTGCCCGGACCCAATGACAATTTTATCATGCGCACTGTATTTTTGCACATCTCCAGCCAGCACCGTTCCGCTAAAAACCAAATTGCCATCCACTTCCACGCTAACCCAAACCGGGCCAGGATCAACACTGAGTTCGATTTGCACGGCCGTGTCATCCGCCGGTGAAGCATTTTGATCAGCTGTTACATTATCTGGCGTGTCCGCGCTATTGTCCGCATATTTCGTCTGCACCGTCACATTCTCCACCACTTCTTTTTGAAACCGATTCACTGATCGCACATGGATCACATTAATGCCGGATTGCAAGGAAATAGCTTCTTTGAATTTTCCATTATCATCCACCAGCACCGGCTGATCGTTGACAAACACGCGCGCGTCTTTGTCAGTTTTGCCTTCCAGCGAAACTAAATTCCCGTCCACCTGGGAATTCGGTTCGGGAGTCAAAATGATCAGGCGCGGCGTATCAGTGAGCGCTCCGGCTTGGCGATAGAGATAAAAAAATGCTCCCGCAACAAAAATAGCCACAAAAAACAAAGCGATCTTTTTGGGCGTAAAGATAAAAGCAGAAATATTCAGTGGTTTTATTTTGGAATTAATCTTCCCGGGATTTTTACTTTTTTCCAAATTCTTCTTGATTCCTTTTTCTTTTTCAAAAAGTTTCACTAGACTGTGCTCGTCCACACCCAAAAAATCTCCGTAACTCTTGAGAAATCCTCGAACATAGACATCGGCCGGAAGCTCATCATATTCTCCGTCTTCTAGGCATTGCAAATATTCCACCCGGATTTTCGTCACGCGCGAAACTTCATTAAGCGCAATCCGTTTGTCCGAGCGCAATTTTTTGAGCTTCTCACCAAGCGTGAAAGTGCCAACTTTTCTTTTTGTAAAGCCATTAGTCATACACTACAAAATTACAAGTCACTACAAAATTACGAATTTATACAAAAATACAAAAGTACAAAAAACACTGCGATTTTTATCCGGCACAGAATCGCGTCTTTTCTATTTGTACTTTTGTATTTTTGTATTTTTTTGTACTTTCGTAGGGTTTACATCTCCCACTTATCCCGCTTCTGTTGGTCGGCCGCATCATCATTATTATAGACCGTTCCAGCTTCTTCGGGAAGACCATAAATTTCACGCGCCTTTGCTCCATCCGCCGGACCAACTACACCCTTTTCTTCCAGAATGTCGAGTAGTCTCGCCGCTCGCGCATAACCGACACGCAGACGTCTTTGCAAAAATGAGGCGGAAGCTTTTTTCGATTGCAGGATTTCTTTTTTCGCCGCCGCGTAGAGCTCATCATTATTCTCATCAGAAAAACCGTTGAAATTATCGAGCTCCTGGGCAACGGTGGAAGCACCCCCTGTGATAACATTAGAAAAATTTTCCTCATCCACAATGTCGCGTTTGTTTTCGTCTTTGATAAACTTCACAATTTCCTTCACTTCCCGTTCCGTCACAAACACACCTTGGATTCTTTGCGGTTTGGGCGAGCTAGCGGAAACATAGAGCAGATCGCCATTGCCCAAAAGTTTCTCCGCCCCAGCCATATCCAAAACGGTGCGCGAATCAATCTGCGTTGCTACTTGGAAAGAAATTCTTGTTGTAATATTGGCTTTAATTAGCCCCGTAATCACCTCGACGGACGGACGCTGAGTGGAAATGATCAAATGAATTCCCACTGCGCGCGCCATTTGCGCAATGCGCACAATCGCCCCTTCCACTTCTTTCCCGTGGCTACCCATCAGATCCGCCAGCTCGTCAACCACGATTACGATGTAAGGAATATTTTTCAAATCTTCTTCGCTCACTTCACCCGTCTCAGCGTCAATTAATTTTCTTTTTTCACCGCTTTTAATTTTTTCTTTGTAAGAAATAATATCCCGCACACCGACTTCTTGAAATAATTTATAGCGCTTCTCCATTTCCGAAACCGCCCAACGCAAAGTATTGATCACTTTGGCATTTTCCACAATCACCGGAGTTAGCAGATGCGCGATGCCGTTATACAGTGATAACTCCACGCGCTTAGGGTCTACCATAATGAACTTCAATTCTTCGGGAGAATTTTGATAGAGCAACATCATAATAATGGAATTGACGCAGACCGATTTTCCTGTTCCCGTCGCTCCCGCTACCATCAAGTGCGGCATTTTGTCCAAACTGCCAAAAATATAATTGCCACTGACATCTTCACCAATCGCCACGGTCAGATTAGACTTTCGATTTTTAAAATCCTTGCTCTCCAAAATCGAGCGCAAACGCACAAAGGAAGCACTCTTATTCGGCACTTCAATCCCGATGAGCGATTTTCCGGGAATTGGCGCTTCAATCCTGATTATATTAGATAGCGCCAAAGATAAATCATTTTGCAACGCTAGAATTTTGGCAATTTTCACTCCCACTGCCGGGCGAAAACTATATTGTGTCACCGAAGGACCAACTTTGATTTCCCCTCGCTCCACCTCAATTCCAAAATTACGCAGAGCATTTTCAATCAGCTGCGCATTCAGCTCGGTGTCCCCGCCTTTCGCTACTCCACTGGCTTTTTCCAAAATATCTACCGGAGGAAATTTCCATTTGGCATTTCTGACTTTTTTATTGTCCCCTCCAGCGGATAAATTTTTTCGAGAAAAAGGACTGTCCACTGATTCATCTTCATCGCCGATTAAACTATCAGAAATAAATTGATCTCGCCCTTCCACAAATTTTATCTTGCCAATATTTTCTTTCGCCAACATTTCCAATTCCCTTTGCTCGTCACGCACCATTTCCAGTTCGTTTTGCACTTCATCTTCCGCATAGTCCTGCCCTCTCGTCTCTGCATCATTTTGAGTTTCTTCTGCGCTTTGCTCCGTTTCGGCCTTTTTAAAACGCCCCGTAAAGTTAACGATAGAAAATTCAAAAGCAATAATTACCCCTAACAAAAATAACGCTGAAATAACAACAAAACTTCCGGCATTACCCAGAAATTTGATTGCTGCATAGGCCACGACATAGCCGACATAGCCACCGCCTTTTCCACTTTTCGCCACCGCTTCCATTTTTGACATGTCAAAAAACCAGTGGAACATTCCAGTGATACTCACAAAAATTACCAAAAGCCCCCCCAATTTCGTCACATAAAAAATTGTTTTTTTTCTAAAAAACAGAACCACGCCGGCCAAAATCAAAAACAGCGGAAAAACAAATTTTGCCCAACCGATGGCCTGACCGATCAATTTATCCAAAAATTTACCCACCACGCCGGCATAACCAAAAAAACCCAGCGCCGTCAAAACCGCCAGGGTAAATAAAATCACTCCGGCCACATTTCTTTTGACATCCGAGGAAAGAGAAAAATCAAATCGGCTTTCTTTTGACTCCTCTGTTTTATTTTCTTTTTCTTTTGCTAGCTTTTTTTTTCGTCCCATTGTTATTCGCCTTGTGAATCCCGCCTTAGCGGGGACACACGAATTATAATTTTTGAAAACTACACGATAAGACTAGTTTAGCACAAATTTGGAAAACATAAAACCCCGCACCTAGCTTCGGCTAGGTGCGGGGCGAGCCCCTCTCAAAGAGGCCAGCTACATATAATCACGATCTTAAAAAAACCCAGCATTACTCAAAAAGGTGATTGTGAGCGCGGGCATAAGCGCCAAAAGAATCGCGAGATTCATCGTCTCCGACTCTAAGTGCTCAGCGTTTCTCGCCTCACACTCGGGGCATTTACACTCGTCCTTTTGCTCTTCCATGTCTTCTTTCATATTTTTGTTTTTGTCCAAACTCGAGAATTAAGCTCCCGATCACTTGGATTTTTGCTTAAAATAAAAAGAAAGCGGGCTCACCCGCTTCCTATTTATACCCTTATAGTATACACCACCTGACCACAAAAGTCAAGCAAAAATTCGAACTTACTTTAATATTTCCTGTATTTTTCGTGATAGATCGCTCGGGGTAATTCTTGTTTTAATAAAAAAGGCCTCAATGCCCATTTGTTCAACGCGTTTTTGGGTTTCCTCATCAACTGAAGCAGAAATAATAATGATAGGAAGATTTTTCGTTTTCTCTTCCATTTTAAGTTTAGCCACAATTTCCTCCCCATTCATCGCCGGCATTACCATATCGATAACCAGCAAATCAAAATCTTTGGAAAGCGCTTCTTTGATTCCCCAGGCTCCATTTTTGGCAGAAGTCACCTGAAAGCCATCTTGCTTCAACTTATCCCCGAACATTTCAATGAAAATTTGCTGATCTTCAATGATCAGAATTTTCTTGCCTTCAGTTTTATTCAATTTTTTTTCCATAGTAATTAAACTAAGAAAATTAGGAAAAGCCCCTTCCAAAACTCTTTCCTCCTTGTTGCAAATATACCAATAATTAAAAATTAGCGCAAGGACTCATATTGTTTACATTTTTATGGAATAAACCAAAAAGCACCTCGCTCAGGCGAAGTGCTTTTTTATCTAAAGTCTGACTATTTTTAGTCTTATCTTTGGAAACCGGTTCCGGCTGGAATCAATTTTCCAATGATCACGTTTTCCTTGAGACCTCTGAGTTTGTCTTCTTTACCGGAAACAGCGGCGTTAATCAGCACCCTAGCTGTTTCTTGGAAAGAGGCTGCGGAAAGGAAGCTTTCAGTGGAAAGAGCCACTTTTGTAATTCCCAAAAGGATACGCTCGCCGGTTGCTTCTTCGCCGCCTTTGGCTTTGGCACGAATGTTCGCTTCATTGAATTCATCGATTTCAAAGATATCGCCCGGAAGGAAATCAGAGCTTCCTTCGTTTATGATGGAAACGCGGCTAAACATTTGTCTCACAATCACTTCAATATGCTTATCATTAATGCCTTCGCCTTGCGCTGCATAAACATCCTGAATTTCGCGAGTAATATAGCGATGCACGGCTTCGCGTCCCATTGTGGCGTAGAGTTTTTTAAGATCAATGTGCCCTTCGCTCAGTTGCGCTCCCTTGGCGACTAAATCGCCCACGGCAACGTTGAGTGTACTACCGATGGAAACTTGATATTCTTTGACAAGGTCAACTGTGTCAGTCGATTCGATTTTAACAATCACTGATTTGTCAGCGTTTTCAATTTCCACAACCTTACCATCAATTTCGGAAATAATCGCTTCTCCCTTCGGAGGACGCGCTTCAAAAATTTCTTCCACGCGAGGCAAACCTTGCGTAATGTCTGATCCGGCAATACCTCCAATGTGAAAAGTACGCATCGTGAGTTGGGTTCCTGGCTCGCCAATCGCTTGCGCCGCCACAATTCCCACTGCTTGACCAACCTCCACCAAGTGTCCCCGCCCAAGATCCATTCCGTAGCATTTCTGACAAACTCCGCGAGGGGTTTTGCAAGTAGCAACAGTGCGGATTTTGATTTTTTCCGGCAAGGCTTTTTCAATCAGTTCTGCGTCTTCCTTGGTCACTAATTTTCCGGTTTTTAAAACTGCCTTACCCTTAGCATCCAAAATATCTTCCGCCAACACCCGACCAACGGCGCGACTAGCGAAATTTTGTCCGATGCGATCGGAATCTTCTTTATAGATATAGGCTCCGTCTGTGTCATGACAATCTTCTTCGCGCACAATCACATCTTGCGCCACGTCAACAAGGCGGCGAGTCAGATAACCGGCGGTCGCCGTTCGCAGAGCGGTATCGGCCATACCTTTTCGGGCACCATGAGTAGAGATAAAATATTCGAGCACGTTCATTCCTTCTTTGAAACAACTCTTGATTGGCAGTTCGATTGTCTCCCCGGTTGGTCCTGCCATCAAACCCTTCATTCCGGCCATCTGCACCACCACGGATTCTGATCCACGAGCCTTGGAATAAACCATCGAATAAACTGGTCCTTCTTTGTCCATCGATTCGCGCACGCGATCAGTAATTTTATTTTTCGTATCATTCCAAATTTCAATCACTTTACCTTTGCGCTCGCTTTCAGTGAGAAGTCCTAAATTATATTGCTTCTTGACCACTTCGACTTTCTTTTCCGCCTCGTCCATAATTTCTTGTTTATCCGTCGGTACATTCAGGTCGTCCATTCCCCAACTGATACCGGATTTTGTGACTGACGCAAAACCAAGATTTTTAATTTCATCGACAAAAATGGCTGTTGCTTCTTGACCACAAACTTCGAGTACCTTTGCCACGAGGGATTTCAATTCTTTCTTGGTCATCTCATAGTTTTGAAAACCAATTTCGTTCGGGATAATATTATTTAGTCGAATTCTTCCAATCGAAGTTTCCAGCATCTCGCCGTTCAAGCGCACTTTAATTTTCGCGCGCACATCCACTTGACCCAATTCTTGGGCTAAAATTGCTTCATCAGCTGAGCCAAAAATTCTTCCTTCACCTTTAGCACCAGCCAAAATATGCGTAATGTAGTAGCAACCCAAAACCATATCCAGTGTTGGAGTGATGATCGGCTCGCCACTGGCCGGTTTCAAAAGATTTTTAGAAGAAAGCATCAGGTTGGCACTTTCCCAACGCGCTTTGTCAGTCAGTGGAACGTGAACCGCCATCTGGTCGCCGTCAAAGTCTGCATTGAACGCGGAGCAAACCATCGGATGAATCTGAATCGCTTTGCCTTCAATGAGCACTGGTTGAAAAGCTTGGATTGACAGACGATGCAGAGTGGGGGCACGGTTTAAAAGCACATAGTGATGCGAAATAATTTCATCCAAAATGTCATAGGCTTCTTCCGATTCTGCTTCCACCATTTTTCCGGCAGAGCGGACGTTGTAGGCTAATTCTCTCTCAATTAATTTATTGATAATAAAAGGTTTGAAAAGTTCCAACGCCATTTTCTTCGGTAATCCGCATTGGTGCAATTTCAATTTCGGTCCGACCACGATTACGCTACGTCCGGAATAGTCGACGCGTTTTCCCAAAAGGTTCTGACGGAAACGTCCTTGCTTACCTTTCAAAGTATCCGCCAAAGATTTCAACGCGCGACGTTGCCCAGTTGATGCGGCCACGCTCACTTGTGATTTTCGCGCGCTATTATCAAAGAGAGCATCAACTGCTTCTTGCAGCATGCGTTTTTCATTTCTGGTAATCACTTCCGGCGCACCGATTTCCATCAATTTTTTGAGACGATTGTTTCTGTTGATGATGCGACGATAAAGATCGTTGATGTCGGATGTCGCAAAACGACCACCGTCCAAGGCAACCATCGGACGCAAATCTGGTGGGATAACAGGAATAACCACCGGTAGCATCCACTCCGGTTTAAGTTTAGCATTAACGAGGCCATTAAGCAGTTTGATGCGTTTCATCACCTTTTTCTTGTCCGCGATTTCTTCTTCACTTTCCAGCATCGCTTTATATTTGGTGATTTCCTCTTCCATATTCAACTCTTCCAAAAGCTTTCTCACCGCTTCCGCTCCGATTCCAGCTGTAAACACTTGCCCATAACGAGAAGACAGATTGAAATATTCAATTTCCGAAATGATTTGATATTTGCGCAAATTTTTCAATTCTTCCTTAGAAGCGCGATAAATTTCTTTCAGTCCTTCCAGTTTGGTTCTTTTTTTGTCCTCTTCATCTTGAAAATTTTTCTCCAATTCTTTCTGTTTGGATTTTACTTCTTGTTCGATTTGAGCAAGCGCCTTTTCTTTTTCCGCTTCGTCCACACTCAAAACCACATAGCTGGAAAAATAGATCACGCGTTCCAAATCTTGCACGCCCATTCCCAGTGCCAAGCCAATTTTTGATGGTACGCCACGCAAAAACCAGATGTGCGAAACCGGCACAGCCAATTTGATGTGTCCCATCCGTTCACGCCGCACGACGCTTCTGGTCACTTCCACGCCGCACTTGTCGCAAACGATGCCTTTGTAACGGATGCGCTTATATTTTCCGCAATAACATTCCCAGTCCCGCGAAGGTCCAAAAATTTTCTCACAGAAAAGTCCGTCTTTTTCATAGCGCTGGGTCCGATAGTTAATCGTCTCGGGCTTCGTAACTTCTCCGTTGGACCAGTCGAGGATTTCGGCCGGACTGGCAACTTTGAGTCGCACGCTTGAGAAATTGCTGGTCTTAGTGTTAGTGATTGAATCCATCATAAAGTTATTCGCTTCGCGAACCCCCACTACGAACGGGGGACATACGAATTATTAATTTTTAAACACCTTTCTTATTTTTCGTAGATTCGTATTTCATTCGTAGTTTCGTATCGGTTCTATTTCGTAGATTCGCATTCATTCGCCTGCCTGCCGGTAGGCAGGTAGATTCGAATCGGTTAAATACTTTCATCATCCTGATTCACCCGCACTTCATCAACATCAGCATTACCATCAGCGCTGGTTTCATTCAGTTCTACGTTCAGTCCCAATCCCTTGAGTTCGCTCACAAGCACATGAAAAGAAGCTGGCACATTCGGACTCTTAATCGGATCGCCCTTGATGATTGACTCATAGGCTTTCGAGCGTCCCATTTGGTCATCTGATTTGATTGTCAGCATTTCTTGCAGGGTATATGAAGCGCCATAACCTTCCAGCGCCCACACTTCCATTTCTCCAAATCTTTGTCCTCCGAATTGCGCTTTTCCTCCCAATGGTTGCTGAGTGATGAGGGAGTATGGTCCGATTGAACGCATATGAATTTTGTCATCCACCAAATGGTGAAGTTTCATCACATACATCACGCCAACTGTTGATTCATTGTCGAATAATTCACCAGATCGTCCATTTTTGAGTCGCACTTTTCCGCTCACTGGCAGTCCCGCTTTTTTCAATTCTTCCTTGATCTGCTTTTCCGTCACACCTTCCAACGCTGGAGTCGCCGCTTTGTAGCCCAATTTAAGCGCCGCCCAACCAAGATGAGTTTCCAAAATTTGTCCGATATTCATACGGCTTGCCACTCCAAGAGGATTAAGAATCATATCTACCGGAGTTCCATCTGGCAGATATGGCATATCTTCCACTGGAGCAATGCGGGAAATCACACCTTTATTTCCATGGCGTCCGGCTAATTTATCTCCCACGGAGATTTTTTTGAGTTGTGCCACCGAAACTTGAATTTGCTGGATCACGCCGGTCGAAAGTTTGTCGCCTTGTTCACGCGAAAAGATTTTAATATCCACTACTTTACCATATTCACCGTGTGGAAGATAAAGTGAACTGTCTTTGACATCACGGGACTTTTCTCCAAAAATTGCGCGGAGTAGCCTTTCTTCTGATGTCAAGTCACCTTCACCTTTTGGTGAAATTTTTCCCACCAAAATGTCTCCGGAAGCCACTTCGGCGCCAATAACGATAATACCAGTTTCGTCTAGATTTTTGAGGCGCTCTTCACCAATATTGGGAATATCACGAGTAATCAGTTCTGGCCCGAGCTTGGTATCACGCACGTCAATTGAAAAATCTTCAATATGGATTGAGCTATAGCGATCATCTTGCACTAATTTTTCCGAAATAATAATCGCGTCTTCATAGTTGGAGCCTTCCCATGGAATAAAAGCCACCACGATATTTTGTCCCAAAGATAATTCGCCGTGATCAGTTGATGCGCCGTCAGCCAAAAGTTGGCCTTTCTTCACGATATCTCCTTTCGCCACACGCGGTACTTGGTTCATCGAGGTGAAGGCATTGGATTTAACAAAACTTTGCAAATGATAATCACGTTTGAGAAATGGTTTTTTCGCTCCCACTGGCGCTTCTTCTTTGATAATGATATGATCAGCGTCCACTTCGGTCACCTCTCCCGCGGCGCGTGCGACAACAACCTGTCCCGAATCAACCGCCGCTTTGTCTTCGATTCCGGTTCCCACGAGTGGTGCCTGCGGTTTCACGCAAGACACGGCTTGGCGTTGCATATTTGAACCCATCAGCGCCCGATTAGCATCGTCATGCTCCAAAAATGGAATGAGTGAAGTTGCCACTGAGATACATTGCTTGGCCGACACATCGATGTAATCTAATTTAGTCGCTTCGATTTCGGTCGTGTTGCCTTTCACTCTCGCGCCAACTACTTCGTCCAAAATATTGCCAAATTCATCCATCTTAATTCCGGCGTGGGTAATATTTTTGCGATCTTCCACGGTTGCATTGATGTAATCGATATCTTTACTGACAAATGGTTTGACTTTAATTGTTTTGGCTTTATCCTTGGAAACTTTTTTGGCATTTTCAGCGTTCAAAAGTGTTCCGACTGCTACGCCCGCTACTGTTTCGTCTAATATTTTATTCAAAAGCTTCTCTTCGTTGTTTTCTACTTCCTTGTATACTCGCAGATAAGGAGTTTCCAAAAATCCATATTGATTAATTTTTGTATATGTGGCCAAATGTCCAACCAGACCGATATTCGGTCCTTCCGGAGTTTCCACGGGACAGATGCGTCCATAGTGAGAATGATGCACGTCGCGCACTTCAAAACCGGCGCGCTCACGCGTGAGTCCGCCTGGTCCCATCGCACTGATGCGGCGTTTGTGCTCAAGTTCCGCCAAAGGATTGACTTGGTCCATAAATTGCGAAAGTTGCGAACTGGCAAAAAATTCTTTGATCGAAGCGGCAATTGGACGAGAGTTAACAAGCTGTCCAGGCACGACCGTTTCCATATCACAGGTACTCATCCGGTCTTTGATATTTCGCACAGTTCTGGCAAATCCAACGCGCAACTTGTTTTGCACGAGCTCTCCCACTGAGCGAACGCGTCTGTTTCCAAGGTGGTCAATATCATCAGCAATCGCCATTGGATCGTTGTTGAGGCGGATGATTTCTTTGATAATGCGAACGAGATCATCGTGAGTGAGCACGCGATGTAATTCATCATTTGGTGCTTCCACTTCCAATCTTTGGTTTAAGCGATAACGTCCCACGGCACCAAAGTCATATTTTTCAAAACTAAAAAACATCGAGTCAATCACTTGCTTGGCATTTGATTCAGTTGCCAAATCACCTGGTCGAATTCTCTTGTAGACTTCTTTATAACCTTCACCTTGACTTTTAGCGATATCTTTTTTAATTGTTTCTTCGATGAAAGACACTTCACCTTTATCTGCATCTTTAAATAATTCTAGTACTTTCGCGTCTGTTCCATAACCAAAAGCCCGCAAAAGCGAGGTGATAGCCACCTTTCTTTTCCGGTCAATTTTGACATAAATTGCGCCTTCCGTATCGGTTTCAATTTCGAGCCACGCTCCGCGATTAGGAATGATCTTTGCTCCGAATAGCTTCTTGCCTTTTTGATAATCCATCGAGAAAAACACGCCGGGGCTTCTAATAATCTGGCTCACCACCACTCTTTCCACGCCGTTGATGATGAAGGTTCCGCGATCAGTCATCAGCGGAAAGTCGCCGAGGTAGATTTCTTGTTCTTTCACTTCTCCGGTTTTTTTGATGAGTAGCTGTGCCTTGCAACGCAAAGGCGCTTCATAGGAGATATTTTTGTTCTTGGCAACAACTTCGTTATACTTCGGTTCGTCAAGATAGTATTCCTTAAAAGATAGCTCCAAGTCTTTTTCTGTGAAGTCCACAATCGGATTAACTTCATCCAAAAGCTCCTTGAGCCCTTTTTCCAAAAGCCAGTTATAGGAATTAGACTGGACTTCAATCAAGTTTGGCAAAGATACCATGGACATTGATTTGAAAAACTTTCTCTTGGACAGAGATGACTGGTCACTAAAGGCGCCTTTCACCTTCAAACTCTTGGAGTCTTTAAGCATACAAATAATGCTCATTGCCTTATTATTTCCCTTTTCTCACCCGAGAAATAATAATTTAAATGAGATTTATATTAAAGTATTAAGTTTACCTAATTCTTTTTATCCAAAATTTCAAATTCCCCGCGACTCACGGAGAAGTTATTTTCAAGCAAAACAAGTGTTAAAATCAGTATTACACAACTTCAAAAATAAAGCAAGCCACCCGCTATTTTTTTAGCGGACGCAAAAACTTAAGAAAGTATAATTGTGCTTTTTTTCATTACAATTGCATTATACACTAATTCGCAAATTAGTGTCAAGCAAAATTTGAAATTATCTAAATTTTGGCTCAATAAAAACAAAACCGGGTCATCTTTTTTGAGACAACCCGGGTAAAAATTGGGGCTTCTTGCTGGAAAGCTCATAAGCCACGTAGCTTTTTGAGCATTTCCGGCGTTTCTTTAAAGGTTTCCTTACTTTTAAATTCCGCCGGATTAGTGGCACACTCGAGGCGAGCTTGCCCACCGCGTATCGCTCCTCCGCCAAAAAGCTCCTGATTTTTGGAGACAAGCTTGACAACCAACTCCTCCAAGCGACGACAATCCGTCGCTGACTCGCAAAGTGCGTGCACGGCAAGGTCTTTTTCTGCCTCCGCTTCGGAAAGTCTCTTAGAAAAATTTTGACCTGCTCTGGCAAGCCAAATGACCAAACTTTTCAGAATCTTAGCCTTGTCTTCCAGATAAAGAGCCAGCCAGTCGTTGTCAGTGAGCTTCCCCTTCCACTTTTCCTCGTAAGCCTCCAGCTCTTGGAATAAGCCACCAATCTCTGGAGTTAGGTTTTTTTCTTTCTCGTTCAAATATAGCGGCATCTTCTCTGTCCTCCTCTTGTTAGGTTTACGCCTCTGTTTGGCGTTTTTTAACCCTGTTGTTGCATCCGATCAATTTCCTCTTCCGCTGAGGAAAGTTCCTTTTCCAGAATCCCAACCCTTTCCTTCAAATTGGAAATTGTTTTTTCGAGACCTTCATTTTTTGCTTTGAGTGCAGAATTTTCTGCTCTCAAGGCAGATGCCTCATCTAGGAACTTTAGTTTTTCGCCAGCTAGCGCGAACACTAATGTCTCTAGGCGACAACATTTTTCCCCAAGAAAAGCCACTTCTCCGCCATGCCACTGTTGCCTCCTTGCCTCGGAGGAACGCTCTTTTTTCATTCGCTTTTTCCTCCCTGTTGTTTGAGTTTGAATAAAATGTACTGTGACTAGAAAAAATAACCTTTTTTAGTAAAAATGTCAAGCTAACCTAAATTTACTTTCATTTTAAACTCCACCTGAATTTTCCCTATTATCTTCAGAAATCAGTTTCTCTAAAAGCGCTTCTATATAAATATCTAAAGAATCTGACTTTGAGTTCCGCAGAAACTCCCAAATAGCTTCTTCTTTTTTTGGTAAATAAACTATTTTCTGAAGTTCGGGTACTTGCCCTTTTTCTCGAAGTTCTTTTTCAAATTCTCCGTAGTGCACACGAAATTCTTTTTCACTCAATTTGAGCTTCAGATAAAATATTGCCGCAATAGAGGAAAACTTTTCATTGAAAGTATATTTTAGGTAGCCAAGCTTTAAACTTGACGCGACTTTTTCGTCATTCGCATCAATTCCCACCTCTTCCTGCAATTCTTTTTTGATATTATGCTCCAAATCAATTTCATTTCCGCGCACATCATCACGATCCAATCCTCCACCGACACACTGCACGATTCCTATGCTCGCCGTATTTTCTCCTGTAAGTCCAAAAATCAAAACGCCATCCGCTGTTTCAATAGCGCAAGAGGTGTGCATATTATTAAAAGCAAACTCCGCTGGCAACCCTACGGCTCTTGTGTAGACATAATGGGCATAATCCGTAAGAGCAAGTTTAACCTCGACCGCATCATCCTTCTCACAGACATCAGAAATAGTAAAGGCTTCCCCTCGTCTATAGCAGGGCTTCTTCTCCACAAGCTCCTCCCAATAAGCGTCTACTTTCACTTGAATTTCGGGAGGTAAAACAAACTTGTCTTTCAAAAGCTCGAGCCTGACTGGTTTTGTAACTTCAACGATTTTATTTTCTTTTAGCATATTTTTTAAGCGATTTTTCAAATTATGCTCACTCTCGTTTCAATATAACAAATTTTTAGACAGTCACTTTATATTTTTTGACTTTTATTTTTTCTCGTCCAATCGAAAGCATTTTTCATCGCCTCGGCGATTCGGCGGGACGTGAAAGTATCACCCAGATCGGTTTTCACCTCGACGTTATCAATATCTTCTAAAGTTAACTTATTTTTTTTGAGCAATGCATCAAAATTAGACAACAGTTTTTCAGAAATATTCTCCCCCACCGCAAAAATCAGCTCGTCCAATTTTTGAGAACCGTTCTTGAGAATCAACTTAGTTATTTTATTTTTGATTTCGATGATGATTTGCATAGACGTAGGATTATTTAAAATAAAATTTATATCCCCTTCGCCCTCCGGGAGAAGGTGGCTGAAAGCCGGATGAGGGAAAGGGCGTTATATTAAGAAAGAACTATATTTGTTTAGATTATTCCCAACCTATTGCCCTTGCCCTCACCTGTCCTTCGGACATCCTCTCCCGAAGGGAGAAGAGAATTTAAAAAAAGCTTCTTATTGCAAAAAATTTGTCATTAAAAAATTATTTAAAAATTGCCAGCCCTAGGCTTGAGCCCAAGGCTCATCGGCCTCGGGCGGAAAAATTAAAAATTAAAAATTTACTTGAGCTTGCTCCAATCAAAATTCCAAGGATCACCTTTCCTTCCCGGCGCGATCTGGCCATGACCGAGTATGTTAGTAATCTTATACTTTCCCTTGAGATCCGCAATTAAAAGTTTCAAAGCGGAATACTGCGCATTGGTCGGCGCATCCTTTAGCGTTGTGAGCACTTCAATCCCAATCGAAAAATTATTCACGCCCGTGCGCCCATCCGGCATTTTGCTTTCTCCTGCATGATAGGCAATATTTTGATCGAAGACAAGTCGATAAATCTTTCCCGCGCGATCAATGAGATAATGTGGGGAAACGCCATAGGACCGATATTCCTCAATCACCCCGCTCACTGAGTAAGGGTCGTTGCCCACCGCGTCATACGACGAGTGGATAATAATCGTGTCAATCTTTCGCCCAGAGGATTTTTGGAAACCCCAAAATACTAAGCGATCCGTAATGGATAATTTCGTCGTTTTTGAAATTGGCAGAGCATCCGTGTTTACACTATTTTTTGAAATTTTATCCGGCTGATTATCCGCACTTTTATCTTCCGGCAAATCATCTGCCTTTCCCTCATCATCCGTAACCGCATCTTGATTAACAACATCATCTTGAACCACCTCCTGCTTATTAATTCGAGTGAGATCGAGTTGCTCTTTTTTCCTTGTGACATAAATCCGAAAATAAAAAAGCGCCCCAATCAAAACGAGCACCAAAAGCACAACAGCTATTTTTTGAATTTTAGTTTTTTTGAGCATAACCTCATTCTAACATAACCCTCCCAGAAAAAAAGTGAGGGGAGCTTGCCTCGCTGGACATACTCCCCTTGTTTCAAATCACCCTCGTGAAGCGCTCGATCTCTCCCCTCTGGATATTATCCAGATAGTCAGTGCTGGCGCCTCTCTTCCTTAGAGATTTAATTGTGGCATCAACATCGGCCTGATTTACTTCCCGAACAGAGAATTCGTGGAAAGAATCAAAAATAATGCCGAAGGCAATGCCCCCACCTATACCAAGAAAACCAATTATTCCAATGCAGAACGCTTCTAACATAATTGCCCTCCCCATTCCTTCGTTTATAATTGTTTTTGGAAATGAAATGTACCAAATAACCTTATTCAAAAACCCTAGCATCTCTTTTGAAAATTGTAAAATATTTTCGCTAACTGGAAAAATTCCATTGTAAAAGGGAGCGTGAGATTCCAGCGCTCCCTTCTATTTTTTCGCTACACGCCCTAGGTTCAGGGCAATTTCTTTGCCAGTAACGCAGTTTTTTCCTTTTTGAGCTGTTGGATTTTGTCCTCCAGCTCTTTAACCTCTTTGGAGAGGCTCTCTATTTCTGCCTCGGCCGAAAATGTTTTTCTGTCTTCCTTGATCAGACAAGTAGGATCCTTCGCACAGCTCAGAAGACTACTTTTGTTGTCTAACCTTCCCTGAAGATCGTTGATGAATTTATCCAATAGGATACTAGCACTTCTAGCCTCTACTGGTTTCTCAATAAGCTGTACTTTCCAGTAGTGCATCCAGGCATAGCCAAGTACCAGAATCGCAACCACCAGGACTCCCAAAAAAGCATTCTTAAGAACTTCCTTTTTCTTCATAAATCCTCCAGAGATGATGTTTATTTGTTGTTATTTTCGGTTATTTTTGTTCCAGTAACAATAGCACTTTTTAGGCAATATGTCAAGCGCTGGATTTTGGGCTTTATATAGGCGTTTTATGGAAACGCCTCGTTAAGGCGTCTAAATCGAGAAATACCACCAGAGACGCAATAAATTGACGTCTCTACATTTTTTTTAGAATCTATGCTAGAATCAATCTTGTGGTTATTCGCTTCGCGAATCCCGCCTTGGCGGGAACGTACGAATTTAATTATTTTTAAAAAAACCAAATGCAAAACATCCAGGATCTATTCGACACACTCCAAGTCACAAAAAAAGAGCAAAAGGAAATTAGGAAGGAATATGCTGATGCCCTTATGAATGCCAACGGTTACGTCGAGGTAACCGACGAATTAAAAAAACTGCGCGAGAAGAAAAAACAGATCGAAACAATGACCCAAAGCCGGATGGGCGAACGCTATGCCAAGCTGGAAGCACTTAAAAAGAAAGCGGAAGAACTTGATCAGGAAATCACCGATGTCGCGATGTCCACACTGATGGAAGGGAAAACCGTAGAGATCAAAGATCAATATGATAATACCTACGAGCCGGTCTATAAAATCTCTTTCAAAAAAATGTAGTTACCAAAAACTTATCTTATCAAAAAAACCGGATTATGCGCATAATCCGGTTTTTGCTTGTTTGACAAAAACCCCAATCCGGCCTAAAATTTAAAGTCGAGTACCTAATCTAAACTAATCTAATTTATATGAAAAAAATTCTCATTCCTTTCGTTCTGATTCTGGCTTTGATCGCTTTTTGGGGCTACAAAAAAACCAACTCGCAAGGAACGGCTCCCGTGGCCACGGAAAAAACGGCGACTCCAGTTGGCGTGCAAACGCTTGCTGATGGTGCCACGCTCAAAAAAACTTTGCTTTTTCCAGGCACCGTGATGGGGAAAGACGAAGCGCGCATCACCGCTAAAGCGGCCGGAACAGTTACGAGCGTGAACTTTGATTTGGGAAAAAGTGTTGCCCAAGGCCAAACTTTGGTAAAAATCGATGACACGGGAAATAATTCTGACGCGGGAAAAAATGATTTTCAAAGCACCCAAATTCAAGGACTGGAAGAAGCTTTGCGAATCGCCAAAGAATCACTGGTCCTTGCGGAGAGTAACTACAAAAAAACTGACAGCTTCGCCAACCGCTCCGCGCGTGATATCGCCAAGCGGCAATATGAAAATGCCCAGATCGCTCTTTCCGGAGCATTGGACTCACATCTCATCACTGCGCCCATTTCCGGCACAATCGTTTCCAAAAATGTTTCTTTGGGCGATAGTGTTTCGGCCGGACAGCTTCTGGCAATAATCAGCAGAACCGCACAACTAAAAATCCAGTTTTTTGTTGACCAAGAACAATTTGCTAATTTTTCTCTTGGCCTGCCAATTAAACTCATCGACAATAATGAAAATATTTTTTCCGCAAAAATAACCGCCATCTCATCACAAGCTGACAGCGCGACCAAAAAGTTTTTGATTGAAGCCGAGCCGAATGAAAAAAATACGCTCCTTGGCGGAACAATTATTGATGTTTCTTTGGAAGTCTCAGAAGCTCCACAAAAAGTTGGCGACATTCTTCTGCCCCTCGCTTCCATCACCGTTGGTCAAAATGAAAGCTATCTTTTTATTGTCGACAATAGCAAAGCTAAAAAAATTAATGTGACTATCGATAACATTTCCGGTGAAATTGCCGAGATTAATTTAAATTTACCCGAAAGTACGCAAATTATTATTTCCGGCAATAAATCACTAAAAGATGGGGATGCGGTGGAGGTAAAATAAATAATTTTCCCTTACGGCAGGAACCCCGCCTGGGCGGGGTTTCGCATAGTTTACATATTTAGAACTTCAAAGCTAATCTCACAATTTTTAGACTCGATAAGTTTATTCAGAATGTAAAATAAAAGGAGCGGGCTACAAACCCGCTCCTGCCAAATATTTACATATTCGTACATCGTATAAATTCGCCTGCCTGCCGGTAGGCAGGTAATTCGTAGAGAACGTCATATGCCCGAACAAAATAAATCCTCCGACCATCGCTACCTAGAGCAACTCGAATTCAAACCGGAGTTGCGCAAAACTTGGCTCAATTTTTTCGTGGTCAATTTTCGCGTCGTCGTTCTCCTCATTATCCTTCTCACGGGCTGGGGAATTTTTTCCTATCTGAAATTGCCACGCGAATCCAATCCGGAAGTTAAAATTCCTTTTGCCATCATCACCACGGTTTATCCCGGCGCCGCTCCGACCGATGTGGAAGAATTGGTCACCAAAAAAATCGAGACCGGCATTGCCGGCGTGAAAGGGATCAAGAAAATTACCTCGAGCTCGAGCAATTCTTTCTCGGCTGTTTCAGTTGAATTCGACACAAGTCAAAACCAAGATGATGCGATCAGGAGTCTGCGTGATAAACTCACCACCATCAAAGACTTGCCGGCGGACGCCAATGACCCGGCACTTAATGAAGTTTCTTTCGACGACCGCCCAATCCTTTCCCTTTCCCTCACTGGCCCCTATGACGGATTCACTTTGCGCCGCTATGCGGATGATATCAAAGACGAATTAGAAAAATTACCCGGCGTGCGCGAAGTGCAAGTTTCTGGTGGAGATGAAGCAGAATTTTCCGTTGCCTATGATCCACAAAAACTCGCTGGCTATGGCCTTTCCGCCACTACTGCCAATGCCGCTGTTGCGTCATCAAATCTCGCTTTCCCGGGAGGAAATTTTGAAGGCAACGAATTTAATTATCCCGTGCGTGTGGACAATCGTTTTTTTGACGCAGAGAAACTGAAAAATATTCCCATTTTCCACGCAGAAAATAATGCTATTATTTATCTCAAAGATGTCGCCACTGTCGAGGAAAGGGCGATCAAGCGCACCGCCTATTCGCGCTTTTCCATTGAAGGCGCCGTGCCACAGTCTTCGGTCAATATCGATATCATCAAAAAAACCGGCGGATCAATTATCGACACTGCCAATCAATCAAAAGCGACAGTTGATCGGATGCTCAAAACTTTTGCCCCGGGCGTGCGCTATGCCACCACGACTGATTTTTCCAAAAGAATCAGCAAAGATTTCACCCAACTCACACACGACTTTCTCGTAACATTAATTTTGGTTTTTGGCGTGCTTTTTCTTATCGTGGGAATGAAAGAAGCGATTGTGGCCGGCCTCGCAATTCCCTTGGTTTTCTTTGCCACTTTTGGCGTGATGAATCTCACCGGCATCACACTCAACTTCCTCTCTATTTTTTCCTTAATTTTAGCCCTCGGACTCTTGGTCGATGACGCGATTGTAGTTGTGAGTGCCACCAAACAATACCTTCGCACCGGGAAATTCACACCTGAAGAAGCAGTGCTGCTCGTGCTCAATGACTTCAAAGTTGTTCTCACTTCAACCACCCTCGCCACGACTTGGGCGTTTTTGCCACTGCTCTTTGCCACCGGCATTATTGGTTCGTTTATCAAATCCATTCCGATCACCGTTTCCGTGACTCTCATCGCATCACTACTCATCGCACTTATGATCAATCACCCCTTGGCCGCCGTGCTTGAGCGAATTCGTCTCACCAAAAAATCTTTTTGGATTTACTTCGGACTTTTTTCCGCCCTCACCGCGTTTCTTTTTTGGCAAAGAAATATCTACACAATCATCATAGGAATCGGTTTTACTTTTATCCTCTATCTGGTTGGAAAGTGGTATGCTGTTTCCGGCAAACAAAAATTAGTGGAGAATAAAAAACTGATGGACCGCGAATGGCAAGATGATGAAGCCATCAAAGAAAAATTGCGCTGCCAAGGAGCTTGCGCCGATGAAGATTTTCTCAGTCGCCTGATGCACGGCATCATTCATTTTGATGCGATTATTCCGCTCTATGAAAAATATTTGCGCCAACTCGTTTCCACCAAAAAAAGACGCTTGACCGTCATTTTCGCCACGTTGGCGCTTTTCATTTTCGCGATTATCCTGCCAGTCGTTGGCATTGTCCCAACAGAATTTTTTCCCGCCGCCGACGCGGACAATGTCTATCTCACGTTCGAAGCGCCGATTGGACTTAAACTCGATGAAACAAACAAGCTCGCCACGCAAATGGAAGAAAAACTCTTGCATTATCCTGAAATCAGTAATTTTTCCACTGTCGTTGGGCAACCCGGAGCATCTCCTAGCAATCAAGGTGGCACAATCACAACCAGCGTTTCTCATCTTGGCGGAATTGTAATGACACTTGTTGACAAAAAAGATAGAAACATCACTTCATTTGATTTAGCCAAAAAAATCCGCACCGATATGAGTTCAATCGCCGGCGTCACCATCAAAGTCGAATCGCAAGGTGGCGGACCACCATCCGGATCAGCTTTTGAAGCGAGAATTATTGGAGATGATCTTCAGGTGCTCGACAAAATCGCCGGAGATTTGCGTCCAACACTTGCAAGTATTCCTGGCGTAATCAATATCGACACGTCCTTGAAACCCGCGCCCGCTGAATATACTTTTATGCTCGACAGCGCGAAAATGGAACTCTACAACCTGAACGCCGCTCTCGTCGGAGGAACTATTCGTATGGCCATCTCTGGCACAAAAATTAGCACCGTCATTAAAGATACAAAAGAAATTGATGTCAACGCCAGTTTTTTGGAAGACAAAATTCCTGACCTTGCTTCTGTCCAAAATTTGCAAATCACCAACCTCAAGGGTCAACCGGTCTTTCTAAAAGACGTGGCTAAAATTGAACTGAAGCCATCTGTGGGAACCATCACCCACATTGACCAGAAAAAAGCCGTTCTGCTTTCCGCCGGAGTCGATGGCAGTACGCGCGCCAACACGGTTGTGACTGAGTTTCAAAAGAAAGTCGCCAGTGGTTATAAACTACCCGACGGCTACACAATTGTCTATGGCGGTGAAAACGAACAAAACGCCGAATCCGTTGCGTCTATCATTCGCGCGATGATTATCGCCATGGCGCTCATCCTTTCCACTCTCATCATTCAATTCAACTCTTTCAAACAATCAATGATCGTGCTTGTCACTCTTCCCCTTGCGCTCATCGGAGTATTCATCGGCATGGCCATTTTCCAAATCACCTTGAGCTTCCCCGGTCTCATCGGCATCCTCGCGCTCTTTGGTATCGTAGTCAAAAACGCCATCATTCTCATTGATAAAATCAATCTCAACATCAAAAGTGAAATCCCTTTTTTCGAATCCGTCATCGACGCCGGCAAATCCAGAATCGAAGCCATCTTCATCACCTCGATTTGCACAATCTTCGGCATCATCCCCATCACCCTCTCCAACGAAACCTGGCGGGCGCTGGGCAGCACGATTGTCTTTGGGCTAATCCTATCATCATTTCTCACACTTTTTATCGTCCCGGCACTTTATTTAACTCTGGTGAAAGAGAAGGAAAGATTGTTTTAGCTTTTTGATTATATTTTTCAAAATAAAAAAAGCCTTTTCGTGAAAAGAGGCTTTTTTAGTTCTTAGAAAATTGCTCAATCAAATTTTATTATTCATTCTTTATGCGCAACAAAACCAACATAGGGACAATCGGTTTCATATTCATCCCAAAATTCCGGTCCCATTTCCTCAATTCCTTTTTGATCAATGGATAATGGTTGCCACTCGATTGATTTGAAACCAGCTTTTCTGGCGGCTTGCTCATAATCCGCTTTCGTGAAAAACGTGCCCGTTACATCAAATTTAAAATTTCCCAAACCATCAAAGAATTCGACTTTGGTATTTTTTCCATCATCCGACTTAGTAAATCTCCTATTGTGGGCAATTTCGCCAAAACGCTTGAAGTCAGGATTAGTCGTCACGGAAACTAATTTTCCCTCTGAATTAAGAGCCTCACTGACCTGCATAAACATTTCGGTTAATGCGGCTTGATCTTTAGCATGCGGGAAAACCATAATTGAAGTCGCAATATCAAACTTCTCATCTGGAGAGATGGCCGGTCGGTCAGCAACAAAATATTTTATTCCCAAGTTCTCTTCAATCTCTTTTTCTTGCGCTAATTTTATTTGCTTTTCTGCAGAATCATAAGCCACAACCTTTGCCCCACTTTTTGCCATCATTCTCGTAAATTCTCCATTGCCACAACCAATATCTAAAATTCTTTTTCCTTGAACATCCCCAAGAAGTCTCAACCCTTCAGGATATTGAACAAATCTTTTTGATGGATCTGTTTCTGTTATCTGAGCATATTCCACACTGGTTCTTTCGCCGTATTGTCGCGACAATTCAGGTTCTTTATTTTCGACCATGCCTTGATTTCCAAATTGCTCTGTCATATTATTTGTCGTTATTTTATTACTATTCGTTTTTATCCTAACAAATTATTTAACTGCCTTCTTCCCGTATCTTACCAGCGCAAGAAAAATACTTCAACTCACAAAAACAACCGCGCCACTCTCAATTCCTCATAACTATAATCTTCGCCCAAAATTTCCCGCACCGGCGAAAGCATTGTTCCGCCGGATTTTTCGAAGGCCGATTTTATTTTTCGAAATCGTTCTTCGGGCAAGCGCAAATGATCGATCACAATTTCTTCGCCGCTGGCTTTTAGCTTTTCGATATGATCAATAATTGTCGTCGGTGATAAACCGCGCGCGCCGGCGATTTTTTCAATCGTTAGCCCCGCATTCAGCATTTTTTTGGTTTCGGCGTAGGTAGATCCCGCACGTTGGTACGGACTAGTCCGCCGACTGGCGGACTCGTCTCTACGGATTGAATAATTACCACGAGAATCATGTGTTTTTTCCACTAAATTATTTTTCTTCGCATAATCCCGAATAATCGGCATAAATTTCTCCCCATACTGCTCCAGCTTCATCGCT
This sequence comes from Candidatus Moraniibacteriota bacterium, assembly GCA_026396175.1. Taxonomy (GTDB): domain Bacteria; phylum Patescibacteriota; class Minisyncoccia; order Moranbacterales; family UBA2206; genus UBA9630. The sequence goes on along the minus strand of JAPLXG010000006.1, from coordinate 93,202 downwards.
CCAACACCACTAATTTGCAAGAAGTTCTCTTTGCTCCCAGGAAAATAGTAGGCCATTTCTTGCAACGCGACATCACTGAAAATAACGAATGGCGGCACGCCCTTTTGATCGGCAAGATTCTTTCGCAAAACGCGCAACTGTTCAAATAGCGCCGTATCATATTCCAACGCACCTTTTTTCCATTGTCGGTTCAGTGTCTCCTGACCTGAACCTTTCGATTCTTTTTCAAACTGCGGTGCAGGCAAAATAATTTTCTCACGGTTGTTTAAAAATTTTTTGCCGCGATTGGTGATGTGTAGCGTTGGATATTCGCTGTCACTTTTGGCAATTAGGCCTTTAGCAATAAGTAAGTTGATAAAATACATAAGCTCTTCTTCGCTCGCATCTTTGGCAATCCCAAAAACGGAAAGTTTGTCATGCCCAAGTTCGAGCACTTTTTTGATCCGCGCTCCGCGCAGAACACTCATTACATACCTCGTGCCAAATCTTTCTCCTGTGCGAAAAATAGCGGAAAGAATTTTTTGCACGATAATTGTCGCGTCAACCTCATCTTTTGGTGTGAGACAAATGTCACATCCTCCACAACTTTCCGATTCTTGTTTTTCACTAAAATATTGCAAAAGATATTCTCGCCGACAAGTCCGCAGCTCCGCATATTCCACTACCTGCGCCAACTTTTTTTGCGCGCTCGCTCGTTCAGCTTCATTTTGAATATCTCGTAGAAAAAAATTGTGTTTAATCGTGTCGCCGTAGGAATAAAACAGTACACATTCACTCGGAAGACCATCGCGTCCCGCGCGTCCGGTTTCTTGATAATAACCCTCGATTGATTTGGGCAAAGAATAATGCACAATCAAACGCACCTCCGGTTTATCAATCCCCATCCCAAACGCAATTGTCGCCACAATAATCTGAATTTCGTCGCGCACAAATTTTTCCTGGGTCTTTCTTCTTTTCTCGTTTTCCAATCCCGCATGATAGGCTTCGGCCTTGAATCCTTCATATTCCAAATCCGCGGCGATGTTTTCCGTTTCCTTGCGTGAAAAACAATAAATAATCACCGAGCGGTCGGGATACTTTTTGAGTAAATTTACCAGAGTTAAAAAAGCATTCTTTTTTGGTCGCACGACATAGGACAAATTCGGCCGATTGAAACTGGAAATGAAAACGCGCGCCTCTTGCATTTCCAGTTGCCACACAATATCTTCTCGCACTTTGTCCGTCGCCGTCGCAGTGAGCGCCATCACCGGCACAGCTGGAAAAATACTTCGCAGTTTTGCCAAATTGCGATAGTCCGGCCGAAAATCATGTCCCCACTCAGAAATACAATGCGCTTCATCAATCGCAATCAAACTAATCTTCAAGTTTTTCAGAAAATTTTTAAAATAATCCAACGCCAAGCGCTCTGGCGCAACATAAAGAATCTTAAGCTCACCCGAGCGTGCCTTTTTTTCAATCTTAATAATTTCCGAAAGCTCAAGCGTGCTATTAATAAATTCCGCTTCGATTCCATTGGCGCGCAGAGCATCAACCTGATCTTTCATAAGCGCAATGAGCGGTGAAATCACTAGCGTGATGCCCGAAAATTTAAGCGCCGGCAATTGATAGCACAGGGACTTCCCGCCTCCGGTCGGCATCAAAACAAACGCATTATTTTTTTCTAAGACATGCGCAATAATATCCGCTTGCAGCGGTCTGAACTCGTCATAGCCGAAATATTGTTTGAGAGTTTGGTACATAAAAAAGTTTTAATGTCTCATTTATCTATTTTACCAGCATACAGAGAATGCTTCAAATAAAAAAGAAAGCTCAATGTGCTTTCTTTTGGGTAAGATAAGTGCCACACGACTTGCACCTAAGCCAAAAAGTTGTTCCACACGTTCATCTTTATTGGCACAAAAAACTCCAGCAAATAAATGGGAAACTAGCCAAAATGAGGAAACCGCGCTTTTCAGGAATAATTTTTTGGCTTAGGTGGAAGTCACAAAAAAACAATAAATATCCACTCTACAGCTTCACATTCGGCATCAGTTTATTGATTGCGCTTTCATCATCACAGCGATATTTTTTGCTCGGGACATAAAAACTTTTATTCGGTCCATAACAGCCGTCATTTTCGTGATTGAGCACGGCAAGGAACGGCATCAGGAAGCCCATATTTTGATCCGTGAATTTATGATATAGGCTATCCAGCGTTTTGATGCGCGTATCTTGATCCATTCGGGCAAAGATTCCCATATCATCCCAAGTCAGTCCGCTCCAATCGAGATGCAGTAGGACATTGTTGGCAATTGAGCTATAGCGCCGATCCCACAAAAGCGCCCAGCAAGTGGAAAATTTACTGAAGCACGGTTGATTCTCGACCGCGCCATTTTGATCAATCCCCACTCCGCCTTCAATGTAATCAAACAAACGCAGATATTTTTCATCCGTAATCGCATTCGTTTGCGCGCCAACGATAATTTGCATATTTTTTTGCTTGGCATAGCTTCGCATATCTTCAAGCACTAGTTTTATTTGAGTGCTATCAAAATTGGGATTTTCATCTTGCAGTTCAACTTGTCCAAACAGAAAACTCTGAACGCCAATGTCCATCGCGCGATGTGTGATTGATTTCAAGTAGCGCCGATATTCCGGTTTATCGATCGACGGGATACAACTATTTTTTTCCCAATGATCTTTGTCTTGTCCCCGGCACATTTTGTCAAATTCAAATTTATGATCCCACGTCGGATCGGAATAACGCCGCCAGGTCGAAATCGCTTCAGAGAGAAACATGCCATAAACCACCGGCCTTTTTGTCACGGTCTGCATAATCTCATTCGCCTTTTCAAAATCCGGCGGTCGGAGCCACGTTTCCAACGCGCGATGCAGATAGACACACTTGGAACGATTGAGCATATCAGCAATGTCTCCGGTCTTGTTACCATAGCCGGACAAAAATCCGTCCGCCACGCAACCATTTTTTTTGATCTGATCCATCGAAATCGGCCCAGGCACAAAATGCCACACTTCTTTTTCCGGTTTTCCCACCGGCAAAATTTTCTTTTCGTATTTTTGAAAAATTGCCACAGGATAATTATTTTTGTCCGTGATAAATTTATTATGCTCATGCAAAGCCCAAAGCACCCCTACTGACAAAATTAATATCACAAAGATAGCCAGCCTAAAAGAAACTTGGCTTTTCCAAATCGATGGTTCTTCTTGCGGTTTGTATAAGCCAAAGTCCATATAATCTTATAAATTGATAAACATAAGCAACTATTATTATAACCCAAAAATCAAAAAAGCTCCAAGAGAACTTTCCTGATTTTAATTACTACTTAAATAATACGATTTTCAGGTGAGAATCGCTTCATTTCCAGAGGCTAAAACACCAAGGTTATTGGCAAGAATCAGAAACAATGCTAGTTTCTACTGTTCTCCTAAATAACTAATTTTCCCAAATTATATGGACAAGCTAGAAATTACTTTCTATCTATCAACGCTTTTAATTGTCAGCTCCGCACTGGGCGCCATTGCCTATGGGCCGATTGTCATAACACTGTCTTTTGCCAGGATTATCGGGTAGATAAATTCAACCATTTCCCACAATAAAAACGACCACTGAGGTCGTTTTTATTATTTCTATTGTGAGCGGGTAACGGGAATCGAACCCGTCGCTCGTCCTTGGCAAGGACGTATATTAGCCACTATACGATACCCGCCTGCGCTGAAGCTCCGGCGGGCAAGCCCGCTAAACTCCAAAACAAGCTACTTTAAATCAATCCTGTCGGGGCGCCGAGACTCGAACTCGGACTACTTGGTCCCAAACCAAGCGCGCTACCATTACACAACGCCCCGCCTACGCTACGCTACGGCGGGCAAGCCCGCTTAAGCCATGCAATGTTCCCATATATGCCAAGCATGAGCCCGCTAAAGAGAACGACAGCAAATATTACTTATAAATCATATCCGCAAACAGCGCTTTAGTCAACAAGGCCATAACAAAATCCCGCGTACGCGGGATTTTGCTGCTATCTTCTAATTTATTCTCTAGAAAATAATTTGAAACTAAGACTATCTCACAGCTTCTTTCAGAGCCTTTCCTGCTGAAAATTTAGGAACGGTCATTGCTGGGATTTTGATCTTAGCTTTAGTTTGAGGATTGATTCCTTCTCTTGCTGCGCGGTTAGAAACCTTGAAAGTTCCAAAACCGGTCATTGTTACCTTGTCTCCGCTTTTCAAAGATTTAGTGATAACTTCAATCATTGTTTCCAATACCATTTCAACGTCTTTCTTGGACAATTCAGTTTTTTCGCTGATTGCGCTTACCAAAGCATCTTTATTAATATTGCCTGCCATATTATCACCTCCTTTCAATAGTTCGCCAAGCCCTTTAATTTTTCGGAAATTAAACTTTGGCGTGTACCTTAATTCTTATCAAATCCGCTAGTCTTTCTATTTTACTACAATTGCTTTAAATAAAGCAAATGGGATTTTCCCGCACTAACTTTGCACTGGCACGAAGTGCCAAATAGTTTTCCGCGACACCAAGCCAACTGTTTTTCACCTTTACTCTAAATAACTTTAGGACTTACGCGTTTGCCAAAAGCAAGCTTATCTATAGCCAGGGCTATTCTGGAGGAAACTACTTAGTCTTAGAGATTAATACAAGCAGTAATAAGCTCTAGCAAACCAGGCGCTTTGAAGGTTGCTTTTGGTGAACGCGTAAGTCATATTACTTATTTTACTGAGAAAAGTGCAAAGTTAGTGCGGGATAAATCTAACGAGCATACTCAACCACGCGTGTTTCTCGAATCACATTCACCTTGATTTCACCGGGATATTTTAACTCTTTTTCAATTTTGTCAGCAATCGCGCGGCTCAATTTGATCGCGCCCAAATCATCAATTTTGTCCGGTCGCACAAAAACGCGAATCTCTCTTCCGGCTTGAATGGCATAGGTTTTTTCCACTTCGGGAAAAGAGGTTGCCACAGCTTCCAGTTCTTCCAAGCGTTTGAGATAATTTTCCAGTGTATCTTTTCTGGCTCCGGGACGACTAGCGGAAATCGCGTCCGCTGCTGAGATGATCATCGATTCTGGTGTTTCAAATGGATAATCTTCGTGATGCGATTTCATCGCATCGATAATATCTTTGCCAATTTTGAATTTTTCCAAAATCTTAATTCCGATTTCAACATGCGTTCCCTGCACTTCGTGGTCAATCGCTTTGCCAATATCATGAAGTAGCCCGGCTTTTTTCGCGAGATTTACGTCAGCACCGAGTTCCGCCGCAAGTGCTCCTGACAAATGCGCCACTTCCAAAGAATGCAAAAGAGCATTTTGCCCGTAGCTAGTACGGTACCTGAGACGTCCAAGAATATGCACCAATTTTGGATCGAGCCCCGCTACACCCACATCATAGGCCGCCGCTTCTCCGGCTTCGCGAATTTTATTATTAATCTCCAGCTTAGCAAATTCCACCGCTTCTTCAATTTTGGTCGGGTGAATCCGTCCATCAGAAATCAAGCGCTCAATCGCAATTCTGGCAATCTCTCTGCGGATTGGATCGAAACCGGAAATCACAATCGCTTCCGGCGTGTCATCGACAATAATTTCAATTCCCGTGAGTCGCTCCAAGGCCTTGATGTTTCGACCTTCTCTTCCGATAATCCGTCCCTTCACTTCGTCTGAAGGAATCGCCACGATACTGGTGGTCACATCCGCCGCGTGTGAGCCGGCATATTTTTGGATTGCGCCAGTCATAATATCTTTGGCTTTCTTTTCCAAAGTATCACGCCCTTCAATTTCTAGCGCCTTGATTCTTTTGGCCAAGATATCGCGACTCTCTTCTTCCGTCAATTGCAAAAGAATTTTTTTGGCGGCTTCTTTTGAGAGACCGGCAATTTTTTCTAGTCGCTTCAGCTCCTGTCTTCTTGCTTCCTCCACTTCTTTTCTGATGGTGCGTACTTCCTCAGCTTTTTGACCCAAGAGTTCTTTTTCTTTTTCAATTTCTTGAATCTTGCTTTCCAAGCTTTCCTCTTTTTTATCCAAACGCGCCTCAGTCCGACGGAGGAGTTCCTCCTTGTCGAATTCTTTTTTCTTGGCTTCTTCCAAGATATTGACCGCTTTATTTTTTGCTTCCAGGACAATCTCCTGTGATTTTTTTTCTGCCTCCTCTTCCACTTTTAAGGCTTTTCCCTCAGCGGTGGAAAGTTGTTTTTTAGCGATTGTTTGTCTGGCGTAATAGCCCAAGACCGATCCGATTCCCAAAGATAAAATACCGGTGATTAGCACCGTTAGAGTCATTTCCATACGTTTTTTTTCTATTCAATTGATAAATCATAAATGTAATATGCGACAGATACTTTTTGAAAAATCAAGGCGCCACCCCTGATCACTTTCCTTTATCAATATAAACTAGACTTGTTTAAACAATTATCTACCCCTCTTATGGTATTACAACCGCCAGTTTTTGTCAAAACGCTTTGAAAGTGCTATCATTTATTAGTAGATAACCTAAAAAATAGATAAACTCAAAACTTACACACTCATTCGAGACATTCGGGTGCTTATCTGCCTACCGGCAGGCAGGTTCGTAAACTAGAGTCGCCCTATGAACCTTTATAGCGACACTAATACTCGAATTTACACGCTAATGACCCGAATATGGATGAAACACGTAAGTCGTAAAACTATGAAAACTAACTTTAAACCGATTGTTTTGGTTGTTTTGGACGGCTGGGGCATCAGCGACAAACAAAATGGCAACGCCATCGCCGCCGCCAAATTGCCCACCATCAATAAGCTTAACCAGTTTTATCCCCATATCGCCCTTCAGGCCTCTGGAATTTCTGTTGGCATTCCTTGGGGAGAGCCTGGTAATTCGGAAGTCGGACACCTCACGCTCGGCACCGGTCAAACACTCTATCAAAATTTGCCCCGCATCACGATGTCAATCCAAAACGGAGAATTTTTTCAAAATCCGGCATTTTTGGGAGCGATTGAGCACGCCAAAAAAAATGATTCCGCTGTCCACATCATGGGCCTTTTAGGCAAGGGTGGGATTCATTCTAATGTTGATCATCTTTATGGACTTTTGGAACTGATGCGTGATCAAAAATTCGAACGAGTCTATCTCCATATTTTCACTGACGGCAGAGATTGCGCTCCAACCTCGGGAGTAGAATGCGTCACGGAACTACAAAAAAGAATTGGAACCTATGGCGTCGGACGCATCGCTACGATCAGCGGCAGATACTACGGAATGGATCGTAACAATAATTGGGACCGCGTCAAATTGGCCTATGACGCAATGACGCTCGGTACTCAAAACCAAATTACTGATCCAATTGACTATCTGAATAAATCCTACAAAAAAGAATTTTTTGACGAATACATCGAACCGGCCGTCATCACGGAAAATGGCAAGCCCGTGGCCACGGTTAGTGATAATGACGCTTTGATTTTTTTCAATTTTCGTGAAGACCGGGCACGCGAGATAACTAAGGCATTTGTCTTGCCTGGCTTTAATAAATTTGAAAAAAAACCACTCAAAAACCTGCATTTCGTCGCCATGGTTCAATATGAAGCCGACCTTCCAGTCAGCGACATCGCCTTTCCTGTCGTGGAAGTAAACACTTGTCTTGGTGGCGTTCTTGCTACGCATAAATTGACCCAACTGCGGATTGCCGAGACAGAAAAATTTGCCCATGTCACCTATTTCTTCAATGGCGGAAACGAAGAACCGTTTCCGTTGGAAGATCGCGTGATTGTGCCCTCAAAAGATGTAGCACGCTTTGACGAAGCACCGGAAATGAGCGCGAAAGAAATTACGGAAAAAGTTGCTCTTTTTGTCAAAGAAGAAAAGTATGATTTTATTTTAATCAACTACGCCAACGCCGACATTATCGGTCACACGGGAAATGAAAAAGCGGCCATCGCCGCGGTGGAAACAGTTGATGGTTGCCTCCAAGAATTGATAAAAATAGTTCTCTCGAAAAATGGTTGCCTACTCATCACGGCTGATCACGGAAACGTGGAAGAAATGATTAGTATTCGAACCGGAGAAAGAAACACGGAACACTCCGCCAATCCCGTCCCGCTTTGGTTTATCACCGGCGAAAATCACCTGGAAAAAGCCGGCCCAGGCACTTTTGAAGTTTCCGGACTTTTGAGCGACATCGCCCCGACAATCCTCGATCTTTTCGGCATCGAAAAACCGGAAAAGATGTCTGGAGAAAGTTTGTTGCCGTTCCTGGGATACAAAAATTAGAAATTTAAAATTTGAAATTTTAATTCAAATCTAAATTACTAAATTTTAAATTATTCTTCTTTAATTATTCAATTTAATCATTTAGTCATTTGATATTGATTGAAAAATTTTAAATTGAAAATTGAAAATTTATTTGATGATCTTATCCACAATCCCATATTTCTTCGCCTCCACGGCGCTCATGAAAAAATCCCGTTCCGCGTCAATGGCAATCTTAGCGATTGTTTGCCCGGTGTGATGGGCTAGAATTTCGTTCAATTTTTCTTTCGTTTTCAAAATATGTCGCGCGTGGATGTCGATGTCCGTCGCCTGACCTTGCGCGCCACCCATCACTTGATGGATCATTACTTCACTATTCGGCAGAGCGATGCGCTTGCCTTTTGCGCCACTTGCAAGAAGAAGCGCCGCAGCGCTGGCCGCGATTCCCACGCAAATCGTCGAGACATCAGCTTTGACAAACTGCATTGTGTCATAGATGGCCAAGGCTGAGGTAACTGCCCCGCCGGGAGAGTTGATATAGAGCAAGATATCCTCTTTGGCATTTTGCGAATCCAAAAACAAAAGTTGCGCAATAATAATATTCGCCGATACGTCATCAATCGGACTGCCCAAAAAGATGATTCGATCTTTCAAAAGCCGAGAATAAATATCATACGCTCGCTCGCCTTGATTGGTTTTTTCAATTACCGTTGGAATTAAATATTGATTTGTGATTTTGTTTGGCATAATTTTTATTAATATCCCCTTCGCCCTCCGGGAGAAGGTGGCCCGCCGCGGCGGGCCGGATGAGGGAAAGGGCTTTTGAAAAATTTTATTACTCAAAAATATAACGCGTGTTCCAACTAATATTGCCCTTGCCCTCACCTGTCCTTCGGACATCCTCTCCCAGAGGGAGAGGGGGATATTGTTCGCGCAAGAATTAAATTTAGATTGTTTTATTATTCGTATATTCGTACGTGATTTGCAGTTCGTAGAGATTACAGCTTCTCCAACATCTCAAACACCTTATCATTCTCCAGCGTTCCTTTCACGTAACTATACAGTCTTTGCATATCAACATTTTTTTCAAAGTCTTTGACGTTTTTGTAGTATTGCATGGTTTTATTCATCTCCGCCTCCACTTCCGCCGACTCCACTTTCACTTCCTCTTTTTTGGCAATTTCTTTCAGTGCCATCGCTGATTTAATTCTTTTCTCCGCTTGCGGTTCCCAGTCCTTCAAAAGTTCCGCTTTGTTTTTCTTTAATTTCTCTAAATAATTATCGAGTGTCATTCCGGTCGATTGGATTTGCCCTTCAAACTCTTGCACCATCCGATTGAGTTCATCTGCCACTAATTCCTCTGGCAGCTCCCCTTCAAGATTCTTTACGATTTCATCCAAATATTTTGAATGTTTTTCTTCTTCGGTCTTATGTTTATTTTCATGATCCAAACCTTCTTTAATATTAGCCCTCAGCTCAGAGAGATCTTTGAATTTTCCTAAACCTGCCGCGAATTCATCATTAATTTCTGGCACTTGTCTTTCTTGCACTAAAATCATTTTCACCTTAAATTTAGCCATTTTTCCCGCCAAATCTGCTTTGTGATAATCTTTCGGAAAAGCTAGCTCGAATTCTTTCTCCTCGCCTTCGCGAGTTCCGATCAAATTTTCTTCAAAGCCGGAAATAAACACACCTTTGCCGACCACGAGGGCATGATTTTTGCTCGTGCCGCCATCAATCACTTTCCCGTCGACACTCACCTCAAAATCAACTTCCACGCTATCATTGTTCGCCACGGCGCGTCTTACCGTTACCAATTTCACCCGACTGTTGGCAATCTTTTCTAACTCTAATACTATCTCATCATCGGAAACTTCCGTCGTTTTTTTCTGAAACTCAGCATTAATTTTTTTAATCGCATCTTTATATTTATCCTGCACGGCAACTTCCGGCATCACTGCCACAGTCGCCTTGAAAACCAAATCTTCATTTTCAGTAATGGTGTCGATCTCCACCTTTGGACTGCCAATCACGGCTAGCTTTTCGCGCACGACAAAATCAGAATAACTTTTGCCAATCGCTTTTTCTGCTGCATGGGAAAGAATCATTTCTTTCCCTACTTTTTGTTCCACTAAATTACGTGGCGCTTTCCCCGGGCGAAATCCCGGAAACTTAAACTCCGCCGAAATTTCTGCCACAGCCGGAGTGATAAATTTTTCCCATTCTTTCCATTCGATAGTTAAATCGACTTCGATTCTTGATTTAGGTAGTTTTTTCATAAATAGATGCTAGATAGGTTTTATTAATATCCCCTTCTCCATTAGGGAGAAGGTGCCCGAAGGGCGGATGAGGGAAAGGGCGTAATATCAAGTAAAAACTAAATTTGTTTAGATTATTCCTAATATATAGCCCTTGCCCTCACCTGTCACGTGCTCGTGACATCCTCTCCCGAAGGGCGAGGAGGAAAATACTTATTTGCTAAACTTCTCCTGATATAGTTCAACACTCCTCTTCACCGCTTCCATCGCAGCCTCTTTTCCTTCAAAACCAGAGATGGTAACCTTCTCCCCTTCTTCAATAGTTTTATAGGTTTCGAAAAAATGTTTAATCTCTTTTATCGTGTGCTTGTTAATATCCTCTAAATCCACAACTTCAGTCCAGCGCAAATCTTTCACAGGCACAGCGATTATCTTATCATCTCCCTCTCCTGTATCAATCATCCGCATCACTGCGACTGGCCGTACTTCGACCAAAATACCAGTCATCAACGGATAAGTCGAAAGCACAATCACATCCAGTGCATCGCCATCTTCCCAAAGTGTTTGCGGAGCAAAGCCATAATCGAATGGATAATCTTGCGCTGATTTCATCGCGCGATCTAATTTGATGAGACCGGTTTTTTTGTCAATCTCATATTTATTCTTCGATCCTTTTGGAATTTCAATTAGCACATTAAACTGCTCCGGAGCTTTTTCTCCAAGCTCGACATCATGCCATAGATTCATAAAAGAATTTTGTAATTTTGTAATTTTGTAATTTTTCTCACTGCAGTGAAGCCCCGCAGAGATATTGGTAAATAATTCCTAATTTCTCAATATTTAAAAAATTAAAAATTATAATTTATTTACAAAATTAAAAATTAAAAATTAAAAATTAAAGACCCAAAATTATTCCTCCGTTTTTGCCTTCTCTTTGTCAACCCCTTCTTCTGTGACTTCCGGCGCAATAACGTCCTCTGACACTTCCGCAACTACTTCCCCGCCTGCAACGCTATGCTCGCCCGAAGTCGCTGCATCGCTGCGAGCGGGCGTAGCATTGCGGGCAGGTTTTTCGCCTTCTACGACCTCAACTTCTTCTCCGGCGACTTCTTCTGTGCTTACTCCCGCAATATCAATCTTCCATCCGGTCAGTTTTGCCGCCAAGCGCACATTTTGTCCGCGCTTGCCAATCGCCAGTGATAGTTGTTCTTCTGGCACGACGACAGTCGCTTTCTTTTCTGTGTCATTCAGATCCACGCGCAAAACTTTCGCGGGACTAAGTGAAGCAGCAATAAATTTCGCTGTATCTTCGTTCCAAAGAATAATATCAATTTTTTCTCCGCCCAATTCTTCAATAATCGCCTGCACTCTGGTGCCTTTTTGTCCCACGCAAGAACCGATCGGATCAATCCCTTCTTCAGTGGAAGTTACTGCCACCTTCGTGCGCTCTCCCGCTTCCCTCGCAATCGCTTTAATCTCCACTGTTCCAGCAAAAATTTCCGGCACTTCGAGTTCAAAGAGGCGTCGCACCATTTCCGGATGCACACGGCTGAGTGTGATGCCAGGACCTTTGGTACCCGCATCCACTTTCGCCAAATAGACTTTCACGCGTTGCCCAATGCGATAATTTTCTCTTTCAATTTGCTCGCCGGGAAAAAGCACGCCGATCGATTTTCCAATATCAATGAAAATATTGCGGCCTTCCACTCGTTGCACCACACCGGAAATCACTTCACCTTCCTTGGTTTTATATTCCTCAAACATCGAATCTCTTTCCGCTTCACGAATGCGCTGAATAATCACTTGCTTAGCCGTTTGCGCTGCCACTCGACCATAATCTTTTTCTTCTGGAAGAACCGTTTCGATAACATCCCCCACCACCGCTTTCTTTTTAATTTTCTTGGCTTGCTCCAAAGTCAGATCACGCTCGGGATTGAAACGAGGAAGTTTTTCGCTATCACCATCTTCTGTGTTGCTATGCATTCTCTCAGTATAAGCCGGTTTTTCTTCCACTTCACCTTCTTCCTTCTCCGCCACAAATTCCCGCGTCGTTTCATCGACCACTTCCTTGACTAGATAGAATTTTGCTCCGCCACTCACCTCATCAAATTCCGCACGGATATTTTGACCCTTCTTGCCGTAGTCCTTTTTATAGGCGGCGGCCAAGGCAGCTGAAATCGTTTCAATCACTTTTTCTTTGGAAATACCTTTCTCCTCACAAAGCGCAGAAATCGCACTGCCAAAGTCCCCCATTCCTTGCGGTGACTCTTCTTCCTCCTTCGCCTTCCTCGGCTTTCGAATGTGTCCCAATTTTCGCATAAAGTTATTATTAAATTAATTAAATTTGACTTAATCTTTACTAATTACTAATCGTGTACGAATATACTAATGTGCGAATAACTTTCGGTTATTGATAATGTGATCTAATTTAAATTAGTATATTAGTAAGCAATTCGTAATTAGTAAAGAACGACAAGATTCGTAATTTGTAGAGATACCTACATAAAAAGCCCGCTTTCGCGAACCTGAATCACTCTCTTATCAACTTCTACATTATAGACCGGGGAGTTGGGTTTTGTCAAATCTCACTAATCACATCAAAACCCTTCAGACTTCCGGTAATTGCCAGTCCAATTATTTTCCCATTGCAAAGTTTTCTTTTCCTGATTTGCGCAGCCGTTTCATTCAGCGTGGCACCGGAACCAACAGCATCGTCAATAAGCAAAATATTATCATATTGGCCTGAATCATTAACAATGATTGTTTTCCTGGCATTTTCAACGCGATCATCCAGACGACTAAGTGTCTTTTGCGGAACAGCTATCTCATTTGTCGCCTTTACTATTGAGATTTTTCTAATATTCGGATGAAGCATTTTTTCCAATTCTTTCATAAGCTGTACTTTTCTTTTTACGGTAGGTGGAATAAAGCCCACTCCATCTATATTATGTTCTTTTATCAAACGATCTATTTTTGGCTTGATGTCAAAAAATAGCTCTTTCATTAAGTTTTTATCTTGGCTTTGCTTAGCATACAGAAGAAGCTGTCCCAGTTTTGTTTTTCCAAAAATTTCAAGACTATAGAAATCTAGATAATATAGTTGATCCAAATGCACATCCGCAAAAGTTGATTTCATCTTGGTCATCCCGTCAATAAAAGCATCTTTTTTAAGTGGCGCGTATTTCGCAATGGTTTTTTCATAAATTTCGGCCATTTTCTGAGGTGCTTGATTGGTTCTTTTACACCAAAAAATGAACCCGGCAACTCCCATCATTTTTTCTCCAGAAGGAGTGATTGTTAAAAAATTTTCCTCAATTATCTTTTTGGTCGATTCGGAAAATATAATAGTATCGCCTTTGGCAGCACTTTCTTCTTTGATCAGATAAAAAACTTTCGGTGGTCTTCCAATTTTAGTCAGCTTTTCTTCTGCGATTAGATTAGCCAGTTGCCGAAAAACAGCTCTTTCGCTAATGGCCAAAAAATCAACCAGCTCATTAGCAGTAGCTTGTCCCCTTTCTTCAATGTATTTAATTATTTTTTCAGATGTTTTTTGCAACATAAGTTCATAGTTCATACTTAACTATGAACTATAATATCTTATTTTTGATAATTTGTCAAATTTGCGCTCTTTCAGCTAACCGACCGACCAAAATACACTGCCTTGCAGTTAATTCGCTATATTTTGTCTATTTTGAGCCAAATTTAACCTTTTCAGAGCTCTTAGCACATTTTTTCAAAATTTTGCCTAAAATAGGCCGTTTTCAGCTTTTTTCCAAAATCCCCAAAAATTGTAAGCATTCACTCGGCGCCCATAATTGCCTAATCCGAGGTATTTTACCCCAACAATTTAACAATTGAATTTGGTTTGACTTTTTTCCCGTTTTGTGCTAGCATGATGGGTCAACGCGATAGTCGCGAAGACTTTGACTCAATGAAACAAAAGGAGCCAAATTACCGGGTCCTTTAACAATTTTGATATAATCTAAATTTATTTTCGCCAATACGGCGGAGGAGGCTCACCATGGCAAAAAAAGACGCGAAGTCAGAAAAACCGAAGGCTGAGGAAAAACCGAAAGCTGAAGAAAAGACGGAGGAAAAACCGAAGTCTGAAGAACAGTCTACTTTCAAGGAAACATTCATAAAAAGGCGCATTTGGCCAATGCTTCTGGAAGTACTCGAAAACGTTTTTCTCGCCACGTTGATTTCCATAGGACTCAAAAAGCCCTCTGGAAGTACCAACACAGGAAATCAGCAAACCCCAGAAAAGCAAATGCCCATGTGGCTTATGCATGCTTTCCCAAATTTCACCAGAGACGATGACGACGAGCTAAGCCAAATATATGATTCGCTTGGCAATCCAGCCGCGAAAATTGTGGCGGAAGAATTCGAAGAAAAAATCATCGAAGAAGGCATTTATAACCACGACGGATACAAGGTCAACCTGGTTGGACTTCGGAGAAGATTTATTGAACAAACCAAAAATCCCTCCCCAGTATCAAAACCACCGGAAAGAATTTCGTTCGAAAAAATAACCATAAACGATTCCGTAAAAGCATTTATTTTGGAATTGCTAGCGGAAAAAAATGACACCACTAGTACGGTTGATCTATATGATCGACAAAAAACACGTGCGCTCAGAAGGAATCTACTTCCAAAAAAGCATCTTCTGAAAAAAATTCACGATTTAAGGAATAGGCATAAAATAATTGCCTGGGAATTGACTTTTGTAATTCCCCTGGTAATCATTACGCTAATTATTTCCTTTTTTGATTTCTTATTCGGATAAACAAATACAAGGAGATTCGAAATGTTCAATAATATCTCAATATGGCTAAGGGCGGAATGGACCACTTTAGCAGTGAAACATCCGCAAACAACAACCAGATTAGCAGCAGCGTACGATAAGATCAAAGTATGGGCAAAAACATACAGATTACCCTTGATTGCCACTTTCATATTGGCAATCATCGCCATTATTTGCTTCTCGTATCTGCACAAGTTTTTCTCAAATCCAGCTGCAATCGCACAACAACCAGTACAAGCACAGTCCACGATACCGGCTGGAGGATGGTTTTTCTGGAAATTCCTAGCCTTCATGGAACTGGTTTTCGCCGTTATTGTTTTCCTTAAAAAAGAAAACCAGAGCAAGAGACTTTCTATGATTTTTCTTTTGGCTTTCGCAGGATCCTGCTTAGTGATTATTGGCGAGTTTAAGGGACTTTTTCAATGGACAGTTGCTGGAACGCCTATAGCAGCCTACTTCTTTTTTCTGATGTCGCAAAAAGCGAAAAATGAGAGACAATCCGCATTTCTTATGACAGTATGCGGGATATTGTCCTTGACCTTTGTATATCTACTATTTAAAAGTTTAGGCTTAATTACAAGCATCGAAAATGCATTGAAAGATTACACTGGCCTGTCTATCAATATTCTGTTAATATTCGCCGGATTATTCGGTGGCTTAACGATTTGGAAGAAAAAAGTTTCATTCTGCATAATCGCCTTTCTGTTTCTGGGATTTTGGGCATATGATAGCCCCCAAATCCAGCGCATGTTCAGCACCATAAGCCCAACCATCTCAGATAAAACAAAAAATACCTGGGAAAATACTTGGGACTTCGTATTATTTAAGGTCAACACGGCAGTAACACCTGGCCCATTACCGACCACAATGCCACAACCAACTCAAGCTCCAGCTCCAACGCCAGCGCCAACGCCGACACCAGTAGCCAAAAGCGTCACCCTTCAGGGTGTCGCTCCGCCTGCTACCATCAAAATTGCAGTCGAAAAAATGCCGGGGGGACTCAATAATTTCAGCTGGAAAGTTATCCCTGCCGGGAACTATTCAGTCGAACCGGCAACGGTTCGGATAAAAGAAAACTTTGATGATAGAGCTGAGGAAAGCAATGGAGTGCTCTCCTTGTGTAAAGACAAAAAAATATATTTTTATCCTCCAGTAAAAGCGGATATCAACCAAATAATACTCACGAGAAAGAATTGAGACACTACTTCAACGAAAGGAGGTGATCAAAAAAGGGCATACTCATGTATCATCGAGTACGCCCTTTTAGTTTGTCTTTTTTATTACTTCCTAGCCTTTAAGAATCGCCTCAACTGTCTTCACGGCAATATACCCAAACAGCGCCACAAAAATTCCGATGATCGAAGTCATCATTGTTTTCTTGGCAGTTTCAAGCATTTTTTCATCTGTTGCCACGAGAAAATATTGCACCCCTGAAATCACAAAACTGATGAGCGCGATGATACCAATAATACCTAAAAGGAAATTGGCAATATTAACAAAAATTCCCTTGACCAAGTTGGTATTAGTTGGCAATCCTGTGTTAGTGGGAAAAGTTATGCCAGATCCTGAAGTTGGGGTAGGGGTTGGTGTAGCACCTCCATTATCCAAACAGCAAACATTTTTTGTGTTTTTACAAGTTCCTTTGCCTAGATTCATACAGAGAGAGCCTGAAAGACAAGTTCCTGAACTACAATTATCCTCGCTAGTCGTTCCACTACATTTCGCAGTATAATCAGAAATTTGTGCGCAAGCTGTTTGATATTTATTTCCAGCGCAAGAATCATTACACGCAATAGGCGCGCACATCTTTTCTTTCGTGTCTTCGCAACAACAATCGCTTGGATTTACCACGACTGTTTTTCGCGCCGCACAACCAATTTCTTCGCAAGTTCCTCCGCAAACCCACTGCCATAAGCCATCAAGCTCAACCGCTACAGAACCTGTACCAGTCTGACAAAGATCGCTAGTGGGAGCAACTGAGTATGACGATTTCGTAGCACTCCCGCAAGCACAACTAGCCGCTTTTGCATTATTAGCTAAAAGTGCCCAACCCACCGAAATAACCACCGCCACTAAAAATATTTTTGTTTTATTTTGCATATTTTTAAAAATTTGAAATTAAATAATTTGACCTTGATTTCAAATTTAAAATTTAGAACTTCAAATTAAAACAGGAACCCCGCATTAAGCATTGTGTTTACGGCATAAATTATAATCACACCAGAAAGCGCCACAATGAGGCCGATGATGGCCGCTTTCATTGTTCGCTTCGCTGTTTCGAGCATCTTTTCATCCGTGGCCACCAGGAAATATTGCAACCCGGAAATCACAAGCGCAATCACGGCGACGATTCCAATAATCGTGAGAAGCCAATCTAGGATTCCCACGATTATCATATAAACACTGGCTTCAGGAAGATTAAAAATTCTCAGACTACTTGAATTCCAACCACTGCCTGATGACGAAATCGGCGTTCCACCACCAGATCCGCTAGCAACACAAGTTCCGTTTTTGCAAGTTCCCGACTCACTATTAAAAGTAAGGCATTTATCACCATCCTTCAAATTGACACAATAATCTTGCACGCCAGGAGATGGTGCTGGTGTCGGGTTGGTAGGAGTTACTGACTTTGCCACACAACAAACATCCCCGCCGCCACAGCCATCGCCCACGGTTTTTGAAACTTCCTCACTACTAGAACAAGCTGCTTTGCAACTCCCAGTCCAACATGTTTCCGCGTTCGCCTTTTCAATAAGTGAAAAACTAAAAATACAAACCGCGATTGAAACTAAAAATATTTTCATTTTGTTTTGCATAGTTATTTTAACTTAAAAAAATTATGTCATCCTGAGCGGAATAAATTTTCGATAGAAAATTTATGGAGCCGAAGGATCTGCTTTCCATTATCCTTAGCTATAGCTCATCATACAAATCTCTCCATTCGGGATTTTCTTTTTCGAATAGTGCTATCTTCTTTTTTCTCGTCCAGCCTTTCAGTTGCTTTTCTCTTTGAATGGCACCATAGACACTTTCCGACTGTTCAAAATATATTATTTTATCTATATTATACTTTTCTGTAAAACCTTTGATTATTTTATGCTTATGTTCCCAAGTTCTGTTTTTTAGATTACTGGTGAATCCGACATAGAGAGCTTTTGAGTTATTTGTTAGCAGATATACGAAGTATTGTTTCATATAGCAGAACTTGAGGTTATTGCAAGCAGATCCTTCGACTCCGCTGCGCTGCGCTCAGGCTTGTCCTGAGTTTATCGAAGGGATGACAATGTTTTTTGTTTTTTCTTCGCAGGAATAACGAAAAAATTAAAAGAACGCTCCTGCATTGAGCATTGAATCTACCGCGCGAATTACTACTAACCCAACGATCGCCACAACCACCCCGATAATCGCATTGGTCATCGCTTTTTTGGCTGTTTCAATTCTCTTATCATCACCGGTTGAAGTCAAATACATTATTCCCGCAATCGCAAAAGCAATCACGCCGACCACGCCCACGATTGTGAGCAGCCAATCCAGAATTCCCACAATTATGTTGTAGATGCTGGCACTAGGCAAACCGGTCATACTCGCTTCATCGGGATTCCACATCCCGAAAGCGCTTTGGCTGGAAATAAATAACACAACTAGACTCGATCCCACGACTGAAGAAATTTTTTTTATCATTTGTTTATCCCCCACCACTTTTTCACTCGCATTCGCAATGTGTAGGCAGAGATTGTTAATTAAGTTTTTATTTTTTATTAAGACTAGCTTGGATTATTGTAAATTTTTAAAAGTGTAAAAGTGGTGGGGGATGAATCACACTAAAATTATAACATAAAAATTAAAATAAAAAAACAACCCCGCAAAAATGCCAGGGCTGTTTTAGACTAACAAAAATATTCTTGCCCCGTGATCCCAGCAGGGTTTTACGGGGTTTACCCCCTGCTAACTTAAACTTAGCTTTGTTAAGACTAGAATTCCTTATCTCAACAAAATCTTTCTTCTTCGGATTAATCCAAAGAAATTAAGTTAGTACGGAGTAAGCTAGAACTGACTTCCACCGAGGAGACCACTAGCCGCGTTCAGTGCCACAACACCTACTAGGGCAACAATCACTCCGATAATAGCAGCCACCATAGCTTTTTTGGCCGTTTCGATTCTCTTTTCATCTCCTGCTGCTGTGAGATAGAGGATTCCGGCAATCGCAAACCCAATCACTCCGGCAATTCCGATTGCAGTAAGCAACCATTTCATAATATTAGTAATGATACTCATCAGTGAGCTCTGTGGCAAACCAGTTCCGCCTCCCGCTGTCGGATCAAACGTTCCATAAGCACCAACAACTGCCGGCAAAGTCAAAGCCATCACTGACGCACCATAAACCACTTTTTTAATTGTATTTTTCATTGATACACCTCCTTCTAGCTTGCCCCGTAATCCTATTTTGGGATTTTACGGGATTTTTATTTTTTGTTATTCGTTATTCTCTACGAACTACGTAATCTCTACTAATTACTAATCTATACTAATATACGAATAATACAAAATCATTCCTAACTTTTCCATCTGCCTGTATCGAATTAGTATATTCGTACCCAATTCGTAATTAGTAAAGACTACGTAGAGATTTCACCCAGTGATCAACTTCGACACCTGCTGCACTGCAATCAGCGAAACCAGCGCGACAACAATTCCGATAATGGCATAGGTTCCGATTTTTTTCGCCGTTCCTATTCTTGTATCATCACCATAAGAAGTCATATACATTCCACCGGCAATCACTAAACTGATTATAGCAATGATTCCGGTAATCGACAATAGAAAATTGAGAACATTCGTTGCAATTTGACTAATTGATGCAGCCGCAGCAACCTTACCGCTCTTGTCAGTTAAATTTCCGCCTAAAATTGTTTGCACTTCTTTCAAAAACGTCGGCGCCGCAATCACAATCGAAAGTCCAATCACAGAAAATAACCAACAATCTTTCGCCCGCTTGATCATCCCCGGATCTCCCGCTGACATCATGTAGAGAATTCCACCAAGTACAATGAAAATAATTGCGAGCGTCACCACCAATCCCGAAAGCGCCGTGAGCAACGAAGTCAAAACATCGTCGATTGAATTGGATGTGATTGGATTGATAAAGGTGGTTGTGGTGGGAGTGCCAGGATCAGGAGTGGGAGCTGGAGTAACTGGCGCTTTATATTGAGGACACGTAGGGATTTCGGTGCAACTCTGAGTTTGCGGAACAACACCAGCGGGACAGCTATTATTAGTAGGCTTATCATCACAAAGTCCTGCGGCACTATTAACACAACACTTAATTGTACCTGGAATTGGGTTTGGCATTTTTGTAACATTAGAATACAACACGCATGGAACATTATAACAATAAATGCTTGCATTTCTATTCGCGCATTCTTGGTTACAGGCGTCATCATTAACAAGGTTGACTGATGTGCCAACCTGAACAATCTCGTTTTCTCCTGTTCTATCGCCACACCAGCAGGTAGTATTTGCCGCCCTCGCTTCCATCTTTCCCCCAAAAATTCCGATGAGAGAAACCGCTAAAACTACCAAGCTAAATAAATATTTTTTCTTTTGCATTTTATTAAAATTAATTTTAAATTTCTAATTTTCAATTTCTAAACAATTTCTAATCTACCAATATCCTAATGATAAAAAAATAATTTTTGAAAATTAAGAAATTGAATCATTGAAACTTGTTTGAAAATTTTAAATTGAAAATTGAAAATTTTTTACTTCATCTCCAACTTCTTTATCCTCTCCTCCGCTGTCGAGAGGGCGTCTGCCACACTGGCGGCGCCGCGGTTTACGGTGTCGATCATTTCGGCGAAAATTGCTTCTGTGGCGACCGGATCAGTTTGCTTCAAACTTTTTGCCACCAGATTCCCCTGGGCAAACACACCCAAATCCACATCATCTTTTTGTTTCTCAATTAAATCTCTTCTCGCTGCCGGCTGGTTAGTTTTTTGCAAATAATTATCCGCTGGATCAACTCCACTAGTTGCTTTTTTCACTGCCGCTGTAGCGGAAGTTGGCGTGACAGCTTGCGCTTGCCCTTTGGTTGTGAGATAGGTCAAAAATTTCCACGCCTCCGCCACGCGAATGTCATTAGTCACTGGCGCTAGCTTACTTGTCGGATCAGGTGTGATAATTTTATTGGCAGACACGGCATAGCCCCAATAGTTGGCATAGTTAACCGGTGTGCCGGCGTTCATTTGCGGAATAGTCGTCACGGCAAAATTCAACTTAGGCGCCTTGCCACGAATCACTGGAATTTGCCAGGAATAGTTAAACATCATTCCCAGTGTTCCTTCGGAAAAAGCATCAATGGAATAGTGCATCCTCGGATTCCAAGAATAATTCGGCGCGCTATTTTTGGCAAAGCTAGTATAGAAATCCAGAGCTTTTTTGGCATTTTCATCCCGGCCAAAATTCACTCGTCCACTCTCGTCTCGCATTTGAACTCCCCCTTGAAACATTAAAAGATTCAAAACATCCGTTGAACGATTGATGTTATAGGCAGTGCCCATCGCCGCACCAGAAGGCTTGATTTCTCCTAGCGAATTAATCCGGGTTATTTTTTCCGTATCTGCAAAAAATTCGCCCCACGTTTTTGGCGGCGAGGCAATCCCTGCCGCATTAAATAAATCTCGATTATAATAGAGCGCCAGTGAATTCACGGAAAGCGGAACGGCAAAAACAGCGCCCTTGTCAACAAAATCATTTGCCGCTACGTCGACAAAATTTTGGCGAAAGTTTTGCTCCGTGAGAATTTCTTTCGGCGCGCTGACAATTTTATTGGAAAACGTCGGCAACCAATCATTATGAATGAGAAAAATATCCGGGCCCTTACCAGAAGCCAACGCGTCAATCAAATCTTGTTGGTAAGTTTCGATGCGTTGTTTTTTGTAGGTAATAGTTCCGATGTTCGGATCCAAATCATGATAATTTTTGAAAATTTCCGCGTAAGCATCGCTGTCATCCAGCACGCCCCAAACTTCCAAATCAACTTTATATTTCTTAACCACCGGCGCACAACCGCAACCAGAAACCAAAAAAATAGCTACGATCAAGATTAGGCCAGAAAAAATCTTAAATTTGTTTTGTCTCATAGGGTTTTAGTAAATATTCCTCTTAAGTAAGGCCCGCTGCATTCATTTGTATATTTGTAAATTTATATAGATTTGCCTGCCTACCGTCAGGCAGGTAATTTGTAGTCCCGTATATTTGTAAATTTGCCTGCCTGCCGATAGGCAGGTAATTTGTAATTTCGTATATTCGTACCCAATTCGTAGTTCGTAGAGATTGACTATTTACATAAAACTACCCCGCAGTGGAAATCACTAATCTCAATTTCCCGCAAAATTGACAGCCCGCTATTTTGCGCCAGCTCAAAAATTGCTTCCTTGGAAACACGTAATTCCGGCATCGGTCCGAAAGAAGAATCGCCAATGTTCCATTCAATCACCAAAATCTTTCCGCCTTTTTTGAGAACGCGCGCCGCCTCATCCATCACTAATTTTTTATCTTTATTCTGAAAAAGCATCGTCACTAGAAACACCCAGTCCAGGCTATTTTCTTCCAGTTTTGATCCGCCAACTGCTTCCAGATTAGCTCTTTTGGTGATGATATTTCCCAGATGCAACATTTTTGCCCGCGACTCGATTGTTTCTAATTTTTCCTTCAGTATGTCAATCGCAAAAACTACTCCGTTTTGCCCAACCTTCTCAGCTAAAGGAAAAGTAAAATAACCAGTACCCGTACCAAAATCCCCTACTAACATATCTTCTTTTATTTCCAGGGCACTAATGATTGCCTGCGGATCAATAAATTTCATTCCGAAAGTTAAATCATTTTTTCCGCTGATAATTTCGTCTGTCATAGCTTTTTTATTTTTCCTTTTATCCCCCACCACTTTTTCGCTCGTGTCCCTAAAGCAAATTTGCGGTGTTTTATAGGTTAATTACTATATGCAAAATTAGAAAGGAGTATTCAAACATATATCCCCGAAATTCAAAAGCGACAAAGTGGTGGGGGATAAATTATTTTCTCCTCTTTTATTCTACAATAAAATTCCAAAATCAACAACCGACAGAAAAAGATGCGTATCTTTTTCTGTCGTCCCTTCGATAAACTCAGGACGAGCCTGAGCGAAGTCCGTACTCGGACGAAGTCGAAGCCTGCCTGTCGGTAGGCAGGGATCTGCTCAATGCTATACCAAAAAGCTTTACATTCCTCATTTTTAATGCTAGTCTAAATAAGAAGCAAATCTAATTTAAAGGCAAAATGACAACCATCAAAGCCCTATTTGAAGCAAACTTATTATTAGTCTTAGCTACTTTTTTCCTTTTTGGAATTATTTTACTGATTTGGAACATTTTTTTGCACTTAAGTTTGCGAAAAATTCAAGCGACCAATCGAGAGTTTTGGAAAGGCGAAAAGGTTAGGAATCTAGAAGAAGTGCTTTTGGATCAGGCCAAAAACCTGAAAGTACTCGACAAAGACATTCAGGAACTCTATACCATTTCTAATGAAATTAATAATTTAGCCCTGCGTGGCATTCACAAGGTTTCCGCCATTCGCTTCAACCCATTCAAAGATGTCGGTGGAAATCAAAGTTTCTCCATTGCCCTCTTAAACGGAAAAAATAACGGAATCACCATTACTGCCCTCTATACTAAGGAAGGCACGCGAGTTTATGCTAAAGCCATAACCGCCGGAGAATCACTGGCTTTTCCTCTTACTGATGAAGAAAAAGAGGCGATAAAGACTGCGCTTTTAGCTGAAGATAAAAAGAAAAAATAGCCAAACTGTCATCCTGAGCGGAGTTCGTACTCGAACGTAGTCGAAGGATCTGCTTGCAATAACCGTAGTTTTTGCTATTTATAACAAAACTTGCAATAACCTATGGCAGATCCTTCGACTCCGCTTCGCTTCGCTCAGGATGACAATTATTTTTTTACAAATTCAAACACATACGTCACAAACTAATAAATAACGCTAATTTTAAAAATATCATGCCCGAACCAGAAGTTACAAGAAAAAAAGTCATTCTGCCTCCGTCAGTCACTGTCAAAAAATTCGGTGAGCTTTTGGCGATGCCGGTTAACATCATCATCACTGAACTAATCAAGAACGGCATTTTTGCTACAATCAATGAAAAGATTGACTTTGAAACCGCCGCAATTATTGCTAGTGACCTCGGTTTTGATGCCTCAGAAGAAGTTTTCGATGCCGGCGATGCGATGACTTTGGAAAAAGTGCTGGAAATTTGCAAAAGTGAAGTTTCCTCGGGAGAAAATCTCAAATCGCGCCCACCAGTCGTGACAATTCTCGGACACGTTGACCACGGAAAAACTACCCTACTCGATACAATCCGAAAAACCAGCGTCGCAATGAAAGAATCGGGCGGAATCACTCAGCACATTAGCGCCTACCAGGTCAAGAAAAAAGGCCAAATGATCACGTTTATCGATACTCCCGGCCACGAAGCTTTTTCCGCCATGCGCGAACGCGGAGTGAGTCTGGCTGATATTGCCGTTCTCGTTGTCGCAGCTGATGATGGCGTGCGCCCACAGACTAAAGAAGTCATCGAATATCTTTTGGCTAAAAAAATCCCCGTTGTCGTTGCGATAAATAAAATTGACAAGCCGGGCGTTAATGTCCAAAGAGTCAAGCAAGAACTGGCGGAAAATGGCATTCTGCTCGAAGAATGGGGCGGACAAGTCCTTTCTTCGAAAGTCAGCGCCAAACAAAATATCGGCATTGATGATCTCTTGGATAATATTCTACTCATTTCTGAAGTAGAAGACTTTAAGGCCAATCACGAAAGAACGGCACTTGGCATTGTCTTGGAAGCCCATCTCGACCCGCACAAGGGTCCAGTTTCCACTGTGCTTGTTAAGACTGGCACCCTCAAAGAAGGCCAAGATGTGATTGCCGGTTCTACCTTTGGCCGAGTCAGACGCTTGGAAGACTTCACGGGGAAAAGAATAGTTGAAGCAAAACCTGGCACGCCAGTTAGCCTCATCGGTCTTCATGCGACGCCGAATTCTAATGATATCTTGCAAGTAGTTGCTTCAAAATCAATCGGGCAAGCAAAACTTAGCGAAGCAAAAATATTTTCCCACGCCGAAAGCGGAACAAATCTCAATACGGAAAAAATTTATTCCAGCATTGCTAGTGGCAATATTGCAAAATTGAACGTGATTATTAAATCTGATGTTCACGGATCTCTCGAGGCCATCCAGCAAATTTTAGGTGAAATCAAAAACGATAAGGTTGCCATTGACTATGTCGGCACAGGCGTCGGTAATATTACAGAGTCCGATGTTCGTTATGCCGGAAGTTCCAAATCAATCATTTTCGGTTTTAATGTTGAAATCACGCCGGTTGCCAAGAGAATGGCGGAAGCGGCAAGTGTCGAAGTAAAAAATTACAAAATTATCTACGAATTGATCGACGACATCAAAGCGCGCCTGATCGCGATGCTCCCAGATGAATTTGAAAGAGAAGATTTCGGCAAGATGAAAGTACTCGCTATTTTCAAAACCGGGAAAAAAGATATGATCATCGGCGGCAAAGTCACCTCAGGCCGGATCGAAAATAATTCTTCTTTGGAAGTAGAGCGAAATGATGCCATCATCGGCAAAGGCGTAATGGGTAACCTTCAATCCAACAAAGTCAACGTTAACGACTGCAAGGCTCCCAACGAATGCGGCATTACCTTTAACGGTGAAACAAAAATTAAAGTTGATGATATTTTGATTTCTTTTAGGGAAGAGCTGAAGAAGAAGATTCTGTAAATCCCTTTTTCAAATTAAGCCTTAGCCAAAATTTTTGATTATTCTAAAAAATAAACTCTTTTAATTTTCAATTCTAAATTTGAAATTTAAAATCAATTTCAAATTAATTAATTTTAAAATTTGTTAATTTAGCCTTGAATTTAAATTTAGATTTTAATCATTTAGTTTTGATTTAAAATTTCAAATTTTAAATTTCAAATTTGCCCAATATGCCTGCTAATCGTATTCCAAAAATCAACGAGCTAATCAGAAAATATGTCAACGATATTATCCTCAAAGACCTCTCACTCAAGAGCGGGGTTTTTGTGACAATCGCAAAGGTTGACACTTCTCCTGATGTCCGCTATACTCGAGTGTTCGTCAGTGTTTTTCCCGAAAGCGAGTTTCCCTATGCATTGAAAACTTTGGATAAAGAACGCCATAATATCCAACTAAGTCTTAATAAGAAACTTCGCATCAAACCCTTGCCGCGCATTGAATTCCGCAGCGACTTCACGGAAAAAGAAGCCGACAAAATTGAAAAACTGCTGAAAGAACTTTAATCAAAAATTTTATAATTTTGTAATTTTTGAATTTTTAAATAAATCAAAAATTTTTAATTTTCTGAATCGAAACGGAAACCTTTTTGAAATTAGAGCATTAGAAAATTATTTATAAAATTACAAAATTGGAAATTAAAAATTAGCTTTCTTATGCTCAAATTCGCCAAAGAATTTCATACACTAAATTACGCAATCCGTGGCTCGCGGGATATTTTGCTTTTCGCGCACGGAAGACCCGACGGAGACACTGTCGGTTCTGCTTTGGCGTTGAAAGAATATCTTGACTCTCTGGGGAAAAATGTTGACATCGCCTGCTTTGACTCACTGCCGGATTATCTTGCCACGCTCTCCTCGGCTACTTTTATTCATCCTGATAACCTCGATCTGGCTAAATATAAATTAATTATTGCAACTGATAGTGTTGAGCGCGGTTTTGAAAAAATTCTCCCCCGCATAAGCCCAGACCAGGTCACCGCTATAATTGATCACCACCCCGACATCACGATCCAGTGTGATATTATGATTGTCGACTCAAGCTATTCTTCTGTCTGCGAAATGGTCTATAATTTTTTTGTGGCCAATGAGATTAAAATCACTAGAGAAATATCCACCTATCTCATGCTCGGCATCATCGCCGACACGGGCGTCCTGCAGCATTCCAACACCACTTCGCATGTTTTGGAAATTATTTCCGAGCTGATGAAAAAAGGCGCGCCAATGGCAAAGATCATTAACGCTACCTTTAATAGCAAAAAGATTTCCACCTTGAAACTGTGGGGTCGCGCTTTTGAACGCGCCCGCATCAATCAAGAAAATGGCATGATTACTTCAGTCATCACCAAGGCCGATATGACAGAATTCGGCGCCACCACCGAAGACATCGCCCAAGTCGCCACCATTCTCAACACCGTCCCCGGCACAAAATTTTCCCTCGTGCTTTCTGAACGTGGCGACGGAATCATCAAGGGAAGCCTGCGCAGTGAAAAATACAAAGGCGTCAACGTCTCCACCCTCGCCGCTCAATTTGGCGGAGGCGGCCACGAACTCGCCAGCGGCTTTGAAATCAAAGGCAAGATTGTTGAGACGGAGAGTGGGTGGAAAATAGAGTAGAATTTTTAATTTTATAATTTTTAATTTTTCAAATAATTTTCAATGTTTCAATTTTTAAATTACCCGAATTAACAGTTATCTTCGCTTAGTCATTAAAAAATTAAACATTATTTAAAAATTACAAAATTAAAAATTAAAAATTTGAGCAGATAAGCTACGCCATTTAATTTATTGTGTTACAATAAAGCTGCAACAAAAAGTAACCCCCTACTATTATGAACATCGGTGCTCACATCTCAATCGCTGGCGGCTTGCCTGCCGGTAGGCACGGAATCCAAAATGCACCTGAGCGTGCAAGCGTTTTAGGTTGCGAAATAATGCAGATTTTCACTCGCTCACCGCGTGGTGGAAAGGCACCGGAACTGACAAAGGAAATTGTCAGTGAATTTAAAATACTAAATACTAGATACCAAATACTAGATACCTACATCCATACGCCTTACTACATTAATTTCGCTTCCCTGGAAAATCGCATCCGCTACGGTTCAGTCAGTGTCGTCCGCGACGAATTGGAACGAGGAAGTCTCATTGGCGCGAAATATGTGATGACCCACCTTGGATCCGCCAAAGGCATGACCCATGACGAGTCAATCCAAAAAGTAATCGAGATGCTCCAAAAAACTTTGGAAAATTATACTGGAAAAACTAAACTACTTTTGGAAAACAGCGCCGGCGCCGGAGAAATCATCGGAAGCTCACTTCTTGACTTGAAAACAATTATCGATGGAGTAGGCAACAGCGCTATCGCCGGAATTTGCCTCGACACTCAGCACTCTTTTGCTTCCGGCTATGACTGGCGAGATTTCAAAAAAACTATCACAAGAATTGATCAAGAATTGGGACTAAAAAATATTAAACTAATCCACGCCAACGACAGTTTGACTGATTTTGATTCCAAGCGAGATCGCCATGAACATATTGGTGATGGAAAAATTGGCAAAGTTGCATTTCAAAATATTGTCGCATTTGCCGAAAAGAATAATATTGATATGATTTTGGAAACTGAGCATGACGCGGTAGAAAAAGATATTGAGCTATTAAAAAGTTTTCGCGATAATAAATAATAGTTCCTAAAAAATAAGGGGGTGATGAAAAATGGATTATAGCAAGAACCATCTTTTGAAAAATCAGAAGATTGCGGTAGTTAACACAAGAAATCCACGCATTTGGCTAACCGATTCAGAAAGAATAGCACTTGAAAAGAGTGACCTGGCCCTAAGGTTATGGATAAAATTAACCTACAAAGTAACCCTCAATGTCTGGCTACATTGGAGCATAACCAACTGGGAATTGCAAAAATCCAATCCCCAAAAAACATCCTCATTTCCAAATCAGAAAAAAAGCGTAGGAAATTTGGAAAATGAGCAACGAGCGGACGTGCTTAAATTATTGAAAAGATACACCCGCATTGATGCATCAGGAAACGAATACATCTTGATGAAATTATCTCGCGCACCATATGCTAGCGAGATAAGTGCACATAGAAATACATCCTGCGTATTTCTAGAAGATTGCATTATCTTTGCGAGCAAGAACAAGTTTTCTTTTTCTTGTGTCGTCTGTCCTTATGCAAGTGATTCAAAAAAGGAGAAATAACC
The DNA here is from genome assembly GCA_026396175.1 of Candidatus Moraniibacteriota bacterium. Classification (GTDB taxonomy): domain Bacteria; phylum Patescibacteriota; class Minisyncoccia; order Moranbacterales; family UBA2206; genus UBA9630. Next base: position 63,821 of record JAPLXG010000006.1, on the reverse strand, counting down.
CGGTGCCAGTCCCGTTTTGACTGGTTTTTTTATTGTAAATAAAAAAGCAGGAAGGTCTTATTAAAAGCTTCCTGCTATTAGGCTGTACGCAATACCAATGTATCCACTAAAAATTACCCGGCAAATGGCTTGCATAGCCTTGCTTTGATATCCAAAAAACGCAAATGAATTGTTTTTAATTGTGGGGGCAATGTTTCAAGTGATGCCTTCTCTGGCGCCACCGAACAAGAAATTGGATTATACGCTGCCAAAAATTCTTTTTCCATTAATTGTTTCTGGCGCTGTTCTCTCGCTTCCATTGAAAGCATCTTTTGTTTTGCTTTTCTTTGTTTTTCTTTTTGTTTGATTGTTTTTAATGTTTTTAGCTTGGGTTTATTTTTTTCATAAATCTCTCTGCCCATAAAAACAGCAAGGCTCGATACGAAAATAACACCTAGTAGTATAAAAGCATCGATTACCATTTTTAAGCTTAAAATCTCCCAGCTCGTTTTGACCAAAAAAGTTGGATATTGATCAACCGTAACTCCAAAATATCGCCTGACGGTTTCCAGCGCCACCGTGATACTCATAAATATAAACGGTGCAAGTAAGATCCATGCTCGCGAACGTCTTTTTTGATTACAATCCCAGATCCACCACAGATTTATTCGAGTACGATCTTGGATATAAGCTGAACAATTTTTATGAATATCTCTTAGCGCTGTTCTCCATGGGTGGATCGAAACAGAAAAATCTATTTCTCTCACTCCCAAAAGGATAAGTAACGCGATCCAACCAAGAGCGCATAAAAAGCGCACAAACAAACATAGGACGATGAAGATTGGCTTAAGAGAGAAAGCAAGAATCATTCTTCTGCGCAATTGGCATTGGTCAACTGCAGGATATTCATAACCGAAATTGACCCACCTCTCAAGCCACGCAGGAGGCTTTTTGGCAAAGAATTCCGCCGACACAATAATTTCATACCTCACGCTCCGAATGGAATAAATTGAATATGGAATATCACCCAGACCACCATCTTCCTTGAAAAATATGTAGTTTGCATATTGATAACGATTGTTTTTTCTTAAAAAATATTCTTTCATCTCTTGAACATTTCCCGCTCCTACGATCTGAGCATGGAGTGAATTTTTCCCTGGCCAATTAAAGGTAACGAAAGTCATCACTTCGCGGCAAGGGATTAACCGCCTATCTTCCTTACCATTTTCATACTTGGTTATTAGCAAAACAAAGTTGTTGTCTGCACCTTTCCGTCTTGGCAGTAATTCAATTTCTTCTTCAGAAAGACACCATCTGACCGGAATTGTTGGATTTTGGACTATTGATGGTTCGTCAATAATTAGCTTCATCTTCCCTCCTTAAATATTTGAGGCCACCGACATTTGCCGACAGCCTCATTTTAGAGAAATTATTTCCCTCTTGCTGGCAGAACAAGATGTTCCCGCACCCCACCGACATGCCAAGTGTCCCAGCGATTTTCCGCCAGAACTGCCTTTTCCATTTGTCGAATTTTATCAGACAAGCTGCTCTCGCCAATATCCCAACTGTCAGATGGGGCTGAGGCAAGAATTTGCTTTTCAAGCGTACAAATCCGACGGAGCATTTTTCTAAAAACAACCAGTCTTTTTTTACCTCTTACCCTTATGCCCATACGTCACCTCTCTTTCGCGCCACTAAGCGCATTTTAGTTCATCAAATTGTTAAACAACCTTCCATATCTGTGAAACTACAGACTATACTATTTAAATATTTTTATGTCATATTTTTCTAAAATACACCGATTAACCATCCATGAAACTATTTTAGGCCTATGTATAGACAAAATTTAAACGCTATGCTAGTCTAATCAAAACGACCCTTTTGTCGACAAACTATCTTTTATTTATTATGGCTATTCTAAAAAAACAATTGGAAAAACTTAACCTCTCAGAGCGTGAAGCTGATGTTTATGTCGAGCTTTTGGAGTTGGGCGAAACAACAGTGGAACAGATTTCCCGCAAATCCAAGATCAAACGCACCACTGTTTATGATGTAATTGAATCGTTGAAAGCTAAAGGTCTCATTGGAACAACTAAAAGAAAAAAACGCACGCTCTATTATGCTGAAGATCCCAGAATACTCGAAAGTCAGCTGGAAGAAAAGAAAACCGTGCTTGAAGGAATTCTTCCACAACTGCTCTCAATGGCCAGCGGAATCGACAAAAAACCGGATGTGAAGTATTTTGAAGGTAGCGAGGGAATTAAAAATGTCTACCAAGACACCTTGAATTACCCCAACCAAGAAATCCTGATGTGGGGCACAACTGATGTTTTCAAATATTTCGACGAAGGCTATATGTGGGATTATTATCTCAAAAAAAGAATTGAGAAAAAAATTTGGATGCGTGCTATCGGACAAAATCTCGGCGTTGTCCAGAAAATTCAAGCTGAGGACAAGAAATATTTGCGTGAAACTCGCCTATATGATTCAACTGGATTATTTCTAGAGGTCGAGATAAACCTCTACGGCAAAAGAAAAATCGGCATTATGTCCTTCAAAGAAGGTCTAGGTCTTATCATTGAAAGCGAAAAGATTTACACCACCCTAAAAACCATCTTTGAACTTAACTGGAAAATGTTGGATAATAGAAAATAAACATATGCAAATCGCCATCACCTCAGACATTCACAACAACGAAGTCAATTTGGATAAAGTTTTGCGTTATTGCGCCGAACAAAAAATCACCACGCTTATTTGCTGTGGCGATCTCGCATCAAGAGAGGTTCTGGATCTCATGAACGATAATTTTGCAGGCGTTATTTATTACACTTTCGGCAATGCTGATTACACGGAACTGCGCGAGCTTGATTCGGTTGAAAAATATCGCAATACTTTTTTATTCAAAAATTTTGGCGAGACTAAGATTGATGGAAAGCTTATTGCCTTCGTCCATTTTCCTCGAGAAGCGAGAAAATTAGCGGAAACGGGAAAATATGCTTTTGTTTTTTATGGCCACACGCACAAGCCTTGGGAGGAAATAATTGGCAATTGCAAAATGCTCAATCCTGGCAACGTCGCCGGGGAAATCTATCCTCCGACTTTTGCGGTATGGAATACGAAGAATGATGGTTTTAAATTAATCAGAGTACACGATCTGAAATAATTTTCAATTCACAATTTTCAATTTTCAAACAATTTCCAATGTTACAATTTTCAAAATTTAGAAATTATTTCATTGAAAATTGTTTAGAAATTAGAAATTGAAAATTAGAAATTAAACCGATGTCTAACCAATCCCACCTCGAAAAACTAAACGCCGAAATGCTCGCCTGCACCAAATGCGCTCTGCGCAAAGGTTGCACCCAAGTCGTCCCCGGCGCAGGCTCAGAGGACGCTAAAATTCTTTTTATTGGTGAAGCGCCGGGACAAAAAGAAGACGCAACCGGCGTGCCTTTTGTCGGCGCGGCCGGAAAATTTCTAGATGAAATGCTTGGGATAATCAGTCTCAAGCGCGAAGAAGTTTACATCGCCAACGTCTGCAAATGTCGCCCACCCAGTAATCGCGACCCACTCCCGGAAGAAATCGCCACTTGTTGGCCATGGCTTTTGGAGCAAATTAAAATTATTAAGCCTAAGCTAATCGTCACACTCGGCCGACATTCGATGGAAAGGTTTTTGCCTGGTTTCAAAATTTCCGAAATTCACGGTAAGGCCATGCGCCGAGAAATCGAAGGCGTAGGCCGCCAGGTTTTTTATACACTCTACCATCCCGCCGCCGCGCTTTACAATGGCTCAATGCGCGAAACACTCATCAAAGATTTCAAACGGATTCCGAAAATAATAAAAAAAATTGGGCAAGAAGAGAAAAATTAAATCGCCTCATCGGCGATTTTTTTGATACTAAATTCACTGTGGGCGAGGAGGGACTCGAACCCTCATGGAGCAAGCTCCGCAACATTTTAAGTGTTGAGTGTATACCATTCCACCACTCGCCCAAAATACATTTGAGGTCCGAGGCGGAATTGAACCGCCGTACAGGGTTTTGCAGACCCTTGCCTAACCACTCGGCCATCGGACCATTTTACCATTATAAATTATGTCTCCCTTTTATCAACTCTTTTTGTTGGTGTGTCTTTAAAAATTTCTCGTACCTAAATGCTTCACTCCTTATATTAAAAGAATGAGCTTCCAATAGCTTCCACGGGCGATTCGGCTTCGTAGATCTAACTTTTCCTTTGTTATGCAAGCCAAGCCGCTTTTCAATGTTCGCTGTGCTTCCAACGTATAAATCGCCATTTTTTGCGCTTACTAGCACATATGTGAAATATTCCATAGAAGTTTTGTCTCGCTACGCGAGATCTGGCGTAGCCAGACAGACCCTTGCCTAACTGCTCGGCCACCGGACCAATTTGCAATAAACGACTACAAGATAAATACTACCAAGCTAGAGTCGCAAAGTCAATCAAAGTCAAAAAAGCACCCCGATTGCTCGGAGTGCTCTTTTTGACTATTCAGTCACAATCTGAGCGACTAAATTTCGTCTACCGAAAGCAAATGCTTCGGTTTTTGTTTTCACATAGATATCGATCTTATTTCCCTTGATCGCACCTCCGCGATCCTGACAAATATAGGTTCCGTAACCTTCGATATTCACTTTTGTTCCAAAAGCAAAGCTCTTGGGACAAGCGATTGTTTCGTTTTCACGAACTTTCGCACCTGACGCGGTAATTCCATCGCTCTTGCCACATTCATCAGCAGAAGCTGTGTACGCTGAAGCATTGATGATAAATTTACCTTCGGGAAGATTGCTATTTTTAAGTACTTTTTTAGTTTCGATTGTTGGAGTTTCCTCTTTTTTCACCTCTTCGGCCGGAGCGTCAGGAGTGATTTCTGCTGCCATGCAAACTTCTGCTTGGCTCAGAGAGAGTAAATTTTCGGCAATATTGAAGTTTATTTTTGTTTGATTAGACTCGTCGGCGCTCGCTGTTCCTGTCATTACCCCAAAACTTAGAGCAAGAGAGAAACCGGCAAGTACAGCCAATTTCGTACTAATACGCATACATAAACTTTAATTGTTAAGCGTCAACCAAGGCTTGCCCCTTCTAACCCAAACTCGACTTGTCCAGGTTATATGCCATTCTTTAGGCCATTTATTTTCCACGCTAACCCCTAAAATTGGGTTAGTGGGGGGCTCGGACCCCTTTTCAGATTGACCAAATAGTGTAGCAAATAACCAGCCAGAAGTCAAGCGTTCTAGCTCTATTTTGGCTCAAATAAGCCATTCGATTTTAGTCATTTCGCCACTTTCGGCTTAAATAAGCCCTGAAAATCAAAAAAGCCCGCTAAGGGCTTTGGGCTAAGAAAAATTAAAGCAGGAACGGGTTTGCAACCCGTTTCGCACATTTTACTCACTATTTGCTTGGTCGTTAGCGTTTAAATGGCAACATCGTATTGTTTTATGACTAGTAGAATAAGAGGAGCGGGTTACAAACCCACTCCTGCGTAAATTTTCTAATGCTTCTTCTTCTTTTTATCCGCCTTCTTTTGCGCTTTCTCCGCGTCTTTTTGATCTTGAGTGAGTTTATCAATCTGATCTTGACTTAAGGCCACTTTTTCATCACCAGCCACAGCTTGATACCCCACAAAACCTTCGTTGGGATAACGCGAAAGTACAGCGTCCATAAAGCTGCGCCATATTGGAGCGGCGACAAATACGCCATCTGACCCTGCGTGCATCGGACGCGAATCATTATTCCCCGCCCAAACTCCCACCGCGATTGATGGCGTGTAGCCAACCGTCCAAGCATCACGGAATTCTTGGGATGTTCCGGTTTTCGCCGCGACTGTTCTGCCAGGAATATAGAGTGGACTATTTGGTCCAAAAATTGCCGAACGAGCATTATTATCAGAAAGAATAGAGTTGATTTTCCGTGCTACTTGGACATCAATAACCTGTTCGCCTTGAGTTTTGTCAAAATAGGACTGACCGCTATTGTCGACGATTTCTAAGATAGAATGGGCTTGAAATCTTTTCCCTTCAGTAGCAAAAACCCCAAAAGCACTCGCCATATCAATTAGTTTTACTTCCGCGCCACCGATTGCCATCGACAAACCATAGCGCTTCCGATTATTTAGTGTTGTGATTCCCAGACGATGCGCCATGTCAATCGCGCTATCTATTCCCACCAGTGCTAGCGTTTTAATGGCTGGAATATTAAGTGACATCGCGAGTGTTTTTCGCATTGGAAGTACGCCGTGAAATTTTCCGTCATAGTTTTGGGGGATATAACTGATTCCGCCACCATCCGGACCGAAATTAGTCGGCTCATCGGCAATTAGGGTTTCCGGCTGATAACCTTTTTCAAATGCCGTCGCATAGACAATCGGTTTGAACGATGACCCTGGTTGACGCAGTCGAATTGCCACATTGACCTGTCCATCAATTGCCGGGTTGAAAAAATCCCGACTGCCCACCATCGCGAGAACATCTCCCGTTTTAGGATCCGTTGCGACAAGCGCCGCATTATTCGCGCCATAACCGACATTTCTTGCCCCTCCATCTGCCACAACTTTTTCTCCAATTTTTTGTAAACCGCAGTCAAGTGTCGTAATTATTTTCAGTCCCCCGCGCTCCAAAAAGTCTCGTCCATATTTTGCTTCCAGTTGTTCTGTTACGTAGAAAACAAAATGCGGCGCTACGATCGGTTCGCGAAACGGCTGGACTTTGGCTAAAATATTTATTTTTTTAGCCGACTGAATTTCATCTGGCGAGGCCAATTTCAACTGCGCCATTTGATCTAAAATGCCCTGATAACGATCCACCAGTTTGTCTGCGTTATCCCCATATGGCGAATAATAAGTCGGGGCTTTCGGCAGTGCCGCTAAAAATACTGCCTCATCGAGCGTGAGTTCTTTTGCGCTTTTCCCAAAAAATATTTCCGCCGCCGCTTCGATGCCATAAGCATTGGACCCATAGGGCACTTGATTGAGGTAGCGATCTAGAATCTGATCTTTGGTAAAATTTTTCTCAATCTTGAAAGCAATCAGTGTCTCCATAATTTTTCTCCGCAAAGTTTTTTCGCGATTGAGATATACGTTACGCGCCAGCTGTTGGGTTATCGTGGACCCGCCTTGAGACATATCGCCATTTTCGACATTAACTTTCATTGCGCGCAGAATGGAAAAGAAATCGACTCCAAAATGGCTGTAAAAAATTTTATCCTCCGTCGCCACGGTCGCAATCCGCACAACATTCGGAATTTCATCATGCGCGAGCACTTTGCGATTTTCTTCGCCGTGGATCTTATAGAGCACAATTTTTCCCGTGCGATCATAAATAATAGAAGTTTGTGGCGGACGGTAACTGGAAATCTCCGCCACACTCGGCGTGTGATTCTTATAGACAAAAAAAGTGGCAATAGCTGCTCCCAACAAGACCATAAAAAGAGCGCCAATGACACCCAAAATAACCTCTTTCAAATAGTACCAACCTGTTCGTTTTTTCATATCTCCTGGCGATAATTTCTTAGTCTGGAGATATTCACCCCCATTGCTTTTCCACCATAGCACAAATTTGAGGAAGGTCAAAACTAAGCTATTTTTCTTTTGGTAATCTGTCCATAAACATACGCGAAGCACGTCTGGATTAGCGCTATACCAAATCCCAAGACCAGGAAAATTCCCAGTGCGAAAAAAAATGTTCTGACAGGATCACCATGCAATATATCTTGACCATACTTCACATAATCAACCAGGGGAGAATGAAAAAGATATATTTCCAAAACAGTAGCGAGAAGAAGCTTATGAATTTTCGAAGCGGAAATTTTTTGCGAAAATCTTGGGAAAAGATTAAATAGGCCGATCATTCCAAAAAGAATAATCACGGCATATACACTGTGCAAGTAAGGATCTTGCAGTGAATGAAGATCGATGTAGGAATTGCGACTAACCAGAACGGCGCAGATGGACAGAAAAATTGCCGGTAGCGCGATTGCATTGGGAATCGTTTTTATTTCATCCAAAACATATCTTTTCGCCAGATGCATACCAAGAGCAAAATCCACCAAAAATTCAAGCCAAAGCTTAGGAGGATTGCTGAAATTGGGATAAATAAATAGTCCGATTAAAATCTTGGCCAGAACGCCGAGGATAATTAACTTCCAAAAACCATATTTTGATTCATATATCTTTATCAGAATTGGAAATGTTATGTAGAACGGAATAAGCAACCCCACGAACCACAAAGAACCATTGATGTCGTAAAGCGTCGCGGGGAAAAATACATGAATTCCCAGAATGTGCGTGAAAATAGAAAACCACGATGGAATATAATTAAACACATAAATGTTCCAAAGGATTGCGAAAGTCAAAGCGATCCAATAGATTGGCATGATTCTTTGAAATCTTTTTTTAAAGTATCGATAATTTGAGATTGGTTTTTTTCTGTAATGCGAATAGGTTAGTCCAAAGCCGGAAATGATAATGAAGATATTCACGGCAATTACTCCTAAAAAGGCTGCATCATTAAAAAAAATCGCTGGCAGTGATCGAATATTAAAAACTAAAAAACTAAAAGTATACATCATCGGCTCTGGAACATTGGAAATATATGAGTGAAACCAAACCACCCAAAATGCCATCGGTATTCTCATGAGATTTATTGCTTTTGATATGTCCATAAAACTTTTCCGTGGCTGCTATCGACCACACTTAATTCACGTTAGTTATTTCACTACGCCAGAAAATGCTAAGTTAAAATTATTTCAAATACTGTCCGATCAAATCTTTCCAAAGCATATATCCATAAGCATTGGGATGCAACCCGTCGTTGGTATATTTCAAATATAATTTAGCATCAGCTCCGCAAAAATAGGGATATAACTCAATAAAAATTTCTCCATTTTTATCAGCCAATGCTTTGAGCTGATTATTTAATGCGATAATTTTTTGACCGTCTACTGTCCCCTGGGTTGAAATATCATTATTTATCGGCAATACACTTTGAATATATACTAACGCACCGGGCGAGTCTAATTTGATTTTATTTAATATTGTCCCGTAATTTGCCAAAATATAAAGGATGTTCTTTCCGCGCAATAAATCATTGATTCCTATCATTAAAAATATTTTTTTTGGTTTAGCCTGGAGCACCGAATCCAATCTGGCAATGACATCGTCCGTCGTATTTCCGGAAATGCCCGCATTCATGATATTCGAAGATTTAAACAAAACATTCCAGTCTTCACGCGCTGTGATACTATCTCCCAAAAACATAATCTCCGGCGTGACCCCAGGTTTTAATTTACCGCCTCCCACAATTGATGCGATGCGTTGAAAACCGGTCTGGGGATTTTTAGTACCAAACCAAGCGGACCAGCCTATGCTCACTGCGATAGCCACAATTAGCCCAATTATAATTTCAATTCTAATTTTATTTTTTTCCTGCATCTTTTTATCCTAGCTTTTATCTCAACGCTCTATATTTTATCACAATACCCGCTATTGCCCAAACAAGCATAGTTATCAGTTCAAACTTGCTTTTTAAAAATACCCTTCGATTTCCCCTTAAACTCAAAAGCCCCAGAAATATCCCGGGGCTTTTGAGTTTTTTGGAGCGGGTAGGGGGAATCCTCTTCATCCGTCGCTACGCGCGTGCCTACGGCACAGGCTTCGCTCCTCCCTCAGAGCCTGGGTTTTCAGAAAAGTGAAGAAGTTCACTTTTCTGAAATACCCTTCGATTCCCCTGAATCAATAATCTACACAAAAAATAAAAATCTCCTTTTTAGGGAGACTTCTATTTTATCTGAGCGGGTAGGGGGAATCGAACCCCCCTCCTCAGCTTGGAAGGCTGATATAATAGCCACTATACGACACCCGCCTGCGTCCCGCCGAAGCGTGACTACGGCGGGCAAGCCCGCGAACGGACTTTCAATTTTATGCAATTTGTGCCGAGTCCCGGGATTGAACCGGGGACACAAGGATTTTCCTTGTTATTTTTCTTGAGTTTCCCCAAGGATCGGACTATTTCATTATCCTTTTACTAACTAGCAAAATAGGATATTGGACGCTAGCGCAAGATTATTGTTGGGACTCACTTGCTAGTCTCTACACTTTCTTCAAAACCTTAAGCCCTTTGAAGCTTAGCTCGAGATTACCATTTCTAATAAAATTAGTTTTAGGCTTCCTCGAATTCATCCAATTTTCATTTCCAAATTACTCTGGAACGGACCGAAAACCAGTCCTCTGCTCTACCACTGAGCTAACTCGGCACTGTGGACCCTATAGGACTCGAACCTATAACCCCCTCGGTGTAAACGAGGTGCTCTAGCCATTGAGCTAAGGATCCCTGGGTCATACAACATATAGCATAAAACATGTAACAAAAAACTAAGTAAACTTCTATTTATTATATGTTGAATATTTGCCCCACACCATTTCTGTGTGGGGATAGAGGGACTCGAACCCTCATGCCGATAAAGGCCATGCACCTCAAGCATGTGTGTATACCAATTCCACCATACCCCCAATATATTTTAAAAATAACTTGGAATCAAACGTGAAATGGTGTGGGGCCTGCCGACGAGGCATGGCACCACGAAGGCCATAAGAAACTATTTAAGCTTTAGTTTCGTCGACTTTTTCTTCTATTTTCTCGGGAGCCACTTCTGCCTTAACAGCTTCAACTTTTGGCTTATTTTTTTTATTCACATCTTTGACGTCCTTATATTTCATCCGGCTTTGTTTAGTTGTCAGCGTTCGGACATAATATAATTTTGCGCGACGCACCTTAGCCCGTTTCACGAGTTCAATCTTTTCCACATTTTTAGAGCCAACGGGAATAATCATTTCCACTCCCACGTCATGTGTCACTTTTCGCACAGTAATTGTCGGAGAAGAACTTTGTCCACCCTTGACCGCGATAATGAGACCTTCAAAAAGTTGCGTCCTTTCTTTGGCGCCTTCTTTGATTCGGAGGAATACCTTCACTACATCTCCACTGTGAAACTCCTGCTCGTTTTTGACAGCTCTCTGCGATGCATTAAATTCGATAATTTTCTTTTCCATACTTTTTCACATATTCGCATGTGCGTCCCGAGCTCTCGGAATAGCGCGCCATTCGTATACTATTATAGCAAATTATTACTTTAAACTAAAATAGGCCTCAAAAGCCTTTCAAACTTCACTGAAAATCTCACCATGTGGTGCAATTTTTCGCTTTTTTATACTATCTCTTTCCAGCCGTTTCGTCAAGGAAATGGGCGAAATCCAAAAAATCCTGCGGAGGTGGCGAGCTAAATTCATAACCATTGCCAAAAAGCGTAAATTTGATTGACTGTGCGTGGAGCAACTGCCTTCTGGCCGAATCGAGTCGCTCGATGCCTCTCAAGAAATACTTTTTATCCCCCACAATCGGATGCCCGATTGAAGTCAGATGCACCCGAATCTGATGCATCCGTCCGGTTTTAGGGGAAAGTTCTAAAAGAGCAAAATTATCTCCCAGTGTTTTTAGCGTTCGATAACCAGTGACTGCTTCGCGAATTTTTGTTCGAGTTTTATGTCCTGCCACTACTTGCCGACGATAATCCCCCGAGCGCGCCAATGCTTTTTCAATCACGCCTTCCGCCGGATCTGGCACGCCGTACACAATTGCTTGATATTTTTTTTCCACTTCTTTGTCTTGAAATTGCCTTTTCAGTTCTAGGAATGTTTCCATATTTCTTGCGACCACAATCACGCCACTCGTATCCTTATCCAACCGATGCACAATTCCCGGTCGCAACTTTCCTTCCTTGGTATTATCACAAACAGTTTCAATTTCTGGAAATTGCGCCACCAAATAATTCACTAGTGTTTCTTCCTTTCGCGTATCATCCGGATGCACCTGCATTCCCGCCGGTTTATCAATCACAATAATATTTTCATCGGAAAAAATAATCGGCAGTTCTTTTTTCTCTTTCGGCAAAATTATTTTTTCTTCAGTGAAGATGAAATCAAAAGTAATCACATCGTTATTTTTAAGTACATAGCCCGATTTCACTTTCTCCCCGTTCACCAAAATTGTCCCAGCTTTAATCTGCCGAGAAATTTCACTCCGAGTAATCTTGCCATCAAAAAAATCCCCGCTACTGAGGAATTTATCCAATCGCTCTCCCGAACTGTCTTTTGTGATGATTATTTTTTGCATAACACTTGTGCCCAGAAGAGGACTTTCATCCCGCACCATTTTTAGGAAAGATTTTATATACAGAATAGACGAAAGGCGAAGCCGCTTCGCTCACGTTCTAACTAAAATCATAAGTCTCCATTGAAAATGGTGCGGGACAGGCCTCCAATCCATTGCGAGAATCCCGCCTCGGCGGGACGCTTAGCCAATTATTACTGGTGCCGCGGGCGAGACTCGAACTCGCACGGAGATAAATCCACCAGTTCCTAAGACTGGCGTGTATACCAATTTCACCACCGCGGCAGATTTATTTTTTTGCTTCATGTTACATGTTATATGCTACATGATTCGTGGGGATGGAGAGATTTGAACTCTCACGACCTTGCGATCATAGCGTTCTGAACGCTACGTGTATACCAATTTCACCACACCCCCTAATATACACCAATTTATCATACGGCGTAATAGCCATTTTGGCAAACATTACTCCAAAAGCGCCCTAAGTCTTCGCACTTCTTCTTTCAACGCCCCATTATTTTCATATTCCCCATGATGGCGCGTATCATTACCGTAGGTCTCTTTTTTGACATCCAGATGAATATTAATCAGCATATCCGTGCCATTCATTTTGACATACATATGAAACCGCGGATAACCCGCCGCGGCCATCGGACGCACAAAACTCATCTCGTCCCCTTCGTGCCTTTGAAATGTATACCCGAGTCGGCGCAAATTATTCACCGGATTACCTTCCACATTTTTGACTTCGATTTGCATATTTTTAAAATTAATAATAAAAAATTGTGTCATCCTGAGCGAAGTCCTGTACTCAGGACGCAGCCGAAGGATCTGCTTACAATAACCCTAATCTTTACAATTTATTGCAAAGCTCACAATAACCTATAGCAGATTCTTCGACTTCGCTCCGCTTCGCTCAGAATGACAAAAAAATAAGAAACCTAACTCAAACTATTCTTCGCCGCCAAAATAGTATTCCGCATCAGCATCATAATCGTCATTGGCCCCACTCCGCCAGGCACTGGCGTGATGCAATGTGTTTTGTCGCAAACATGAATATAGTCAACATCCCCGACTAGCTTTCCCTCTGCATCGCGATTAATTCCTACATCAACTACTACAGAATCTTGTTTTACCATCTCCTCGCAGATTAGTCCCGCACGTCCCGTCGCCGAAACCAAAATATCTGCACTCGCGCAAATCTCTTTTAGATTTTTAGTTTTAGAATTACAAACTGTCACAGTCGCTCCAAGATTGATAAGCATCACCGCCAAAGGTTTTCCCACAATATTACTCCTTCCCACAATCACTACATTTTTTCCTTCCACTGCAACTTCGCTCCGCTCCAAAAGTTCCAAAATTCCCGCCGGCGTGCAAGGCAAAAAGCGCGCGTCTCCAATCATCATCCGCCCAACATTTTCCGGATGAAAACAATCAACATCTTTTTTCGGATCGATTAAATTGATAATTCTTTTCGCATCGATATTATTCGGCAATGGCAACTGCACTAAAATTCCATGAATTTTTTCGTCTGCGTTATATTTTGAAATTATTTTTTCCAATTCTTCCTGCGAAGTTTCCGCCGGCAATCTCACAACTTCAGAATTTATCCCAATCTCCTTTGCCACACGCTCTTTATTTCTAACATAAACTTGTGAAGCACTATCCTCCCCAACCAAAATTACAACCAGCCCCGGCACAATCCCTTTTTCTCCCAAAGCTAAAACTTCGCTTTTCAACTCCTCTCTGATTTCTTCCGCAATTTTTTTCCCGTCGATTATTTTTGTCATAGCTTATAATAATTTTTTAATTTCTAATTTTCAATTTCTAAACAAATCTCAATGTTCCAATTTCTAATTATTTATCCCTCGGTACTTTTTAATTTCAAAATTAAAAAATTGGAAATTGTTTGAAAATTTTTTGCTTCAAGCTTATCCTTTGAGGATAAATTGAAAATTCTTCTTATTCACTATTATAGCACACACTGAAAATAGGACTTGCCAACCACTCAAAATCAGTGATATAATATCCTCAGAATATGCCTGTTGAATTTATTTAGAACAATTAGGTTAATTAGAGCTTAGAATAATTCTCAAACTTATGCCCACCCCACTCCCCGACCTCATCCGCCCCCAAAATCTCATTGACTTTTTCGGCCAAGAAAAACTGATTGGAAAAAATTCCTATCTTTTTCGCGCCATTGAAAACGATAATGTTCCCTCGATGATTCTTTGGGGTCCGCCCGGATCAGGAAAAACCACCCTTGCGCACATCATTGCGAGCGCCACTAAATCAGAATTTCTCAAAATCAGTGCCGTTTCATCTGGCAAAAAAATACTTTTGGAAATTATTGCCAAAGCACAAGAGAACAAACTCCGAAGCATAAAAACGATTCTTTTTATCGACGAAATCCATCGCTGGAACAAAGCTCAGCAAGATGCGCTCTTGCCTTATGTTGAAAATGGAACAATCACGCTCATCGGCGCGACAACGGAAAATCCCAGCTTCGAAGTCAACTCCGCCCTCGTTTCTCGCACCCGTGTTTTTGTTTTGCAAAAATTGACACCGACTGATTTGGAAAAAATTATCGAAAGAGCACTGGAAAAAATCAAGACTGCGCATCGTGGAGGCTCAACCTCCATAATGGAGGTTGAGCCTCCACGGATAAGTTCCGACACCATAAAATTGCTCGCCAATCTTTCCAATGGCGATGCGCGCATGGCGCTCAACACTCTCGAGGCTTGCGTCAACCAAACTGATAATATTACCCCTGAGCTCATAAAAGAAGTTCTGCAAAAATCCCATCTGCTCTATGATAAATCCGGCGAAGAACACTATAATATTATCTCAGCCCTGCATAAATCAATGCGCGGAGGAAACACCGACGCATCCGTCTATTGGCTCGCGCGAATGATTGAAGGCGGAGAAGATCCACTCTACATCGCGCGACGTCTGGTTCGATTCGCCAGCGAAGATATCGGCCTCGCCAACAACACTGCCCTCCTTTTGGCCAACGCAGTTTTTGACGCTTGCCACAAACTAGGCTACCCCGAATGCAATGTCCACCTCGCCCAATGTGTTATTTATCTCGCCAAATCCAAAAAAGACATCACTGCCTACGCCGCCTATGGCAAAGCTAAAAAAGACGTGGAAAAATTCGGCAATCTCCCTGTCCCGCTTCATTTGCGCAACGCGCCAACAAAACTGATGAAAGAATTAGGTTATGGCAATGGCTACAAATATACCCCACTTGAAGATAGCACTGAACAAAATTATTTGCCGGAAGAACTGGGGGATTCTAAATATTTGTAAAATCTACAAAAAAACCTCTTGGCCGAATTTAATCAGCCAAGAGGGTGCACGCACTTTCCGCTTAGGCAGAGACAACATCTCGCATTTCGGATTCATAGATGCTAACGTCCTCGCCATTAATTGTTTTGCCAGTTACCGGATCCTCTAAAACATTGAGAGAATCGGCGGTAACAATAAACGATGTTCCGTCTCTTTTGTCGATGCGGACATCCAATCCATCGACATAAAGACTTGCCAGTTTGTATCCAATAAAACTTTTCGCCATCGAATTCCTCCTCGTCTTAGTTTCGAACAAGTCACATGTTGAGATAAAATTCCTCCTCTTTAGCGATTACCCCGATTTCGTCCAGCTGGATGATTCTGCCGCCCCAACCTTTTGTAACAAATAAGGGATTTTCGAAAGAATGCGTATCATGCCTTCTATCGATCGTTACTTTTTTTCCAACCAGATGGCAGACACAGGTCGGAACAGACTCGCCATGTTCTTCCGCCTTACACTGCTCAATAAAAACGAGACGGCCAACAATTTCACTATCAGAAAAATTCATGTTTACCTCCTTATGCCAAAAAGGTTTAGATACAATTAATGCCAAATTAGCATCAAAGTAGTATAACTAAATTGCGCTAAATGTCAAGTTTTTAAAAAACTAAAACAACCCTTCAATCTCCCCATCTTCGGTCACATCAATCATCTGGGCCGCGGGAACTTTTGGCAATCCCGGCATTGTCATAATTTCTCCAGCAATTGCCACGATGAATCCGGCGCCGTTGGAAATTCGCAGTTCGCGAATATTTAGCGTGAAACCCTTCGGTCGTCCCAAAAGTTTTGGATCATCGGAAAAAGAATATTGCGTTTTGGCAATACAAATTGGCAACTTGTCTAATTTTTCTTTTTCCAACTTTTCCATCTGCTTTTGCGCTTTCGAGCTGAACTCCACGTTTTTCGCACCATAAATTTTTTGGGCGATGGTTTCAATTTTCACTTTGATATGCGATTGTTCCGAATAGAGCACTCTGAAGTTCACTTTTTTCTTGGCCAGAGTTTCCAAAACAACTTTCGCCAAATCTTCACCGCCCGCTCCGCCTTTTTCCCAAACGTGCGACAGCGCATATGATGCACCGATTTTTTTCACCATTTGCTCGAGCAGTTTTAATTCTTTTTGCGTGTCCGTTGGGAAAACATTCACCGCCACAACCACTGGCACACCAAATTTTTTCAAATTTTCCACATGTTTTTCCAAATTGGCAAAACCTTTTTTCAAATGAATTAGGCTCGGCATCACTAGCGCTTCTTTTTCCATGCCACCGGAATATTTGAGCGCGCGCACTGTCGCCACGATCACGACTGCATCAGGACGAAGTCCTGCGACGCGACACTTGATATTGAAAAATTTCTCCGCACCAAGATCGGCTCCAAAGCCGGCTTCCGTGATCAGATAATCTCCCAATTTCAATCCATAGCGCGTTGCTAAAATACTATTGCAACCGTGCGCAATATTGGCAAATGGTCCACCATGAATGATGGCAGGCGTGTGCTCCAAGGTTTGCACAAGGTTTGGTTTCAATGCATCTTTCAAAATCGCTGTGAGTGCTCCGACAATGCTTAGGGAGCGCGCATAAACCGGCTCGCCGGAAAAAGTGTAAGCAACTAAAATATTTCCTAGCCGTTTTTTGAGATCAGCTAAATTTTCACTAAGGCACAGAATCGCCATAATTTCTGATGCGACGGTAATGTTGAAACTTTCTTCTCGTGGCACGCCTTGTGATTTTCCGCCCAAGCCCACAACTGTGTTTCGCAAATTCCGGTCATTGAGATCCATCGCGCGTTTCCAAAGAATTTGCCGCGCGTCAATTTGCAAAACATTCCCCTGAAAAATATGATTATCAATAATCGCCGAGAGTAAATTATTGGCAGTGGTGATGGCGTGCAGATCGCCCGTGAAATGCAAATTAATTTCTTCCATCGGCATCACCTGGGAATATCCTCCGCCCGCCGCGCCACCTTTCACGCCCATACACGGTCCAAGTGAAGGCTCGCGCAGAGCTAGCATAGTTTTTTTGCCAAGGCGATTCATCGCCATCGCCAATCCAATTGATGTCGTTGTTTTGCCTTCCCCCGCCGGCGTCGGACTAATTGCTGTTACTAAAATCAATTTTCCATCTTTTTGCTTTTTAATTTTCTCCCAAAGCGCTGGTTTTAATTTGGCTTTATAGTTTCCATATAATTCTAAATCACTTTTTGTGAGCCCAATTTTCTCCGCCACACTTTCAATCGGTTCCATTTTCGAAGCTTTGGCAATTTGGATGTCTGTTTTCATGTGTTTCTCTACGAATTACGAATCTTTACGAATATACGAATAATAAATCGTAATTCACAGAGAAAACGTCATTCATACTTATTAAAAAATTATTATTTAGTAAAATGCATTTGGATAAAAAAATTGTCATCCTGAGCGAAGTCCGTACCCGGACGCAGTCGAAGGATCTGCTTGTGATAATCCTAGTTTTTACGATTTATTACAAAACTTGCAATAACCTGAGGCAGATTCTTCGACTTCGCTACACTCCGCTCAGAATGACATAAATATTTTTTATATCGCTTTCCCTAAATTCGTATATTCGTACCTAATTCGTAATTCGTAGAGAACCCACCACAAACTTCTCCACCGCCTCAAAAATCCCTCCTTCCCCCAGCCCAACCTCCGCCAAAATTTCACCACGCAAACCGTGAGAAAGAAACTGATCCGGCAAACCGAGGTTTTTAATTTTAACATTCAAGCCGGCGCGCGCAAAAAATTCATTCACCGCACTACCCGCTCCACCCATAATCACATTATCCTCAACTGTCACGAAATACTTATGCGACTTAGCTAAATTTTTCAGCAGTTCTTCGTCGAGTGGTTTCACGAAGCGCATATCCACCAAGGTTGCATCAATCTTTTCTGCCGCATAGTTACTTCGACCTACCATTGTCCCAAAAGCTAAGATCGCTACATTCTTTCCCTCTCTCACAACTTTCGCTTTTCCAATTTCAATCGGCTGACTTTTTTTTCCGCCGCAACTGCAAAGATTAGCACCTTTTGGATAGCGCACTGCCGCCGGGCCGGGATAATTATAGCCCACTTCCAACATCGAATAACATTCATGCTCATCCGATGGCGCCATCACAATCATATTCGGCACAACGCGTAAAAATGACAAATCAAAACTGCCGGCGTGTGTCGCCCCATCCGGTCCGACAATCCCTGCTCGATCAATCGCCAAAAGCACATCCAAATTTGGCAAAGCAATATCATGAATCAACTGATCGTAAGCGCGTTGCAAAAAAGAAGAATAAATCGCCACGACCGGTTTTTTTCCCTGAAGAGCGAGGCCACTCGCAAAAGTCAGCGCGTGCTGTTCTGCAATGCCAACATCAAAAAAACGCTTAGGAAATTGCTCACTAAATTTGATGAGTCCCGATCCTCCGGTCATCGCTGGTGTAATCGCGTGCAATTTTGAATCACTTTTCGCTTTTTCGCAAATCCAATTGGCAAAAACATCGGTGTAGGCAATATTTTTCACGCAACCGTTTTTTTGTCCGGTTGCCGGATCAAAGGGCGTAACGGCGTGCAATGAAAAACTGTCCTTTTCCGCCGGAGCATATCCTTTGCCTTTTTTGGTAATCACATGCAAAAAACGCGGGCCTTTTAATTTTTTCAAATTTTCCAAAACTTCCAAAAGCATCTCGGTATCATGCCCATCAATCGGTCCATAATATTTGAAACCCAACTCTTCAAACATTGTTCCGGGAGTAATTACTCCACGCACCTGGATTCCAGCTTTGTGCACTAACTTTTGCACAGTCGGCATGCCTTTTAACGCCTTCAATCCTTTGTCACGCAAATTCACATAGGCCGGTGATGAAATGAGCCGCGTCAAATATTTTTCCATTCCGCCAACATTAGGCGAAATCGACATCTTGTTATCATTAAGCACCACTAAAATATCCGCCTTAATATCTCCCGCGTGGTTGAGTGCCTCAAACGCCATTCCGCCACCAAGCGCACCGTCCCCGATTACCGCGACAACATTGGGTGCGTTTTTTTTATTCCGATTTGCCACCGCCATTCCTGTCGCCACGCTGATTGAAGTGCTAGTGTGCCCGGTATTCGTCGTGTCATATTCGCTTTCATCTCTTCTGGGAAACGGAGCGAGTCCGCCTTTTTTTCGAATCGTATGTAATTGATCTTTTCGTCCGGTCAGCATCTTGTGCGCATAAGCCTGATGCCCGACATCCCAAACTAAAATATCTCTTGGCGTATCAAAAACATAATGCAGCACCACGGTAAGTTCAACCACGCCCAGGTTTGATCCAAAATGTCCACCACTTTGCGCCACACTTTCAATCAAAAAACTGCGCATCTCCTCGCAAAATTTTGGTAATTTTTCCTTTGGTAGCTTTCTTAGATCTGAAGGAAAATTAACCGCATCTAATAATTTTTTAGTCTTCTTCTTTTTCACTTTGACCGCCATAGCTTTAGCGAAGGCGGTTGCAGTGCGCCATAGCTTTAGCTTAACAATTATACTCACACAATCTCATCCAAAACATGCTCTAAAATATCCACAACTTTTTTATTTTTCTTAAGCTCCGAAATGATTTCAATTATCTCATCTGTTTTTTGCGAAAGACTTGATTTTTTAGAAAGAAAAATTCGTATCGTCTTTTCATCTGGTTTTTTTTCCATATAATTAGCCAGAATTGCATACCACAAAACAAAAGTCGGCCGATCTGCTTTAATATCCAAATTTACCAGTGGTGGGTTGCGGAAATAATTAGCCACTTTCTCCCAATTATTATAGTGGTCATATAATAATTCGTCTTCTATAAACTTGGCAGGATGCCCAAATAATTCGGCAGTTTTCGCTAATTTGAAAAAGCCATGCGCATTAAGAATCTCATCGCGCCGCATATCACAATAGAGATGAAATTTCCAACCAGCCTCGAAAGAAGTTAATCCAGAAAAATCCAAATTTAATGGTTCAAATTGCAAATGCGTGTCTTTTCTTTTTATGCTTGGCTCAATTCTTCTGATATCAGGAAATGTCGTACCCAACATAAACTCGTCTTTATTAATCTTGCGATTATGTTTTATTTTTTCTTCATCCAAAAAATCATCATTGGTTTTTCCGTTTTCGATTTGATCAAAATATTTTTTGGCATAAACAATATGCGCGATTTGTGAAGCCATAATTAGTATCTGGTATTTTGTATTTGGTATATAGTATTTATTTTTGAATAAACCAAGACTTTCGCATTCGCCCGAAAAATTGTTCCGCACGTTATTTTTTCTTAGCATCCTAGTCGTCCGGTAAACCAGCAGCCTACTATCCAATAAACGGAAACCGCGCTTTTAGGAATAATTTTTCGGACGAATGCGAAACTCCAAAAAAGCAACAGCTCAGTTTATATTAACTGACCTTATGTTTTTTCTTTATCAATTCTTCTTCTTTTTTTTGCTCCTTTTTAATTTTCTCCTCCGCCATCTTGCGTAAATCCTCTACCTTACTTTTGGCCAACTCTTTTGCCAATGCCAATAGTTTTTTCTTGTCATTAAGTGCTGGATCATCAATCACTTGCGAAAGCAAAACGGCCAAAATCGCACCGATTTTTGGTCCGGGAGCAACATTGAGTTCTTCCATCAAATCATTACCGTTCAGTTTTAGCTGTTTTACAGAAATCGCGTCGTGGGAAACTTTTTCCACCATAAACTGAAAATGACGCAGTTTATAGGGCACCGCTTTCGGCACGCCACTACCAAGACGATCAGCAATCCGCACGTCAATTAGGTCACCGATATTTTCCAGCCCGATTTTTTGCACCACACGCCGCACACCCGCTTCACCCACTTCGTCAACGTTATAATAGAACATATGATTTCGCACCAAAAGCGTCACCTTATCAATCACGCTCCGCGAAAAACGCAGACGTTCCAATATATTTTTCGTCATCCGCTCTCCGATATATTCGTGGTTATAGAATGTCGCATTTTCGCCTTCCCCTCTTTTTGATTTTGGCTTTCCCACGTCGTGAAGCAATGACGCCAAACGCACTTCTAATTTTGGCGACGGACATTTTTCCAAAGATGCCACTAAATGTTTGTACACTGTATTATATGGTCCATGGTAATGATGATGACTTTGCATCACACCAATTCCACTTTCAATTTCTGGCAAAATTATTTTCAAAATTCCTGTTTCTTGCAGTCGTTCAATGCCTTTCGCCGGACTTGGCGACGAAATAATTTTCGAAAATTCATCTCGAATTCTTTCTGGCGAAATAAATTTTAAATTGGACGCATTTTTTTGAATCGCCACAAATGTTTTTTCCTCAATCACAAAATCCAGCGTCACCGAAAACCGAATCGCCCGCATCATCCGCAGCGCGTCTTCGTTGAATCTTTCGTTAGCATCCCCCACCGCTCGAATTAATTTATTTTCCAAATCCTCCTGTCCAGAAAACAAATCTATTAGCTCAAACTTAGTACCATCTATTTTTTCAATCTTTTTCTGTTTACTGTTCACTGCCTGCCTGCCGGTAGGCAAGGATTTCTGATCACTGACCCCAAGCGCCAACGCATTGATCGTAAAATCACGCCTAGACAAATCTTCCTCCAAAGTTTTCGCGAACTTCACCGCATCCGGATGCCTTTTATCGGAATATGTTGATTCAATGCGATAGGTTGTCACCTCAACCACTTCTGTTATTTCTTTTTCTTCGGTTTCCTGTTCGCTGTTCACTGACTTCTGATTTCTGATCTTGATCCCCACCGTCCCAAATTCATTTTCATAAACAGAATCAGGAAATATTTTTTGCACATCTTCCGGCTTAGCATTCGTCGCGATATCCCAATCCTTAGGTATGAGCCCCATTAGCAAATCCCGCACGCAACCGCCCACGACATATGCCTCAAATCCCGCCTCTTCCAGCTTTTCCATCACCAAAAGAATATGGGCAGGAATATCAAATTTAGCCAGTTTTTCCTTTTTCATATTCACCATTCTAGCAAAAAATTTCTGAAATAGCGAATTTTCCCTCGACATCCCCTTTCTCCTGTGCTAATATATGTATGTTAATAAACTTTTAGCCAAAAACCTATGAATATCCAATACTACGGTCACTCTTGTTTTAAAATTTCCCTAAAACCGGCCGGCCGAGGCCAAAATGAAGTTGTTTTATTCATCGACCCATTTGATAAATCCGTCGGCTTGCGTCCACCGCAAGGACAAGCTGATTTCGTCTTAGTTTCGCATAATCACCATGATCACAATAACGTTGATGCCCTGAAAGGCGAGCCACGCGTCATTGACCTGCCAGGCGAATATTCAGTAAAAGGCGTCAATGTTATCGGCATTCCATCATACCATGACAGTGTTGAAGGAAAAGAAAGAGGCTCAAATACAATCTTTCTGATTGACGGGGAGGAAATTAAACTATGCCATCTGGGCGACCTTGGAACCGATCTAACCGAAAAACAGCTGGAAAAAATCGGCACAGTGAACGTCCTTTTTGTCCCGATTGGCGGAAAATATACCATTGACTATAAAAAAGCCATTGAAACGATCAAAAAAATCGAACCGAATATTGTCATCCCAATGCACTTTAAGCTGAAAAATTCTACTGTTGACATTGCCGATGAAAGCAAATTCTGCGCCGAAATGGGCTACTGCGTGAAAGAACGACCATCCAAATTGAACCTGAAAGGCAAAGAAATGGAAGGCAAGAATATGGAAATTGTGATTATGGGTATTGAATAGACAAGAAACTACTAAGAATTTTGACAAATTTAGGTTAAATCCCCTTCTCCATTAGGGAGAAGGTGGCCGAAGGCCGGATGAGGGAGAAGCCTTTCTGTTACAAAAAACTTATTTTTAAATTAGTTTAGTGCTAACTCATAGCCCTTTCCCTCACCTGTCCTTCGGACATCCTCTCCCTAAGGGAGAGGAGGAGATATTGCAAAAACCCCAATGAATATCCAAAGAAAACTTGAAGAAATCCGCCGAAAACCGGAACATATCCGCCTGCGCTACACCTACGGAGCTGTGGTTGTTTCGATGCTTTTCATTCTCCTGCTTTGGTTTTTTTCCATTTCCGATTCAATCAAAAAAGCTGACGTAGCCAAACAACAAAACGTTTTTGATGATTTGCAAACTCAAAAAAAATCCCTCAAGGACGCCACAACTGACGTAAAAAAATCCCTTGACGACCTGAACGCTAATATGCAAAAACCCGCCCCGGACACCACCCAGCCCTCACCCAGTAACACGCCACCTACCTCCAATAGTAACCTACCAGCACTCGACAATACCCCCTAAGCACCAGATAATAGCCAACATTATATAAGAACTAAACCATTACCCCAATAATCAATCCGCCAGCCGGCGGAAAAAACCACTATGGAAATGAAAATTGAGCTGGAAAATATCCAAGCCAGAGAAATAACCGAAGAAATCCAACAATCCTACCTGGATTATGCTATGAGCGTCATCGTTTCACGCGCCCTGCCTGATGTCCGCGATGGAATGAAGCCTGTCCACAGGAGAATTCTCTACTCAATGTGGAACACGGGACTGCGCGCTAATGCTAAATTCCGCAAATCCGCCACTGTGGTTGGAGAAGTGCTTGGTAAATATCACCCGCACGGCGACGTGGCGGTCTATGATTCCATGGTGCGTATGGCGCAAGACTTTTCTCTGCGTTATCCCCTCGTCAAAGGCCAGGGAAACTTTGGTTCGATGGACGGCGACAGTGCGGCGGCTTATCGTTACACTGAAGCTAAGCTTTCTTCCATCGCGGAAGAAATGCTCACTGATATTGAAAAAAATACGGTCGATTTCGTGCCAAACTTTGACGGACAGCACAAAGAACCTTCCGTTTTACCAGCTAATTTACCCCAGTTACTCCTCAATGGCTCAATGGGAATCGCCGTTGGTATGGCGACCAACATCCCACCGCATAATATCACAGAGTTAATTGAAGGAATCGACCATCTGATTGACAACCCCGACGCAACCGTCGAAGATCTTTGTGAATTCGTGAAAGGTCCTGATTTTCCAACCGGTGGAATTATTTATAACAAAAAAGACATCGTTGAAGCCTATAAAACCGGCCGTGGAAAAATCCTCACTAGAGCGAAGGCCGAAATCAACGAGACAAAAGCTGGCGCATTTCAAATCATTGTGACGGAAATGACCTATGCCACCAATAAATCAACCATGATTGAACGGATGGCTGATCTCGTGAAAGAAGGCAAGATTGTGGGCATCCGCGACATTCGCGATGAATCCGACAAGGACGGAGTGCGCTTGGTTATTGAGCTTAAAAAAGACGCCTATCCCCAAAAAGTGCTCAATAAACTCTATGATCTCACTGATCTCCAAAAGAATTTCAATGTCAATATGCTCGCCTTGGTCAACGGCATCGAACCAACCGTGCTTAATTTGAAATCTATTTTTGAATATTATATTCTTCACCGCAAAGAAGTCATCACTCGCCGCACTAAATTCGATTTGGAAAAAGCCAAAGATCGCGCTCACATCTTGGAAGGTTTGAAAAAAGCCCTTGATCACATTGACGCCGTTATCGAAACTATCCGAAAATCCAAAACTAAAGAAGAGGCGCATGCGAATTTGATGAAAAAGTTTAAATTCTCTGACCGCCAAACTACCGCTATCCTTGAAATGCGCTTGCAAACCCTCGCTGGTCTCGAACGCAAAAAAATCGAAGACGAACTAGCCGAAAAACTGCGCTTGATTGCTGAACTGGAAGCAATTCTCAAGAGCGAAAAGAAAATTTTGGGCATTGTCAAAAGTGAATTGGAGCGCGTGAAAGAAAAATATGGCGATGAACGTATGACCAAAATCATCAAATCCGGCGTTTCCGAATTTAAGCAAGAGGATTTAGTTCCCAACGAAGAAGCCATCATCACCATCTCCAAGGAAGGCTACATCAAACGGATGAATCCAACTGTCTACAAAGTCCAAAAACGCGGCGGCAAAGGCGTCATCGGCGCCACCACTAAAGAAGGCGACGAAATTGAAAAACTTTTGGGCGTAATGACGCACGACAATCTCCTTTTCTTTACCAACAGCGGAAAAGTTTTCCAAACCAAAGCCTATGAAATCCCCGAATCATCCAGAATTTCCAAAGGTCAATCGATTGTAAACTTCCTCCAACTGTCCGGCGAAGAAAAAGTAACGGCCGTCATTGCTTTCAATAAAGACGATAACTACAAATTCCTCTTTATGGCAACAGAAATGGGCACCGTCAAAAAAACCACGCTCGAGGAATTTGAAAATGTTCGTCGCTCCGGACTCATCGCCATTAAACTCGATAAGGGCGACGCTCTCCGTTGGGTCAGCGCCACAACTGGCACAGACGAAATCGTCATCACCACCGCGCAGGGTCAAGCTATTCACTACAAAGAATCCGACGTCCGTTCAATGGGTCGCTCTGCCACAGGTGTCCGCGGCATCAAACTGAAAAAAGATGACCTCGTAGTGGGAATGGATGTCTTTTTCAAAAATCAAAAAGGCAATCAACTTTTGGTCATCACCGAAAATGGTTATGGAAAAAGATCAGATATTAAATACTACAAAATCCAAAAACGTGGTGGCTCCGGAATCAAAACCGCCGCCGTCACAGCTAAAACCGGAAAACTAGTCGGCGCCAGCGTCATCAACGTCGACAACCTCGATGCCGACCTCATCCTCACTTCCGACAAAGGCCAAATCATCCGCATCCCCCTAGCCAGCGTCTCCACCCTCGGCCGCGCCACGCAAGGAGTAAGAGTTATGAGGCCACAAGCTGGGGATAAAGTGTCGGCCATCACAGTTTTATAGACTTATCCACAATTTAGACACCAAAAAAGACACCGTGTGGTGTCTTTTTTATCTATCTATTCCACATCATGAGAAGCAGGCGACATTTTGCCATAACGTATTTGGCATATTCGAAGTTGCGATAAATTTGGATGGAGCGATGCAGAACCGAATATACCGTGTTATACACTGTTTTGGAAAACCCCTGCCTTGATGTATTTAATTTCTGCAATTTATTTTTCTACTTCATCTTTTTTAAATACTTTTCCAATATCACGAACAACTCCATTATGTTTTAAATAATCTTTACTGATGCCATCTGTCCCACCGCCACTTTGAATTAAGGCACCATCTGGATGAAGCACTCTCGCAACTTCTTTTGCGAGATTCCACATGTATTCTCGATTATAACTTTCATATGTTTCAAGGCCAGAGCAAAGAACACTTACGGAATTATTAGGTAATCTAGATAAAAAATTTAGCATATCACTTTCAACATAGTTAAATTTAATCGGTGTGATATTGTCTTCTCTAATTACTTCCATACCACAAGGAAGATGATTTTCAATTCCTTCAATATCATTAGATTTCATGCATTCGGTTAACTTTGTTAAATTTTCTTGGTTACGCTTATCCGTAGTGGGCAGAAGAAATTTATCTCTTTCAACGCCAACATAACCTTTCGCTTCAGCTAAGGACGCAAGATATAATCCACCAATATTTGATGCACCAAGATCAATGAGAACTTGGTCTTTGAGTTTTGATAGGGCATAGTTATTTATGTGTTCCTCGGCAAATTCTCGTTGCTTTTCAGGATTATCTTTTAACTTTTTGTATTCTTCTATAAAAGTTTTGTGTGGCATTTCGTCACGTTCTCTCATCTCATCAATATATGGTTGATCGCTTGTGATAAAGCAGTGTATATCTTCCATGATAACATCTTCTTTTTCTAAATTAATTCCAGGTATTATTTCTTTTAGGGGTGTTATTTCCTCTTTCAATTTTTTTTCTACGGTATTTCGATGTTGCTCATTCACAACTAGTCGTTCTGCTTCATTATAGCCCTTTGTCCCAGACTTAATTTTATCCTGCATTTTCATCGCTTCATCTTGAGCATTTTCAAATGAATATTTTTCCATATAAGTTAAAAAATGATTAATTAGGCTTTCTTTCTTATTCCCCCTAAACTATACCACAAAAAGGTATCCATATCAAAATATATTAAGCAATAATTCAATCCATTTGTCAAATCAAGCGATTTTAAATTCTAATCTGAATTGCACCTATTTTATTGCCCATCCCTCACCTGTCCTTCGGTCACCCGCCTGCAACGATTTGCATTTCGGGCAGGTCCTCTCCCTGAGGGAGAAGAGGCTTTTCACAGAATTGTTCCACGTGGAACAATTTCCACAAAAACACAATAAACAAAACCAACCCGACAATCCCCCATTCTGACCAAATTAAAAGAAAAACATTATGCACTGGCTGATATTGCCAGATCTCAAGATTTGGGAATAACCTCTCTGCGGCCACGATGAACTGGCCAGTGCCAACCCCAATAATCGGATTATCTGTAATTATCCGCTCGGAGATAGACAAATACAACCCTCTTTCTGCAAGCGACTTCATAAATAAGGCATAAAATTCGACTCTAAGAAAAAACAGTCCTGCCAATACGGCCAATCCCAAACCAAGTAATATCCTAAATCGCTCCACGCCTGCCCCGTGATCTGAAATTGTTCCACGTGGAACAATTTCAGATTTTTCGGGGTGAAACGATTTTCCACGCTTACCCCAAAATGTTCCACGTGGAACATTTATATAAGTAAGCGCAATGAGTAAGGTAAGAACGGCTGACTTAGAAAAGGAAAGAAGAATTCCAAATATCTGAATCAGCAATATTAAATTAATAACATTGCCCATAATAAGCACTTTTTCTTTTAGTAATATCCAAAATGTTCCACGTGGAACATTTTTCCATACTTGCCTAAAATTGTTCCACGTGGAACAATTCACATTATTTTTCTCCTCGGTATGTTCCGCGCCTGTCCCGTGATTTGAAAATGTTCCACGTGGAACATTTTCAGATTCTTCGGGGTGGAACATTTTTCTATACAGAAGCGTAATCATGATAGAAAAAAACAAAAATCCCCCCAGGATATTTGGATGAGGAAAGAGGCCATAGGAACGGATAAGAACATGATGATTAGCGATAATCTTTGCCACTCCGGGAATACTTTGCCCAATTAGGCTTTCTTTGAGCCAAAATAGCCCGATTGAGTGCTGAACAATAAATTGAGCAATTCCGATCAGAGACTGTGTCACACCAAGAAGCATAATTATGCCGAAAAACAGACGCCCCGCATAAATTGTTCCACGTGGAACAATTTCACTGATAGTACTCTCGAAAATGTTCCACGTGGAACATTTTTTCAGATTAAACTGCTCGCCAAAACTAACTCCTGCCAAAACGCCACAAACCAGCCAAAACAAGACCTGACCTTGCCAAATATCCCACAAATAGTGGTCAAACAGCGCAATTACTACCAGCCCCAACAAGATTGCGCGGAAATATTTAGCCATTTTCGACAAAACGTAGCTAAATTGTTCCACGTGGAACATTTTAGCATCACCACCATCCTCTGTATTTGAAAATGTTCCACGCCTGCCCGCCGAAGCCTCGGCGCAGGAGGGTGGAACATTTCCAGATTGCAGATTGTTCCACGTGGAACAATTGAGTAAGCAGTATGGCACGAATCTGATGGATATATAAATAAACAGAAGATACAGTTCAAAAAACTTAATAGATCTACAAACACTAATTACTTGATTTTCTGACCAAAAGACCGATATGAATGACCAAATGACCAAAAGCAGGGGAATAGTACCCAATCCACTCAAAATGTTCCACGCTTGCCCGCCGAAGCCTTGGCGCAGGAGGGTGGAACATTTTCTTGAATTCTGATTGTAAAATTGTTCCACGTGGAACATTTTCCACATCCTGGAAAAAAATGCTTTAAAATAAGCAAATTTTCCTGTGGATAACTTATGGCTAACTTTAAATTCCTCTTTTTCGCCACCATCCATCCTGTGGATAACTTCAGAAACAGCTTCGCTGTTACTTGACGATAATGCTATTTTGTTGTATAATATAGATACGACCCAGGCTATGATCGTAAGACACAAGAATATATCAGAAGCATAAACGTATGCGCCGGTGTATTCGTTAAAGGCACCTTTCAAGGGAAAGTATAATATTACTTTTCTTACCCCAAGCGTAAAAGTCAATAAAAACAAATAGAAAAACCAAATGTCTTTTGGCTGTTTTTTGATTTTTTCCCAGATTTCTTGCGATTTTTCAGTTAAATTTGCCATATTAGCATTTCAGATGATTACTAATAGTGTAGTATTTTTTACCTATAACCGCAAATCGGGGTTAAAATTGACTAACTCCTATTAACTGTTATGATTGATATGCGATATTTTTTATTTCCCTTTCAATAAATCGGGCCTGTAGCTCAATTGGTAGAGCGCTTCCATGGCATGGAAGAGGCAAGGAGTTCGATCCTCCTCAGGTCCACAATAATAAATTAGCTCTCGTAGTTCAACGGATAGAACAAGGGACTCCTAAGCCTTAGATTCAAGTTCGATTCTTGACGAGAGCACACAATCCAGAAGGTTCCCTGCCTGCCGGCAGGCAGGGATTCCTACTGAGGGCACAATCACTTGCCAAAACAAAAAAGGTGGAGTATACTCAATTTACGTTAATTATTAAGAAAAATTGAATAGGGGATGCTTTAATTCCTGACTTTCGAGCCTTCATTGGCACACTCTTAATAATTTCCACAACTGTTTGGAAATTTTTTTATAATTTATTTCCCCTTCTCCATTAGGGAGAAGGTGGCCAAAGGCCGGATGAGGGAGTGGACATACTACGAAGAATATAGCTCTCCAGTAGCACAAAGCCCTTTCCCTCACCTGTCCTTCGGACATCCTCTCCCTAAGGGAGAGGAGGATATTTCTATTTAGACATTCATAATCATTATCTTGCGGCCATGATGTCAGCTGCAAAAATTTAATTACATGAACGATATACTCTCTAAGTTGGCGACTGAAGTGGACAAGTTGAGCGATGAAAAAGCTGCTGCGCCAGCTCCAGTCAAAAAAACTGACGACAAAGTTGTGCCAGAGGAAAAAGCTCCTTCTTTTATGGAACAATTGCTTTTGGATAATCCGATTGAATTTCCCTCAGTTGGGGACACCGTTATCGGAACGGTTCTCGAAGTTTCTTCTAGCGAAATCTATCTTGACCTTGGACCATTCGGAACAGGGCTGGTTTTGGGCAAAGAAATCAAAGATGGTATGGGTTCTGGAAAATTAAAATTGGGCGATAAGGTTTCAGCCACTGTGACTGATTTGGAAAATGAAGAGGGCTACATCGAACTTTCCATTCGTGAAGCGTCCTATGAAAAAGCTTGGGAGGATATTGAAAAGAAACGAGATGCTGGCGACAAAGTCAAGACAAAAGTTATCAGCGCCAACAAGGGCGGACTGCTGATTGAAATCAATGGTATCGCTGGATTTTTGCCGGTGTCACAACTTTCTAGCAAGAATTATCCTCGCGTGGAAGATGGTGACAAAAATAAGATTCTTAATCTGCTCAAAAAATTGGTTGGCAAAGAATTGGAAGTTTGTGTTTTGGACATTGACCGTGAAGCAGAGAAGTTGATTGCCAGCGAAAAAGCCGCACAGAGTGATCGCGACAAGGAAACTATTTCTAATTTTAGAGTAGGCGACGTGATCTCCGGAGAAATCAGTGGCGTGGTTGACTTTGGTGCTTTCGTGAAATTCTCTCCATTGAATGAAGATGGTCAAATAAATGACAGAGAAAAAGTGGAAGGACTTGTCCACATCTCAGAACTGGCATGGCAACTGATTGAAAACCCACGCACAATCGTGAAAGTAGGGGATAAAGTGGAAGCAAAAATTATTGGTATTGATAATGATAAGATTTCTCTTTCCATTCGCGCCTTGCAAGCTGATCCCTGGAGCGAAGCGACGAAGAAATATAAAGTGGGGGACGTCGTGACTGGAAAAGTGCACAAAATTAATCACTTCGGTGCTTTTGTTTATCTTGATAATGACATCCACGGC
Organism: Candidatus Moraniibacteriota bacterium; assembly: GCA_026396175.1. Taxonomy (GTDB): domain Bacteria; phylum Patescibacteriota; class Minisyncoccia; order Moranbacterales; family UBA2206; genus UBA9630. Next base: position 32,335 of record JAPLXG010000006.1, on the reverse strand, counting down.
CTCGCGCACATCAGCGAAATGCTTGATACGCATCCGGGGAAAAATATCAATGATCTGATCAAGACCGGAGAAGACTATAGCTGGAAAATTCTTTCTATCGAACCAAGAGAACACCGCATGGGACTAACTTTAATTTCTGACAAAGAAAAGCCAGCAAAGGAAGTGAAGGAAAAGAAAGCCAAGAAACCTGCCCGCATTGCTACGCAAAGCGTTGCAGGCGGGGAAAAAGTTGAACCACAGAATGACACGGAAGAAAAACAGAAATACACAGAAAAATCAGAAAAACCAGCTGAGAAAAAAGTGAAGAAAGCTAAGAAGGAGAAAAAAGAAACAGAAGTGAAAGAATAGTTATTCGCTTCGCGAACCCCCACTACCTGCCTACCGGCAGGCAGGCGAATGGGGGACATGCGAATCAATATTTTGGAAAACTACACAATAAATTTATTTTTCAAAACTTATGTCTAATATCTTTATTATTTCCGGCCCTTCTGGTGCCGGAGAAGATAGTGTTATCGAAGGACTTAAAAAAATTCTGCCCATTGAAAAAATAGTAACATCCACAACAAGAAAAATACGCCCGGGAGAAGTTCACGGAGTTAATTACTATTTTATTTCCAAAGGAGAGTTTGAAGAGAAAATAAAAAATGATGCATTGGCTGAGTGGGCACAAGAATATAATAACAACTTCTATGGCGTGACCAAAGAAGAATTAGCCCGGGTAGAAAACTCTAGGAAAATCGGACTATGGAAAATTGAATACAAAGGCGTGATGACAGCCAAAACTAAATTTCCTGAAATCAAATCAATTTACATTGCTCCGCCATCGCTAGAGGTTCTGCGTCGAAGAATCATGCGTCGCGATCCATCTGTTTCTGACCAGTATCTTGACGAAAGGATGGAATATACAAAAGAATGGATGCAACATGAAAACATCTACGATTACAAGGTGGTTAATGAAGAAGGAAAATTGGAAGAAACAATTCAGAAAGTTGCTGAAATTATTAAGAACGTAAATGCCTAACTTAATCAAAAAAATCCAAAATTATATTTTTGCCAATTCACTTTTTGGGCACGGTGCAAAAATTGTTTTGGGGGTTTCCGGGGGACCGGATTCAACTTGTTTGCTCTCTGTATTTTTCAAACTACAAAAAAAATACGGCTTAGAATTATCCATCGCTCATGTCAATTATCATTTGCGAGGATATGATAGCGATCAAGATGAGCACTTCGTGGAGAAGTTAGCAGAAAAATATAAACTATCACTGGATATTCTTGACGCTAAAATCGAAAGCGGAAATAAATCAGAAGAAAAATTACGAGATGTTCGTTATGCTTTTCTTGAAGAAGTCCGCAAAGAAAATAAATTTGATTTCATCGCTGTAGCGCACAACTGCGACGATCAAGCGGAAACGGTTTTGATGCGACTGATTCGTGGAACAGGCCTTGCGGGTCTTTCGGCAATGAACGCAAAAAATGGAAAAATTATCCGCCCACTACTCGACACAACTCGCAAAGAAATTATTGATTATTTAAAATCAAATAAATTAAATTATCGAATTGACAAGACAAATAGAGAATCGATTTATCTGCGAAATAAGATTCGAAATAAACTGATTCCATATCTCGAAAAAAATTTCAATCCAAACGTAAAACTTGTGCTGGCCAAGAGTGCGAAAACTTTTTCGGAAGATTATGCGGTGATTGAAGATGCAACCGAAAAAGCTTGGCTGGAAAATAAAAAATTGAGTGCTAAAAAAATTCTCGCGCTACCAGTGGCGATTCAAAAAAGAGTTTTGCAACGTGCACTTGCCGAAAAGAAGTCAGAGAGTATTCAGGAAAATTTTAATCAAATTGAAGAAATTCTAAAAGCCCTCAAAAGCACAAAAAACAAAAATCAAGTCGTCTCCGGCGCTGGATTGAAAATGACGCGAAGAGGTGATAAACTTACGTTATCCGCTTCTCGGACCCCCGCTACGAACGGGGGACATACGAATTAAAAACCGTAGATAATATTAATTTATATATAACACAAATCTATGAAAAATCTCTTGCGCAATATTAGCTATGTCTTATTTTTCTTTGTTTTCCTCTCGGGCATTCTGATTCTTCTCAACAATCCAGAAAAGAAACCGGCCGATATTTCCCTTTCCACACTGGTCGCGCAAATTAATGACCAAAAGGTTAAGGAAATTGATGTTACTGATAGCGATTTGAATGTTATTATGACTGACGGAACTATCGAAAAGTCACTGAAAGAAAAAGAGGCGGGACTAACTGAAACTTTCAAAAATTACGGCGTAGACCCGGCAAAACTTGATAGCGTTAACATTGTAGTTAAAGGAGAAAGCTCAAGCAGTCTTTGGCTGGGAGCAATTTTGCCTTTCCTTTTGCCGTTCCTGCTGATTGCCGGATTTATTTGGTTTATGTTGCGCCAAGCGCAAAGAGGGAATAATCAAGCGTTGTCCTTTGGAATGTCCAAGGCGCGCGTTTCTGACCCGAAGGATAAAAAAAATCGTGTCGTTTTCAATGATGTTGCGGGAGCCAAGGAAGCCAAGGAAGAACTCTATGAAATTGTGGAATTTCTCAAAACTCCTAAGAAATTCTTGAGTCTTGGCGCAAAAATTCCCAAAGGCGTTTTACTTTTGGGTTCTCCAGGAACAGGTAAGACTCTAATCGCCAAAGCGGTAGCAGGGGAGGCGAATGTGCCATTTTTCAATATTTCTGGCTCAGAATTCGTGGAAATGTTCGTGGGAGTTGGCGCATCGCGTGTGCGTGATCTTTTCAAGCAAGCCAAGAAAAATTCGCCCGCCATTGTTTTTATTGATGAGATTGACGCAGTTGGACGACACCGCGGAGCGGGACTGGGCGGAGGACACGACGAACGAGAACAAACTCTCAATCAAATTCTAGTGGAGATGGATGGTTTCGATACTAATACTAATGTAATCGTGATTGCCGCAACCAATCGTCCCGATGTACTTGACCCGGCCCTGCTTCGCCCGGGCCGATTTGATCGCCGAGTGGTAATGGATTTGCCTGATATCGAAGAACGCTCAGCAATCCTCAAAATTCATTCCAAAAATAAACCATTGGTCAAAGATGTTGATTTGCGCGTGATTGCTCAAAGAACACCAGGCTTTTCGGGAGCTGATCTTGCCAACTTGCTCAATGAAGCCGCGATTCTTTCCGCAAGACGTGGCAAAAAAACTATCGGAATGAACGAACTCGCTGAATCAATCGAAAAGGTTATTCTTGGGCCGGAAAGAAAAAGCCGTCGTATTGACGAAGATGAAAAGAAAATCATCGCTTACCACGAAGCTGGTCACGCCCTTATCGCATCCACCCTGAAACACGCCGATCCAGTGCAAAAAATCTCGATCATTTCTCGTGGTAATGCTGGAGGATATACCTTAAATGCGCCAACTAAAGATAAGACGCTCCACTCACGCAATTATTTCATCGACGAGCTTTCCGTCTTTTTGGGCGGATATCTCAGTGAAAGGTTGACTTTTGGCGACATCACTACTGGCGCTTCCAATGACCTGGAGCGAGCAACAGCGATTGCCAGAAACCTGGTCACGCGCTATGGTATGAGCGATTTGGGACCACGCACTTTCGGACATAAAGAAGAAATGGTCTTTTTGGGCAAAGAAATGCACGAAGAAAAAAATTATTCCGAAGAAACCGCCAGAGAAATCGACAATCAAGTCACTAAGTTCATCGCTGATGCCTATAAGGTGGCGGAAAAAATTCTTATTGACAAAAAGGATCTGCTGGATAAAATCTCCAATGTCCTTTTAGAAAAAGAAACAATTGAACAAGCTGAGTTTAATGAAATTATGGGGATTGCGCCAGCAAAGAAGAACGAGCCTGCCCGCAATGCTACGCATAGCGTTGCAGGCGGGGGTGAAGCTGTTATAGTAGAACCGGTTGAAGCAGTCACAGAAACTGCAGAAGAAAAAACCGAGACAATTGAAGTAAAAACAAGCTAATATAGATTGTCATCCTGAGCGAAGTCCGTACTCGGACGCAGTCGAAGGATCTGCTCTCGATAATCCATAATTTTTGCGATTTATAATAACGCCAACGATAACCTAAGGCAGATCCTTCGACTCCGCTACGCTACGCTCAGGATGACATCTATTTTTTAAAGCAAGCTAGAAAATTTACAAAAGAGTAATCCCTATTGTATAGAATTTAAAAGTATTGATTCAATTCGTATGTCCGGCATTCGTAGCGCCGGTTCGCGAAGCGAATAACAGTGAAGCGAATAACGTTATGCCAAACATCGATTACCTAAAAATTTTCCGCGACGCGTGGAAAATCACTTGGAAAAACCGCTTTTTGTGGTGGTTTGGATTATTCCTCCTTATGCCAGGAATTTCCAATCCCAACTATTTTTCCACTAGCGATAAGCAGTCGAAAGAAAGCTGGCAAGCCGCCGCCGAGAAAGTCCATCTGCAAGATTTCATCTCAAAACACGCAGCACTGATCGCTACCATCATTGGAATCTTAGCAATCCTCTTTTTAGTTTTTCTTGTTCTGGGCTTTATCAGCAGGGGAGCACTAATTAAATCCACCCAAAAAATCCTAAAAAATGAACCGGCTGGTTTTATGTCCGGTTTTCGCGATGGCAAAAAATATTTTTGGAAACTATTTTCTATTCTCTTTTTTTCCGGATTAGCAGTATTTGCCTGCATCATCATCCTAGCTATCCCCATCATAATTCTATTTGTCGCAAAAGCCTACATCATCGGAGGAATCCTAGCCTTTCTGGCAGTTTTGATTCTCATTCCACTGCTCATTTTGTGCAAATACTTGCAAGTCTATGCTTCTTTCTATGCAGTTCTGGCTGATCTACGGCCTTGGCTTGCCGTAGAAAACGCCTACGCGCTTTTCAAAAAAAATATTTTGGCCAGCATAATTATGTCGCTACTCTTCATTCCGCTTGGCATCCTTTCTTTTCTCGTCCTTATCGCAATCGCCCTGGCAGTGCTGATTGTTTTTGGACTCATCGGTTTAGTTTTATTTTTCGCCCTCAAAAATACCGGAGCAATTATTGCCATCATTTTGGGACTTTTAGTTTTCATTCCGGCAGCCATTCTTTTCTATTCCATCTTCAGTGCTTTTTCCGAAGTCGCCTGGGTTTTGTTTTTTCACGTCATTGCGACACCGAAAGAAAAAGAGAAGGTTGAAGAAAAGATTTCTGAAGAAGAAAAAGCGGCAATTTTACCTGCAACGGAAACGATAAAGACAACTGAGCTTGAAACGGAGAAATAGTTTTGACGGGGATGGTTTTTTACGGTAGGCTAAACAAGTTCGATAATCTCGCGAGATATCCTCCTCTCCCCTCGGGAGAGGATGTCCGAAGGACAGGTGAGGCTACGGAACAGTTTTTTCAATGCCTCTTCTCCCTTAGGGAGAGGATGTCACGTACTCGTGACAGGTGAGGGAAGGGACGTTGATAAAAAGGAAAATGTTGTTATAAATGAGTAGATGGTCAACTATTGAAAGAACCCTCATCCGGCTTTCAGCCACCTTCTCCCGGAGGGAGAAGGGGAAATAAATAATATCGGGCGTGTAGCTCAGTCTTGCCCCACACCATTTTTTGGGTCTGTAGCTCAGTTGGTTAGAGCGCTACATTGACATTGTAGAGGTCTCCAGTTCGAGTCTGGACAGACCCACAGTTTTAAAAAAATGGTGTGGGGTGAAGTTAGAGCGCTACATTGACATTGTAGAGGTTTCAGAGGTTCGAGTCCTCTCACGCCCACAAAAAAATCGGGACCATAGCTCAGCGGTTAGAGCAGGAAACTCATAATTTCTTGGTCGCTGGTTCGAATCCAGCTGGTCCCACTATATTCACCATTCACTTGGTCGTCCCGCCGAGGCGGGACTGATCCCACAATTCAAATCAAAAAATAAAAAAGCGGAGAGCTATGATAAGCTTTCCGCTTTGTTTTTTTGTGGTTAGCGGAATGATATGCGCTGATATCATTCCGCTTTTTATAGAGTCATTTAACTACTGCTACGACCCTCGCTCTTTCCTCTCCGATATAGGAAAAGATACTCCAAACGTCATAGTCAAGGAATCTGATTGTATCCAATCTAACCTCCTCCTTTTCCATCCAGACAATCTTTACGAGAAAATTACACTTTTTTCCATCAGGACTACAGTCCTTGTAGAGAAAAAAAGTTTTTTCTTCTCCAATCCATTGGGGATACTTCCGAATGAATTGATTAATCTCCTTCGACGTGAAATAACTCTTTTCCCTGTCCTCGACATCACAAACCTCGGAAAAAATTTTCCAAGGATTTGCGTCAACTGAGACTTCCCGTACTTCACAAACTTTACCGGTTAAACTAAGAGTACAAATTAACTTTGTCATTTCTTTCATTTTTCTCTCCTTCTTCTCCGACATATCCCTCGGTAGCGGGGAACAGTTTTTCAGTGATTTTTTTATTAAGTTTTTAATGAACTTCTTCCATTCTCTGAAACCACTTCGCCATTGAAATGATTTCAGAAATGGAGCCGAATTTGTGTGTTAACAAATTCGGCTCAGGTTTAGCGGAGATCTCCGACATCTCCACTGCGTAATACATTTTGGATTTTTTTGCCCTACTATTTACGGAAACCCCCCAAGGATTATTTATCAATAATTTTCTGCAGGACCATGCCCCAGTCTTTTGCTCCACCGACACCAATAAAGCGGGGATTGTTGGTCATTAAAACCTTAGCACCTTCTACCTTGATAACTTTTCCCTTTAATCCATCCAATAGAGCACTTGCAGGATGATTGTGATGGTTCATATCAGTGACCACGGCGACATATTTTGCCCCCTTGAAAGCAGCAGATAACGCTAACGCCCATCCAACTGGCATCTCTTGACCGACATATCTCATGCCTCGTGGGCCTTGTTCATTTTCTCCGGCTGGCATAAGAAGATCGCATAGCACAGCATCCCAATAAGGAAGTGCTTTTGCTCCCTCCTCAAATGAATAGCAAGACTTTCCTTTGGGATCAACATACTGACCCTCTAAGAGATTTACAGCTTCATCATAATTATTACAAATTGTAACATTGTGATCTTTGAGAGTAGCCAGGGCTGAATCCAGGTGTTTCTGATTGTCATCGACTACTAGAATTTTGAGTTTTTTCATTTTCCTGCTCCTTTTTTAATTTTTATCGCCAGTGTAGCTCCCGACCAACTACCAGCGTTGGTAGCCCGGGCCTTTGCGATTTTTTATTAAGTTTTTAAGGTTCACTCGTTATTTCATCGTAACTGCTTAGTATATATCAAAACCGCTCTTATGTCATATATGTCGACAAAGAAATATATTGACTAATTTATTGCTTTAATATAAGATAATAATAGTTGTCCGATTATCGGACATAATGCCCAATATGGACAATAAACTATATAAAGTACTGCTTAATTTGGGACTTAGCGACAATGAAGCGCTAGTCTATTTGAACGCGCTATCTCTGGGTAAAACCACTATTTTGGCCATTTCCAAATCCTCGGAAGTCAAAAGAACCACTGTCTATTCAGCGGTTGAAGCATTAAAGCAATTGGGCCTCATGAAAGTCGAACAGATCGGCTGGAAAACCTTTTTTTCCGCGGAAAATCCGGAAAAATTGGAAAGAATAATGGATAATAAGAAAAAGGAGCTGCAAGAATCACTGGTTGATTTCAAGGCGCTCTACAGCGCCGAAGGTGGAAGTAGTCTCATTAAATACTATGAAGGCGTGGAAGCGGTGAAAAATATCCATTTAGATCTGCTTTCTGAAGTGAAATTCGGAGAGGATTATTGGGTGATCAGCGATTCCGCCAAATGGATGTCGGAAGACCAAAGATTTTTTGAAAATTTCGTGGAAAAGCGCGCGCAGAAAAAACTCAACAATCGCCTATTGCTCCAGGATTCAGAAATTGCCAGAAAATATAAACAAAACGAAGCGATCTATAATATGCAAATCAAGATTTTTCCAAAAGATATGCAGCTCTCAGCTTCCATCACTATTGCGCCAAATAAAATCCTGATCCACCAAACCACCCCACCGGTTATCGCCATGGTAATTGAAAACAAAAACATCATCCGCCTGCACAAAGAACTTTTTGAATTTATGTGGAAAGCGATTATAACGGATTAATCAAATTTTTCTAAAGCATCTTTTTTTATTTATAATAAAACGGGATGGGCAACGTTTAGCCCATCCCGATTATCTCTTTTGCAACCTATTTTTTGAGAGAGAAGAACATCGCAGCGAGAGAAACTGTGAGAGGTACTAGATGTGCAAAAAAATCCACATAAATTTTGCCCTTTTGAAGCCTTCCCTTCTCACATTGAAAAAACTTCATTGACAGGTCAAGCTTTACTTCCGGTGGTAATTCAGAAAATCCCACTTGGCTATCTGACAAAAAGACAATGATCTCGTCAATTGCCCCTTTTGTCCTGAGCCGATTATTCGTAAATTTTTTCATGACCCCTCCTTAATTGGATTTAAAAGCAAAAAAATCTGTCGTTTTCTAACAGATTTTTGTCAAAGAGCAACAACCCTTTTCACAATAATATTATCTTTCTATTGTAATTGGTCGTATTAAAAAAATCAAGCCCCTGACGTCTTATTTCTTCCTCCTCGAATGAAACGCCTGATGGACTTCTTTGAGCTGTTTGTTGGTAACATGGGTATAAACCTGCGTGGTTGTGATTGAAGAATGGCCAAGCATGGCTTGCACTGAGCGAATATCGGCGCCATTGATGAGAAGATCAGTGGCAAAAGAATGCCTGAGTGTGTGTGGATGGACATCTTTGACTATTCCCGCCTTCACGGCGTAGTATTTGACGATTCTTTGGACCGATCTGGGAGTTAGCCTTAAGTTATTAGCCTCTTTCTTTGTATTTTTACCTTCAAATTTCTTGAGTCCGGCAACATCTCGCACGAATAGCGCTGGGTCAACGTCTGTCCTTTTGTCCAAATAACGTCTTATTGCCTGCGAGGCGGAATCGGAGATAAACACCACCCGCACTTTGTCACCCTTGCCTCGTACACTTAGTTCTCGCCCTTTGAGGTCAATTTTCTCGCGATTGATGTCTGTCAACTCGGAAACCCGCAGTCCGGCTGAGAAAAGAAGCTCTAAAATCGCTCGATCACGAAGACTTTTCAGATCTGTTCCATCCGCTGCGGCTAAAATCCGCTCCACTTCGTCCATTTCCAAGAAATCAACTTCGCGCGTTACCGCCTTTCCCATCTCAATCTTTTCCGCTTGAAGCGTCTGAATGTCCCTTTTGGCCAAAAACTTGAGAAAACCGCGGATAGCAATCACATAGAACCCTTGGGTAACTTTTTTCAGTTTCTGACCATTCGCATCTTCATAGCGATTAAGATAAATGCGAAAATTACGCACCACTTCCGCTGTGATTTGCTCAGGTTTTGAGAGTTTTGCCCACTCTAAAAAGCGCTTGAGGTAGTGGTCGTAGTTTTCGATTGTTTTTTGTGAGCGACCCTTCTCAATTTCCAAATATTCCAGAAATTGGGTCTTGAGTTCTTTGATTTCCATAGACTAATTCTACACCAAAAACTCAATTGACAAAAATCCCTGCTTAGACTATACTGTCTAGCAGGTAAAAATTAGGGTTTTAGTGCCAAGGTTCGCTAGAAAATCAGACCATGAACAGGCGAGATTCTTGCTAAAACTAAAGGAAAGGTTAATTGTATTAGTAATCTAATCCAAAAAACTTCTCAAATTATCCCCTCTAAGAAAAAATTGAAGGACTTTATCACTAGCCTTTTTTTGTTCCAAAAAAAGGTCGTGGTTTTTATCAAAAAGCGCCGGACGGTGAAGCTTTTACACATCTTTAGGAATTATTCCTCTTTTGTTGTGGTAGCTTCCAGCGCGCTACTTGTTTCTGCTACTAATCTTTCTGCCGGACAAAATTCCAGTGGATTCCTTTTTGGCTATCTCGGATCTGGCAATAGTGATAATTATGCCAGTCCTCTGGAGGACAAGATGTTTTTAACTTCCAATAAAAAAACGTCTCTGGCACTTGCGCCACTGCTTGAAGCAACCGCCGTTCCTGATCCCACATTAAAGGCGGATGACGGCAAACCAGATCCTGTGCTTATGCAAGGAAATTCATTGGTTTGCGAAAACAGTCCTGTGCTCAAAGATCCAGAAGAAGATGGTGGTGTGGTGATTTATGAAGTTAAAAATGGAGATACGATGGGTTCCATTGCCTCCGCCAACCATGTTAGTATCAATACACTCCTTTGGGCTAATGCAATTGATGATGTCAATTCCATTATGCCTGGCGATAAAATATTTATTCTGCCTGTTTCCGGCGTGACCTATACGGTTAAAAGTGGCGATGATATTAATAGTATTGCCAAACAATTTAAAGCGGATAAGGATAAGATTATTGCCTTTAATTCTCTCCACCTTGATGGTGAAGTTAAGGCAGGAGATATCATTACCATTCCAGATGGGCAAAAAGATATTCCGGCACCCAAGCCAACGACGACGCCCGGAGTGACTGGACTGGGGATTGTTCCTCGCCCCTATGAATCATTCGATTCAGCTGGAAAAACACTCAGCGGCGGAAAATCAAGTCACGGCTTTCCTTATGGCTATTGCACCTGGTATGTCGCCCAAAAAAGAAATATTCCTTGGGGTGGAAACGCCGGAACCTGGCTCTATCATGCTAAGGCGGCCGGCTATGCCACAAGCAGAACTCCCACTGTCGGAGCAGTTATGGTTACCTCGGAATCATGGTGGGGGCATGTGGCGCTCGTAGAAAGCGTCAGCGCGGACTCATTCACTGTTTCCGAAATGAATTACAAGGGTTGGGCTAAAAAATCCACTCGCGTGGTTGCTAAGAGTAGCCGGGTGATTAAAGGGTTTATTCGATAATCTCTTTTGATATAAATACAAAAAACGTCCGGCGTGAACTATAGGACGTTTTTTGTTTTGTATAGAGATGCAGGTTCAATCGTCTCGATTGAATCTCATATTTCTGGTTGGGCCAGATAATAAGAATAAATGAAAAAATTCATAACACAGGCTGGTTAGTTAGTTTTACCAGAAATAGATGGTTCAGGCGAGGACGCCTGAACCTGCGAAGAAAAAAATTATTCTATTTTCCGAATCGGCGCCAAAGAGCTGGAAAGTTTTTTCAGACCCACTTTCTTAAAAGCCACAGTAATAATATCGCCTTGCGAAGAAATTACCAGTCCTTCGCCAAATTTTTCGTGACTAATTCTTTCTCCGCCTTTGTAGCTTGTTTTCATTTCCGTCAGAATAGTTTTTTTTCTGGCGGTAGCATACTTTTCCACGCAAGCATTTATGATTGAGTTTTCAGCATTTTCAATCAACTCCGCGGGAATATCATCAAGAAATCTTGAAGGCGCATTAATTTGGGTCGAACCAAAAATTGTGCGCATCTTGGTGAAAAGCAGATAAACTTTTTGCTTGGCACGCGTGATTCCCACATACATCAGCCGCCGCTCTTCTTCCATTTCAGTTTCACTAAGCATACTGCGCGAATGCGGCAAGATGCCTTCTTCTAGACCGATAATAAACACATATTGAAATTCTAAACCCTTAGCACTGTGCAGTGTCATTAGATGCACGGCTTCGCTGGACTGATCGATGTTGTCCGTGTCCGCCACAAGCGCCACTTCTTCCAGGAACAGTCGCAAACCCTCACCATCCTTAAAAGCGTCGTATTTTTTGGCAACAGTGACGAGTTCCCGCACATTTTCTTGCCGCATCTGCCCCTCATCTGTTCCATCAAGCAACTGCCGCTCGTAGCCACTTTCGGAAAAAACTTTCTGAACAAAATCCGCCAATGTCAGCTTATTTCTCACCTCACTCATCCGCTTAATAAAATCGCAAAACTTTATAATGCTCTCCGCTCTTAATTTACTAATCTTGTCATTTGAAATTTGAATTTGATTGGAAACCTGCCTGCCGGTAGGCAAGGTTGGAAATTGGAAATTGGAAATTTTAGAGCCGGCATCAATCAGGCTCAAGCTAGCCTCTTTGGCAGCCATAACCCACTTTTCCACCGTCTTATCACCAATCCCCCTCTTCGGTTCGTTTATGATCCGCTCCAAAGAAATTTCGTCATTAAAATTCTCAATCAAACGCAAATAGGCAATAATATCTTTGATTTCTTTTCTTTGGTAGAATTTCAATCCACCAATAATCCGATATGGGATGGAATCGCCAAGTAGCGCTTCTTCAATGATCCGCGACTGGGCATTGGTCCTATAAAGCACAACGATGTTATTGAGTTTTACACCCTTATTTCTTAAACTAATTACCTCCGAAACAATAAACTGCGCTTCATCGCTCTCATCATCGGCTTCATAGGAAGCCAAGAGATGTCCCGTTTTATTCTCCGTCCATATTTTCTTATCTTTGCGATTGATATTTTTGGAAATCACACCATAAGCCGCGTCCAAGATTTGCTGAGTGGAGCGATAATTTTGTTCCAATTTCACAACCTTCGCGGCTGGATAGTCTTTTTCAAAATCCAAAATGTTTTGGATATTGGCTCCGCGCCAAGAATAAATCCCTTGCCAGTCGTCCCCGACGACGCAAATGTTTTTGTGCTTATCAGCTAGCATCTTAATGAGCATATACTGCGCATGATTGGTATCTTGATATTCGTCCACCATAATATAGCGAAAGATGTTTTGATATTTCTCGAGCACTTCTGGAAAAGTGCGGAAAATTTGAACGAGTAACATTAAGATGTCATCAAAATCCAGCGCGTTATTCTTTTTGAGCCGTTCCTGATAGGCGACGTAGACTTTCGAGACAATTTCTTCCCAATAGCCACCGACTCTTTCTTGAAACATTTTTGCATCAATTAGTTCATTTTTGGCCTTAGAAATGGCACCGAGAATACTTTGTGGACGAAATTGCGTCGGATCAACGCCCAATTCTTTCATCGTTTTTTTCACCAAACTCTGCTGATCCTGCGCATCGAAGATGTTAAAATTGCTTTCAAAACCCAACTTGCCAATCTCTGAGCGGAGAATTCTAGCACAAATAGAATGAAATGTACCAACCAATGGTAGCTTTCCTTTGAAACCACTGTCCGCCAATAGCTGCGCAATCCGCTCTTGCATTTCCTTGGCCGCCTTATTGGTGAAAGTTACCGCCAAAATTTGCCCGGGCCGCACGCCTTTTTCGCAAATCAAATAGGCAGTGCGAAAAGTCAACGCTCGCGTTTTTCCCGATCCGGCGCCAGCAATCACTAAAACCGCGCCTTCCGTCGTTTCCACCGCCTCGCGTTGCGATTGATTTAAATTTTCTAAGATATTTGCCATAAAAGTATTGTAGCATAAGAGGAGAATTTGAGATAAAAAAATATTGTCATTCTGAGCGTAACGCAGTGGAGTCGAAGAATCTGCTATGGGTTATCGTAAGTCTTGCTATATCACAGAAAGTTTGTGATAGTGGTTGGCAGATCCCTGCCTACCGGCAGACAGGCTTCGACTGCGTCCGTTCGCCGGCTTAACGAAACAGACTTCGCTCAGGATAACATCTTTTTTTGTGAAAAGCTTGCCAAAACTCCGATTCTAGTATATCGTTTAACTATAATCATTTATTAGCAAACAGCAGTTGACGCATAGTCGCAACCTCTGTTTTGCCTCAAAAACGCTATGGCTCTCACAGGCAAGCAAAAAGCGAAAGTAACCGGCGATGTCAAAAGACACGAAAAGGACACTGGTTCGCCAGAATACCAAGTCGCTCTTTTCACAGAACAAATCAAGAAACTGACCGCTCACCTCAAGAAAAACGCTAAAGATTTCCATTCCCGCCGCGGACTTCTCAAGATGGTCTCAAAACGCAAGAGACTGCTTGACTACTTGAAAAAAACTAACGAGAAAAATTATAAGGCCTTGATTAAGAAATTAGAACTCAAGGGCTAGTAAAACAAATTAAACGCAAATTTGGAACAAATTAGACACAGAGACACAAATTTAATTTGTGTTTTTGTGTAAAATATGTCCAAATTTGTATAAAATATGTGAGCATATACAAAGAACAACGCATCGGTGTTTTGGTGGATATTCAAAACCTCTACTACAGCGCCAAGGTGCTGTACCAAAAAAAAGTCAACTTTGACCAAGTTCTGAAAGCAGCTGTGGGCGATCGCAAACTGATCCGCGCCATTGCCTATGGGATTAAAACACTAGAGGGTCAGGAAGAAAAATTTTTTGACGCGCTGGAAAAAGTCGGCTATGAAGTCAAAACTAAAGACCTGCAAATCTTTCCCGGTGGAGCGAAAAAAGGGGATTGGGATGTGGGAATCGCAGTGGACGCCATCAAGATGTCAAAAACACTTGACGCTATTGTCCTCGTTTCCGGTGACGGCGATTACATTCCTTTAGTCAAATATATCCAGTCAACCACCGGTTGCCGCATGGAAGGTATCGCTTTTATGGAATCGACTAGTAATAAATTAGTTGAAGAATTAGATGATTTTATTAATTTGAGCGAGAATAAAAAAAAGTTTTTAATTTAGTTTCCTTCGCAGGAGTCCCGCCTAGGCGGGGCTTCGCATGGTTTACTAACTTGCATAAACTCAAAAATAGCATTGCAAGCCTAAGTCAGCAAAAATATTAAAATCCGTAAAACAAAAGGACCGGGTTACAAACCCGCTCCTGCCTAAAATATCATGAACCAAACAAACATCCCAACCGAAGCCGTGTTGCCAATTGCTGTAGGGATTATTACTTTCATAGTTCTCTTTCTTTTGGCCTATTACATCTATATGTCCGTGTGCTTAATGAAGATTGCCAAAAAAACCAACACCCAGAATGCTTGGTTTGCTTGGATTCCCATTCTGGATATGCTTCTCGCACTCCAAATTGCCAAAAAACCAACTTGGTGGATTGTGTGGTTTTTCATTCCCCTGGCTAATCTTATTGTTTATATCCTCGTTTGGATGGGAATCTGCAAAATTTTGCAAAAAGCGGAATGGTTGGGAATTCTAATGATCATCTCTCCGCTTAATCTGCTCATTCCGGGTTATTTGGCTTTTTCTAAAACCGCAGTCATCTCTGACAAGCCACGAATGCAAATTGTCAACGTTTCGCTTTGATTGATCAATGACCGTCCTCTGCTGAGGACGGTCCTCATAAACTGCTAAAAACTTGCCAAAACCGCAAAACTAAGCTAGAGTTAGTTTGTTAAATATTTATTAAGAAGTCCCTTTTTAAAGCAAAAAGTGTGAGGATTTATGAATTAAGGTTTATAAGGCTTGTAAATCTCAATTCGTAAATCATCGTCATACATCTTGCTTTCTGGCTCAATTTAGGGCCAACTGAGGCTTCGCAACAATTGAATGGAGCAAAAGAAATGGTCTCTCCAAATCGGAGGACGAATTTTGGAGATTGAGACCGGCCTTCTCGCCGGACAGGCTAATGGCGCCGTTACCGTGCGCTATGGCGACACAGTTGTGCTTGCCACGGCCGTTATGAGCAAAGGCGCATCGCGCGTTAGTGGCTATTTTCCCCTGATGGTGGATTTCGAAGAGCGCTATTATGCCGCGGGAAAAATCAAGGGCTCACGTTTCATCAAGCGCGAAGGTCGTCCATCTGACGACGCTGTCCTCTCTGGACGAGCGGTTGATCGCACAATCCGCCCACTTTTTAACCATAGAATGAGAAATGACGTGCAAGTGATTGTGACCGTACTTTCCTATGATGGAGAAAATGACCCGGATACCCTAGCCATTATTGCCGCTTCAACCGCGCTGGCTATTTCCAATATTCCTTGGAATGGACCAGTTGCCGCAGTTCGTGTTGGCAAAGCTCAACCTGCCCGCAATGCTTCGCATAGCGATGCAGGCGGGGGAGAATTTGTCTTGAATCCCGTCACTAATGGCGAAATGACTGAGGGCGAATTAGACCTTTTGATTTCCGGCAGTCTCGACAAAGTTAATATGATTGAAAGCGGTGCGATGGAAGTTTCCGAAGAAGAAATGCTCCGCGCTTTTACCTTTGGACAAGAAGCAATCAAGAAAATCGTGACTTTTATTCTGGAAATACAAAAAGAAGTCGGAAAAGAGAAAAATGTGCCGACACTTGTGGCCGGAACATCGGAGTTTGAGTCTAAGGTAAAAGAAATTTTGCTCTCAGAAAATTTGGCTGAAGCGCTTTATGACAAGGATAAAAAGGTGATTGAAGAGAAAATGAGCGCTATCCAAGACAAAGTCAAGGAATACATCAAAACCACTTTTCCCGAAGAAGCAGATAAATTGAAAGAAGTGGCCGAAATCGTATTTGAAGAAGTGTCCGATGAAATCGTGCACAAAAATATCTTGGAGAAAGAATTACGCCCGGATTCAAGAAAGCTAGATGAAATCCGTCACATTGAATGTCGCACCGGAATTTTGCCCCGCACACACGGCACTAGTCTTTTCACTCGTGGAGAAACCCAAGCACTTACAGTAACCACGCTTGGCTCACCTGGCGATCAACAAATTATCGATACAATGGAAGTGGATATGAAGAAACGCTATATCCACCACTATAATTTCCCACCTTTTTCAGTTGGAGAAGTTAAGCCGATGAGAGGCCCCGGAAGACGCGAAATCGGTCACGGTGCTCTCGCTGAAAAAGCGCTCGTTCCAGTTTTGCCTTCCAAAGAAGATTTTCCCTACACCATTCTTTTGGTTTCCGAAATTCTTTCTTCCAACGGCTCGTCTTCAATGGCTGCTACTTGTGGCTCAACCCTATCACTAATGGATGCCGGCGTACCGATCAAGCGACCAGTTTCTGGCATTGCAATGGGAATTATTGTCGGAAAAGACAATCAGTTCAAAATTCTCACTGACATCCAAGGCTTGGAAGATCATTATGGTGATATGGACTTTAAAGTGGCGGGAACAGAAAAAGGCATCACAGCGATGCAAATGGATGTGAAAGTCGACGGAGTAACGCTGGAAATGCTTTCTGCCGTGCTTGCTCAATCCCATCAAAATCGTTTGGAAATTTTGAAAAAAATCACCGATGTTTTGCCAGCTCCTCGAGTTGAAATGTCCCAATACGCACCAAGAATCATCACGATGCAAATTAATCCGGAAAAAATCAGAAATGTCATCGGCTCTGGTGGCAAGATCATCAATGAAATTATCGACCAAACTGGCGTGCAAATTGACATTGAGGATAGCGGTATGATTTTTATCACATCTCCCGATCAAGTTTCTGCTGCCAAGGCCAAAGAATGGATTGACAATCTTACCCACGAAGTGAAAGCGGGAGAAATTTTTAATGCGAAAGTAACTCGCATTATGGCTTTCGGCGCCTTTGCCGAAATCCTCCCAGGACAAGAAGGTCTCATTCACATTTCCGAAATCGCAGAACGCCGGATTGAAAAAGTGGAAGATGTCCTGAGCGTTGGCGATATCGTCAAAGTCAAGGTTAAAGAAATCGATTCTCAAGGCCGAATCAACCTTTCGGCAAGACTCGCGCAACAGGCGGAAATTTAAAATTGGTCAAAAATCGAATTGTGTTTTATAATAGAAGCGGAGAAAATCCGCTTCTATTTTTTTATCCCCCACCACTTTTTCGCTTTTGAATTTTATTTGATAAACCTGCTTTGATGTTCTATAAATAGCTTAATAAAAAACATTCCTCAGCCACATCGCAAACGCGAGCGAAAAAGTGGTGGGGGATAAATAAAAAAATGTTTGGCTTCACAAAAAAAACTTCTCAAACTCAAGAAGAAAATAAAAACAGTCCTTTGAATTTAAGTCAGCAAAAAAATTTCAATATTGAAGACACGCCGATTCACACGATGCGCGAAGATTTAGAAAACCTGGAAAACCCGAGCATGCAACATGGCGTAATCGTGCCACAAAATAATCCCGCTCCACTCAATTTATCCCAAAAGCAAAAGAGCAGTCCCTTTTTGAACCTAGGCGGTGATGATTCCTTGAAAATCAATGGCATGACGAAAAATGATCCGAAAATGAACGATGAAAATACTTTGACCTTTTCGCAAGCAGAAAAGAAAACGCCAACTGCAAGCCCCTTTGATCAAAAAAATACACAGCCGCTACTAAAAAACTCCGCCACTCCCAACCCCAAATTGCGCCTAATTACCCTCTCTATCGTTTCTTTTCTCCTGATAATCTCCTTGGGCTGGGCCGGATATTCATATTTAAAAACCAACTCTGAGCTACAAAAACAACCGCTCTTCACAGCGCCCGCGGAAACTCCCGTGGAAGTTCCTCCTGCAAAGCCGACGCTTTCCTACTCGCAAGAAAATCCTAACTATCTTCACCTGGAAGAAGGCAGCGTAATCACAGAAAAAATAAAAACAACCCTGGGACAAGTTTCGCAAGAAGGCTACGCCTCACCCGTCGAATTCGTCATAACCGATGCGCAAAATACACCGCTTAGTTTCAAAGATTTTTCCGGTCTCCTGGGGCTGAAACTCTCTCCTGCAGTTTTTGCCCTTATGGGAAATAATTTTAGCCTATTCGTCTATAACGATATAGCCGGTCCAAGAACAGGTATCGCCATCGAATCAAGAGATGACATCAATCTGACAAAAGTACTTCTGTCAGAAGAAAAAAATCTCGCCAATGAAATCAGCCCGCTCTTTTTCACTTCCGAATATAAAACTGACAAACTCTTCGCCAGCAGCGCCTATCTCGACGCAAATATCCGCTATCAAAATATCATCTCGCCGGACAAACTTTCCGTTGATTATTCGGTCTATAAAAATAAATTGCTCATTGGCACGACAAAACTAACATTGCGCTCAATTATTGACAAACTCAGCGGTGCAAAAACCGAAGTCGCGCCAGTAACGATCACTCCAGCGCCAGCAACAACCACTCCACCCACACCACCACTACCGACGATAGAAAAGCCGACAGAAAACTCCAGCAACTAAAAATAATGGCTTACTTGCGGCGCTAAAAAGTAAATTACTTTTTAAAACCGCATTTTCAAAAGCAGTTAATTCGGTTCATTAATATTTTTATCCCAGCAAGACACTGGCTGTTTAAGCCAAATACATTTCCTCATTGACCTGACATCCTTTTCCTGCTATAATAAATATATTGAACATTAAAAACTCACAGTTACGAACGGTAAAGCAGTTTTCAATCGCAATTTCCCCCTATCTGCGATTGAAAACTGTTTTACTGTTCAAGTGTTTGGGCCAACGCGCCCGAGCCGCTCTGATCTCTAACATCAGAGACCCTAAAATAAAAACAAAAACTTTTTTGTTAAAAATATAAAAACAAAAAATAAAAATAGCTAGTATCATCTAGCATAGTACCTTCCCATTTAAAGGCCATCGTGCCAGAGAATGGTAAAACAACATTCCCGAACCGTTAGAACGGGGATAATCTTTCTGTTATGTAGTCAAAATACATGTACATTATTTAACACAATCGAACTCACCCTCGAAAAATGTTTCCATGTTGCATGTTGATACATGACAAACACTGGGGCGTTCTCGTTCAAATTATTTATTAATCCGGGCGTTTGAACGCCCTGGTTTCCATACCTTTATGAGAAACTAGGGTAAATAATAATAGTCAATAAGCGCAAAGAAGCACCAAAGAAAGGGTGTTTTTTGTTTTCTCAAAAATTGCTTGCTATAATAAGCACATGCCAATTACACTAAAAAAATCTTTCGGGAACTTAGGCGAAACCATTTCCGCTAACTATCTCAAAAGCAAGGGTTATGAAATCATTGCTATGAACTATGCTAACCCGAGCGGCCGCCGCTTGGGAGAAATTGACATTATTGCCAAAGATTTGGAAAAAGATGAGTTAGTTTTTGTCGAAGTCAAAGCCAGGGAAATGCACAAATTTGGCAACACTAACCCGGAAGAAAATGTTAACTATCACAAACTGCAAAGGCTGAACAAAATCGCCTATTTTTATCTCAAGCAGAATAATTTAACGGACTGCGCTTATCGCTTTGATGTGATTGCTGTTTGGATCAATGAGAGCGCTCGAAGAGCTAAGATAAAACATATTAAGGCAATTTAATTTGATTATCATCCTGAGCGATCCGCCAGCTGGCGGACGGACGCAGTCGATCGCGTGTCGCCGTAGCTTTAGCGGTGGCACAAGGATCTACTATCCACTACCGAAAGTTTTATGTAATATAGTAAAGCTTATGATAACCCATGGCAGATTCTTCGACTTCGCTCCGCTTCGCTCAGAATGACATAATAGGGACTTTTCCATCACAAACACGAGCCTGCCTAAAAAATTAAAAATAGACAACCTCCTGCATTTTTGCTAAAATAGAGCAGCAAGGAAACTAACCAACTAAACTAACAACTATGGATAAACAAGTACTCGACGAGCTGAAGGCTCTTTTATTAAAAGAAAGGACTGATCTAGAGGAAAATCTAGCCCGCATTGCACGACCCGTGGACAAGGAAAAAGGGGACTATGAAACCACTTTTGGCGAAGTCGGAACTGACCGCGAAGACAACACAACTGAGGTCGAAGAGTACACGGACAATTTGCCTGTGGAAGTCACTTTGGAAAAAAAGCTGCAAGATATAATCAGCGCGCTGGAACGGATGGAAAAAGGCACCTATGGGCTTTGTGAAAACTGCCAAAAAGAAATCGATATCGAACGGCTGCGCGCCAATCCGAGTGCCAAGACTTGTATTAAATGTTAAACCCGATTCGAAACTACGAATGAAATGCGAATCTACGAATAAAAACTCATTTCTACTGATAATCTTGCTGATTTTTATTGATCAGTTAGCGAAATATATCATCCGCTCTTTTGGCGGATTTTATATTTGCAACAAGGGCGTAGCATTTGGGATAAGCCTGCCGAATTGGGCAATACTAGGATTTATTATAGCCATTGTTGTTTTTGTCAGTTTTTTAATTTTGAATTTGAAGTTTGAAATTAGAAATGAATTATTTAATTTCAAATTTAAAAATTTTAATTTGAATTCAAATTTTAAATTTAAAATTTCAAATTATTCTTTGATTCTTATCCTTGCTGGCGCACTTTCTAATCTTTTTGATAGACTACATTATGGTTGCGTAATAGACTTTATTGATTTCAAGGTCTGGCCAATTTTCAATTTGGCTGATATATTTATCTGCTTGGGAGTTTTTCTTTTAATAATCAAATCCTCTTCTCCCCTCGGGAGAAGAGGGTATAAATAAAAAATTTAAAAAAATAAACTATGTCCGCAAAAGTTTTTTCTGCTGCTGTTATTGGTCTCAAAAGCGCGCTGGTTGAAGTGGAAGTCGACACACTTTCGGCTGGGATGCATCATTTCAATATTGTCGGTTTGCCTGACACTGCCATCAAAGAATCGCAAGATCGCGTCAGCTCGGCCATCAAAAATAGTGGGCTTATCGCTCCACACCGCTGTGGTCGCATCACAGTGAATCTTGCTCCGGCTGATTTACCAAAAGTCGGTCCGCTCTATGACTTACCAATTGCTCTGGGATTTCTCCTCGCCACCAAGCAAATTACCTTTAACCACACTAATAAGCTTTTTATCGGGGAACTATCGCTAGACGGCAGAATCAGGCCCGTGAAGGGAGTCCTACTTGTTACTATTTTTGCTAAAGAAAAAGGCATCAACACGCTTTTTGTTCCCCGGGAAAATGCCAAGGAAGCTTCAATTATTGACGGAATCAATATCATTGCCGTTTCTACTCTCAAAGAGTTGCTTAATCACTTGGAAAACATTGCGACACTCGATTTTTTTCCCAAAACTGATCTGGAAAAACTTTTTCAGCAAGAGGAGCACCTCTATGACATGAAAAATATCCGCGGGCAAGAACACGCCAAGCGAGCTTTGGAAATTGCTTCAGCCGGAGCGCATAATATTTTGCTCAACGGCCCGCCCGGATCAGGAAAAACCTTGCTTGCTAAAACGATGACTTCGATTTTGCCCCGCCTCACCGTGCCCGAAGCATTGGAAGTGACAAAAATATTTTCCGTCGCCGGTTACCTGCCCAAAGAAAATAGCCTCATCACCAAAAGACAATTCCGCTCTCCTCATCACTCAGCGAGCGCCGCATCGCTCGTCGGTGGTGGCACATTCCCAAAACCCGGCGAGATAAGTCTCGCGCATCGTGGTATACTGTTTTTGGACGAGTTTTCTGAGTTCTCTCGTTCCGTTTTGGAGAATCTACGTCAACCACTGGAAAACGGCCTTATTACCATTTCCCGCGCTCAAGGCACGCTGGAATTTCCCGCTCGTTTTACCCTCGTCGCCGCGATGAATCCTTGTCCTTGCGGCAACGCCACTGACCCGGAAAAGGCTTGCTCTTGCAGTCCGGGAAATATTATTCGCTACCAAGCCAAGATTTCCGGGCCGATTCTAGATCGCATTGATCTGCACATTGAAGTTCCGCGTTTGAAATTCGAAAAATTAGCAGAAACCAGCCCCCAAGAAGGTTCCGAAAGTATCCGACTGCGCGTAGAAAAAGCCCGCGAAATTCAAAAGAAGCGCTTTTTGGACTCAAAAATAGTCGCAAACAGTGAAATGGAAAGCGAGCAAATCAAAAAATATTGCCAACTGGACACCGCCGGAGCAGAGCTGATGAAAAACGCGCTATCGAGCTTCTATCTCAGCGCGCGCGCCTATTTCCGGATTATCAAAGTTGCAAGAACGATTGCCGACCTCGAAGAATCAGAAAGCATCAAACCAAATCACATCGCCGAGGCGATTCAGTACAGGTTTAAGAGTGAGTAGAAGTCGGATTCCTCCTCGCCCTCCGGGAGAGGATGTCACGAGCACGTGACAGGTGAGGGCAAGGGTCATAAACTAAGAATAAACTTTGCTAATTTAGTATTTTCTTAATATAAAGCCCTTGCCCTCATCCGGCCCGCCGCGGCGGGCCACCTTCTCCCGAAGGGCGAAGGGGATATAAATATAGATGCCCAAAAAATTCATTAAATTACTATTTTTCACACTCATAATCTTCATCCTATGGAGGACTTTTTTTCATTCGCAAAAAAGAGAATTACTTTTTTCTGAGCAACCAAGATTAGTCACCCTTTCCGATAATGGGCTTACTTCAAGCCTAAATTCGAGTGCGCAGACTGTGGATAACTTTCTAGCTGAACAAAAAATCACCCTTTCTGAACACGACGAAGTCCTACCGGATAAAGCTAGCCTCCTGTTACCAGGAGAGAATATCCGAATTCGTCGAGCAGTTAACATAAAAATTCTAGTGGATGGAAAAAAGATTGAAAATTACACTATCGCAAAAAACATTGTGACAGTTTTGGGCGAAAATAATGTCACGCTGGGACGCTTGGACAAAACCACGCCGGATGTAAACGGTTTTTTGGAAAATAATACCCAAATCATTGTCACGCGCATCAATGTGGAAGAAAAAGTCATCCCGGAAGATATCGCCTACAAAACTATCACCAAGCTGGATAACAAAATGGGTTGGCGGGAAAAAAGCACCCAAACTGAAGGAGAAACGGGTATCCGCGAGGTGAAATATAAAATTACATATCGTGACGGCAAAGAAATTTCTCGCGTTGTGCTGGAAAAAAATATCACCAAGGATCCAGTGACCGAAGTGATCACTCAGGGCACCTATGTTAAAACCGGCAATGCCCAAAAGGGCATCGGCACCTGGTACGCCTTCAAAGGCGGACTATTTGCCGCCAGCACTACCATTGCCAGAGGAAATTATGCTAGAGTAACCAATACTGCCAATGGCAAATCGGTCATTGTTCAAATCAACGACTACGGCCCCCAAGGCAAAGGCCGCATCATCGATCTCGACAAAGTCGCTTTCCAAAAAATCGCTTCGATTGGTGCAGGGGTGATTGGCGTGAAAGTGGAAGAAGTACTTAATTAGTATTTGGTATTTGGTATCTAGTATTTAGTATCGCGTACTAAAATCTTAACTACCTCTTACCCAAAGTATATGCCGACAAAATTAGGTCAAAATTTTTTGCGAGATAAAACCGTTTTAGACAAAATTATCCAAGCTGCTAATTTGAGTGCGGATGATTTGGTGATTGAGGTGGGGCCGGGGGAAGGAGTGCTGACGAAAGAACTAGCAAGGCTTGCGGGAAAAGTGATTGCCATAGAAACGGATGAGGAATTGGCGAAAAAGACAGCTCGCAATTTGAAATTTGAAATTTTAAATTTGAAATCAAATCCAAATGATAAAATTTTAAATTCCAAAAGTAACACCACAATAGTGCTTGGCGATATCTTAGAAATAAATTTGCCCGAATTGATTTTACAAAATACCAAATACCAGATACCAGATACTAAATACAAAGTGGTTGCTAATATTCCCTATTACATCACTTCACCAATTATTCGCTTATTTTTGGAAACAAAATATCCACCGACAGAAATGATTTTGATGGTACAAAAAGAAGTGGCGGAGCGGATTTGTGCCAAAGCCGGAAAGATGAGTATTTTGGCTTTGTCTGTGCAATATTATGCTACTCCAGAGTTGCTTTTCACTGTTCCGGCAAAGGCTTTTTTTCCTGTGCCGGAGGTGGATAGTGCAGTTATCAGGATAGCAAGAAACAAGAAACAAGAAACAAGAAACAAAGAAGGAATGAAAAAGTTTTTTCGGATTGTAAAAGCTGGGTTTTCGGCTAAAAGAAAAACACTGGTTAATAATCTTTCAAGTAGTTTGAAATTAGAAAAAGCTGTTGTTGAAGAAAAGTTGAAACAAATTGAGATTTCCCAAAATCAACGAGCGCAAGAATTGAGTTTGGAGGATTGGAAAAAGTTGGTGGAATTGATATAAAATAAAGCATCCTTCCTCGCCCTCCGGGAGAGGATGTCACGAGCACGTGACAGGTGAGGGCAAGGGTGTTGATACTCCACTAATCATTCTTATTTATATTAATCTCTATTTTATATTACCCTTGCCCTCATCCGGCCTTCGGCCACCTTCTCCCGAAGGGCGAAGGAGATATAAATAAAGCTCTGAATAATACAAAGCAGATCCTTCGACTCCGCTGCGCTGCGCTCAGGATGACATTTGTTTTTAATCCCGCTAATCATTCAATCATAAAAATCATAGTTCGAGACAAATGGAAAAGGGCAACTTAATTTATAAGTTGCCCTTTTGCTATAAGGTGCGTTAGAAGTGAATGCTTCATATCGGAGATATGAGCCAACAGTGAGATAGTTCACAAGATGGAGACTTAAACTAATAGCTATCCACACCAGCTACAGCAAGTACCGCTTCCGTCATCATCCCCATTGCACTTAATACACCCGCCACAACCGCCACAGCGTTGTGGCTCTACTGTAAGACACTTCCAGCAAACATCCTCGCCTCTTTCTTCCGCTTCTTGACACAAAGATTTTTCATCATTATTGTCGTCATCCGACACCTCTGAGTTGGCCCTAGTTAGCTCTTCTTTCGTCACCTCGTCACCACATTCGTGTGATCCAAAGGCACAAAGAACCGCATATATGCCAGCTCCGATAAGAACAATAAGTCCCAAGGCAATAAGTTCACCAATTCCATCATCATCTGCCATATTTCACCTCCCAAATTTTTAAGTTACAAGTTTAATTATTTATCTTAGCCTCTTTCGACTTTCCATCCTCGCACAAATCCCCTAAAAAGTCAACTCAAAAACCACCTTCACCGCGATGAGGCCGTAGATTGTGACTAGTGGAAGAATCCACCAAAAGACACGTCTGGGGTGGATTTTTTTGTTGGTCACTACCAAAAAAGAAAGTGAGCCAAAAAGAATCGCCCACCAAAAAAGTCTAAATTCATTGATAAAAAAAACGCTGAGCACGTAGGACAGAAAAATGCCGGAAGCCACTATGAGGTGGCCTTTTTCTTCGCCAAAAATTACCGGGATCGTGCGCACGCCGTCTTTTTTGTCGCCTTCAATGTCTTTGAAATCTTTGATGGGCAAAGAAACTGTGTAGGTAATCAGCAGGAGAAAAATGATTCGCCAGGAAAGACGTTCCAGATTTTGTTCGGGCGAGAAAAAAATGAAGCCGGAAAAAAAGACCGTGAGCAGCGTCACCGCGCTGAGGATTGACGCGATTGGCACAAAACGCTTCAGGCGAAAAGGCTCGGCTGAGTAGAACCAAGCTAAAACTTGATATATGAAAAGCAAAATACCAAATTTGTAATTTACCATTCCGGCGCCAACGATTGAAAGAAAAAACATAATCGCCCCAAACTGCGCGTATTGACTAGTCGTAAAAATGCCTTTTTGTAGTGGCCGCTCCGGATTGGAAACGGCGTCCACCTGATAATCAAGAATATCGTTCACTACCACTGACGCTTCCCAAGCCAAAAGAACGCTGAGAAGAACACAAAAAACCGCCGAGAGGGAAAACAAATTCAGCTCAAAATTTTCCTGATAT
Organism: Candidatus Moraniibacteriota bacterium; assembly: GCA_026396175.1. GTDB lineage: Bacteria > Patescibacteriota > Minisyncoccia > Moranbacterales > UBA2206 > UBA9630. The sequence goes on along the minus strand of JAPLXG010000006.1, from coordinate 5,964 downwards.
TCCCAAAAACCAACGCCTAGGCCTAAAAACAAGAGCCCTGTGTGAAAAATGACTTGCGGATAACGAAAATTATGAACGGCCGCTCGAAACATTTTCGGCTCTGACTTCCAGAAAAAATAGCCCAGGATGACAAGGCAAAGCGGGAAATAAATTAAATTTAAGTTATAGGGCAAAGCAAAAACGGGCGCCAGCTCGATGCCAAAAATTCTTGACTTGGCGAAAAATTGAATCACCTCAAAGGCATAGACGGAAAAAACCGCCTTTCCCAAAATGACTCTGACAAAATAATAAAACAGCGAAGGAAACGCCGCCATCAAAAACAACGCGGAATATGTTCCGATAGCAGTAAAAATAGTTTTTGAAAACTTTTTGGTTTTTATGTATACCAGACCGGTGAGTAATATCACGCCGATGACAAAAACTATCTTAGTGCCGAAATAAACCACCCCAGAAGGCAAATGACCAAAAATAGTGCCGTATTGCCAAATCAAATCACTTGGCGCACTGATCAGATAGAAGCTCCAAAAAACTTCGCTGCCGGTTTTCAGGAGATCAAAAATGGGCGGGAAGATGATAGCCAGCGCCACCCAAAGCATAAAACTCGCCAGCTCAAACGGATTTTTCTTGAGCACGCCACACAAAATGAGCCAAACTAGCGCGATTGTGAGAAAAAAGAAGAGCAAATTGTGGATGTCCACTACCAAATCAAACAAAGGGGAACTGGATTTTGCGATGAATTTATCCAGGTATAGCCGTACCTCAATAATCCCAAAAAAGGTCAAGCACCAAAAGATCGGCTCCACCTTTTTTTCCAAAATAGTCTCGATAAATTCCGCTAATTTTTTCATAGCCTAATCATACCAAAACGAGCAAAAAAAATAAAGCTGCCAGCCCTTCACAGATTAACAAGTATTATGGTATAATTTCGACATATGAAACTAAAAAATATTAGCCTTTCTTTTTTCGTTCTCGCACTGCTGATTATTTCCAGTTTTGCTTTCTATGTTGGCGCCCAAAATAATTCCAACGGCACCAAAAGTGTTTTTCTTGACAGCGACCAGGACGGTCTTTCAGATTCCGAAGAAAAAATCTACGGCACCGATCCACACAATCCCGACTCGGACGGCGACGGCTATTCTGACGGCGCGGAAGTGCGCAGCGGTTATAACCCGCTGAAAAAAGCACCGGGAGATAAACTTGCAGGATTCAATGGAACAAGAGCTGCAACTCCCGACACAACCAATCCCGTCGATCCGACTAGTGCCGTGCTTGGCGACTCATCAAAAAAAAATATCACGGAAGATATTGCTCAAAAAGTAAGCGATCTTAATGACAAAGCCGCCGCTGAAAACAAACAGGTTACTATGGATGATGTTCGGGCGCTAGTTGACCAATCCCTAACTCCCGAGACAGTTTCCGTCGATGATATGCCTCAAGTTAGTAAAAGTGACTTCAAAATAAAAAAACAAAACTACGGAAGTCTCAGCGCAGAAAAAGCCACTGCCAAGAGAAAGGAGGACTGCATTGATTATTTGGCCGCCGTAACATATATTTTTACCAGCAATTCCCCCGAACCGATTACAAAGATTCCCGATGCAACCAAGATGCTTTCTACCTTTACCAACCTAATCACCACCGCCATCTCCACTCAAAGCTCTTCCGGCTTGCAAGAGCTAATGACCAGTCAAAAGAAAATAGTCGAACAATTGAAGGCCGTGGAAGTGCCGGAAGATTTAATTGACATTCACCTTAAAGCTTTGCGCTTTGCCCTTTATTCCGGAAGTATAGGAAACCTGTTTCAGTCCGACCCCTCTGACCCGCTGGGTGCTATTGCCAATCTTTCGAAGATCGAAGGATTTATGACTGCCTTTTCCGATTTTGCCACCGAAGCCGGAAGTAAAATTTCCGAATATGGCCTGACATATGATGAAACAATGCAAAATAAACTAAAAAGTTTCGGCATTGACGCACCGAAAAGCTCAGATGAGTTAAATTCTCTGCTAAACACCTCGCTTGGCACAACAAGTACGACTGACACAACAACGACGCCATAGAAATAAATAAATTTAAATTATCTGTTTTTTATAAGTATTGTGGTTAACGGCATATTGCGTATTTATTATTAAACTCATACCCATGGAACATATACCAACACAACCAGCTTTTACCGAAACAAAAGTAGAAACAAAAAAAGACAAACCCCTAAGGGATTTGTTTTGTGAGAATTTCAATCCGGAAAGATCTTTTCGACTTGAAAAAGATATAGATCAAGACAACAATGAAGTCGAAATAGGAAATCGCGAAATATTTTGGACGGAATTAAAAAATCCCGAAACAGGAGAAACTGTGGAGGGGAAATTATATCGTCCGAAAGAAGGAGATGTTAAAAAAGTACTGATAATTAGCCCGGGCTATAAGGGCGATTTTGTTTTACAAGAATCAAAATATGCAAATGATTTTGCAGAAAATGGCAGGGCGGTATTGGTTTTGAGGCATAACGCCTTAAAAGTGGAAGGGGAAGGCGCAAAAAATTATGTTCATTGTCCGGAAAGATCTGAGTTGAATAAAAAAGAAAGTGATAAATATTTGGGTAAGGGAAATTTTAGTTTCGATAGTGCCAATAGGGAAGTTTTGACAGCCTTAAAAGCACTCAATTCCGCGATAGAAAAAATTGATATAATTGGACATTCATGGGGAGGTCGGATATCTTTGCTTTCAATTAATGACATCAACCAGGAATCTGGCTCTAGCGAAGTAGCTAAAGAGATTGCTAGAAAAATTGATAATTTAATTTTGATCGGAGCTTGGCTGGAGACAAGAGAAGAAAATTTAAAACCTTTCCTGGATTATTTTAAAAATGAAGCCGAGGCGGGCTATTTTAAAAATATGGATCCAGAGGAAGTAGTTGAAAGTGCCATTAAATCCGGAGCTAAATTGAAAAAAATGTCGAACGCAGATTTTCCGGAACAGATGAGAATAGTCGGCATTCAGTCCGTGGGAGACGAAGACGTTGATATGGAAGGAGAATATTTGGAATTTTTTAAGCAGTTGAAGGGTCGTGAAAGGATAGGTTCTACAGTATTGAAAGACTTAAAACAGCTAATGGTTGAAAAAATTGGCGATCGAGAAGCAGAAACCCACGATTATGCGCTAACAGAAGTAAAAAAATGGGTGGGACAAATTATCAAGTAATCTATTAAGAGCTTTAAGAGTATGCAATTACAGGAAAAAAGTCTCAATAAAAAAGTTTGGAATAAGATGGCTCAAGAGTGGGCGGTGGGAATTCCAATAATTAGGCCATCAAAAATGGAAGTTGCTTTATATGAGGAATGTTTACAAAAAATAATTCATAAGCGAGGCGATAAGATAAAAGCGCTTTTATTAGGCGCCACTCCAGAACTAAGAGATTTATTGGCGAAATATAAAATCAAGACAACGCTAGCAGACATTAATCCCAATATGATCAAAGCAATGGGGGAGCTTCTTGAATATTCCGATGGAAAGGAGGACGTGGTTATTGCTAATTGGTTAAAGATTCCATCAAAGTCTAATGAGTTCGATGTTGTATTGTGCGATCACGGAATTCATCATATTTTTTTTGAGGAGTGGGGTAATTTTTTCAAAGAAATAAAGAGACTTTCAAAAAATGGTGGTTATGTTTTGAATTCAGTAGTTACAGTCGAGGAAGCTGAGAAGCTTGATTTGGAACAAATAGTTGATGTTTATAGAAATAATATTTTTACGTTGGAAAACAGGTGGTATTACGCATATAGATTTTGTTGTGGGTTAAAAGATATCGAAAATAAAAGATTTTATAAAAATTTAGCGGAAATGAATCTGCAATTGCGGAATTTTTTAAAACAAGGAAAAATTAGTCAAAAAGAATTTAATTTTCTAGAGCTTCCTTTTGCTATCAGCGAGTTTAAGTTTGTAATGCCCACAAAAGAGGAAGTGGACGAGATTTCCGCTAAATATTTCAAAATAAAATCTGTAAATGTAAGTTTTGCTCATCCTATGCTTACTTGCCATAAGATTTATTTTGGTCAGTTTGAGAAATAAATTTCTATTTAAATTATCAACAAACAAGCAATTCATTAAATAGTTTAGATTTAGAATTTATGCCGATAGATTCCCAAAAACAAAAATCGTCTTCCATCAAAAAAATTATTTTTGTGTTATTTTTTGCGCTAATTTTAGCTTTTTCTCCTGTCGGCGCAAAAAGTTCCTCGGCCTGGCTCGAGCCAATGGCCGCGGCAATGAAACAAGGGATGGAAGTGATCTACAATATGATCGAAGGCATGACGATGGGCTCACTCCAGCAAGCCGCCATCAAAATGATTATGCGCCAAAAGGATCGCTTTATTGCCGGCACATCGGCTAACGGAGCAAGGTTCATCACCAACTGGAAAGATTACTTGGTTGACAATCCAAGACGCAATGCACAGCGCTATGCCAATGACTACATCAGTAGTGCCCTTTCCGGTCGCGGCAGTGCCAACTATCGCAAAGCTTTCAACGGTGTCTTGGGTGCCAGCACGGTGGCAGGAGAAGGTTTTGGCAAGGAGGCGGTTTTGGGAACAGGAGACGCTTTTGATCTCAATATTGATTACCAAAAACAAATGGGTGATATGCTTCAGACGGTTACCGATCCTACTGCATTGCAAATCTATGCCGGTAATCCCACGGAATTATTCACCCTCCCCGATGGGCTAACAAGCCCAACCGTTGCCATGATACAAGACTACGAGGATTATGTTGACAATGGGTTGCCATCCGTTGTCGCAGAAAAAGTTACTACAGAATATCAAAATAAATTAAAAGAAGAACAAACTATAGCTGCTACGCAGGCCGCCTCTAACAATGGCTACAAAAGTGAAACTTCCGCTGATGGAACAACGGTCGTGAATCCGGGAATAAACTTTCAGCAACTGCAGGCCAATGTTGAAAACTTGCCAAACCTTGCCATCGCCGGAGCGAAAAATGTTGGGGAGCTAGCCGCCGCTACTGTTTCCAGTGCCATTTCCGGGATGTTTAACAGAGCCGTCGCTGGCGTGGAAAACACTGTCAATCGCCAAGTCGACAAAGTGACAGACAAAGCCGTCCAGCAAGTCAACAAAAAAGTTAACTCATTTGGACCAGGCGCGTTATATCAAAAATAATGACAGAAATACTCCAACTCCTCCTAAAACTTGACGGCGCCCTACTTTATTCAGCTAAGAATATTTTTAGCTGGATTGTTGTGCCGGATAATATGACTGCTGTCATGAGTAATACTACAGTCTACACGATGTGGCGTTTTGTGCGTGATTTTTTCAACATGTCCCTCATTATGATTCTTTTGTTTTCTGCTTTTGCTACTGTTTTTCAAGCCAGTACCGGTTACCACTACAAAAAAGTTTTGCTCAATTTGGTCATCATGGCGCTTCTCGTTAATTTCAGCTATCCCATTGCCCGTTTTATTATTGATATGAGTAATGTTTTTATGTATGGCTTTTTGAACCAACTCAATGGGGCCGGATCTTTTTGGGATATTGTTGAAAAAAGTGGTGTATTAAAAATAATCACCCAAGATGGAGCGGCCAAACCGGACAATTATTATTTACTCGCCGCGGTTATTTTTACCTTTATGTTCGCCATCACAATGCTCACAATCGCTATTCTTTTGGTGGTCAGAACAATCGCGCTCACCATTTTCATCATTTTCTCTCCAATTGCTTTTTTGGGTTCAACTCAACCGGGCACAGACCTCGCTAACGCTGCCAGCGGCTGGTGGAAAGAGTTTATGAAATATTGTTTCGCCGGACCGATTATGATTTTTATGCTTGTCCTTGCTGATCGTATGATGACAGCAGCAACCGGAGCGGCCGGTGGTCTAAAATTATCCGCCGATGGCGGCACACTGAGCAGCTCAGTTTCATCTATTTCTTTTTTTGCCATTCCCCTTGTCATCCTCTGGATCGGCAT
>JAPLXG010000002.1:115190-117480 GCA_026396175.1 Candidatus Moraniibacteriota bacterium | reverse complement strand
CTATTTGTCTGGGGGAATGGATTCGCCCTGCCTCGGCTGATTTTCCGCCCGCAGGAGGGGTCTGGGGAGGAATGCGGGCGGGTTTCTGAACCATTTTTTCAAAACCGAATTCTGAATTTTGCTTTTCAAAATGCGTCGCCATCAATTTTTGTTTGATTAAATTCATTTTATTTGATAAAGTTATAGTAGTAAAACTTATCTCACTAGCTATACTAGTATAATCATACTATGAAGTCAAAAGAATTACCAACAATTGCAAAGAATATCAAAAAATACAGAGAAAAACTCGGTATTTCACAGGACAAGCTCTCGAAGCTGGCTGATATTGCGTACAATGTTATTATCAAAATTGAATCAGGTGCAACACCTAATCCAACTATTGAAACTATGGCAAAAATTTCCAAAGGGTTAGGTGTTTCAGTTGATGATTTGTTAAAATAATTTTATGGAATACAAAAAATTATCAATAAAAAATATTTCTGCAAACCTTTTTGTTTATGGGACTGCTCACGCCATAGTTGACGGAATTTGTGCCGCAGTAATTTTTAGTATTCTCAAAAATCAAATTGTCAGCACGGCAAACTTTATAAGTTTGGTAATTTTGTATAATGTTTTGGCGTTTGGCCTTCAGGCAATTTTTGGCCTTGCTTCTGACTATTTAAAATCTCCGCGAGCTGTCGCTTTTTTAGGTTGTATTTTGACTGGACTTTCCGCAATCACATTTTTATCTTTTCCAATTGTAGCTATTATTTTTGCGGGACTAGGTAATGCTTTATTTCATATTGGCGGTGGTAGTATAAGTTTGAATTTAACTCCTAAAAAAGCGACTGGCCCAGGAATTTATGTTGCCCCTGGTGCACTGGGTATTCTCGTTGGTACTTTACTTGGTAAAGGTGGACAATTCATTGCATGGCCTTTTATTTTGATTTTAGCGGTTCTGTGTCTTTTAATGTTCATTATTAAAAAGCCAGAAATGAATTATGAGCAAGAAGTTGTTAGTGAAAATAAATTCAACTACTTTGAATTTATTTTGCTTTTAGTTTTTCTTTCAATTGCAATTCGTTCACTTGTTGGAGCGGTGCTTGTATTTCCATGGAAAACAAATATTGATCTACTGATAATTTTGACTTCGGCGGTTGTTTTGGGTAAAGGACTTGGCGGGATTTTGGCTGATAAATTTGGTTGGATTCGGGTCGCTGTTGGAGCGTTGGTTTTATCGATTCCTTTTCTTGTTTTTGGGGCAAATATTCCTTACTTGGCAATTATTGGAATGTTTTTATTTAATATAACTATGCCGATAACATTAGTTGCTATTTCAAATATTTTGCCTGGTCGCCCTGGGTTTGCTTTTGGATTGACTTGTCTAGCATTGATAATCGGTGCGTTGCCAGCTTTTAGTGGATTGAAGCAATTTTTATGTGGACAATTATTTGTGTTTGCTATTATTCTTGTTTCATCGCTGGCTCTTTATTATGGTTTACGAAAGTATTTTATAAATTATGAGCAGAAAAAAATGGTCGAATAATTCTGCTATTATTTATTTCGTTTTCGTATTACAATAGATAAATTATTAACCAAAAAAATTATGAATAAAACAACAAAGTATTTGTCAGTTACGGCAGTTTTGCTCTCAGGAGTATTTTTATCAGCAACAAGTGCACATGCCGATTTAATCAGCCCGCCAGGAATTATCCCAGGCACATCATTTGAAAGTAGTATTCTTATTATCGGAGGGGGTATTGTAGTTGGAGTAGTGGCTTTAATTTCTTGGCTCGTCATTCATGCAATAAGAAGAAAGAAAAATGTCATTAATAAGTAGTTATCTTTTAGCTTTATTTTTAACGATAATAATTGAGCTAATAGTCGCTTTCTTTTTTGGATTTAGAAAAAAGATAGAAATTATCGCAATTATTTTTATCAATCTTCTTACAAATCCAATTTTAAATTATTTTCTATTGGTTAATGATCATTTTTCTTTCTTCAAATCAAGTTTGCTAATAATTTTACTTTTGGAAGCAGTTGTCGTTTTAGTTGAGTGGAAATTGTTAGTATTTGCTTTGCAAGAAAAACCTAAAAAATTATTAGCATTATCCTTGACGATGAATTTCTGCTCGTATATTGCAGGAGTTTTAATTTTTAGATAATTGTTTGGCGACGCATTTTGAAAAGCAAAATTCAGAATTCGGTTTTGAAAAAATGGTTCAGAAACCCGCCCGCATTCCTCCCCAGACCCCTCCTGCGGGCGGAAAATCAGCCGAGGCAGGGCGAATCCATTCCCCCAGACAAATAG
>JAPLXG010000002.1:0-115183 GCA_026396175.1 Candidatus Moraniibacteriota bacterium | reverse complement strand
CCGCCAAATATATTTAATCTTTTTGGGCTACGGGGTGTAGTATAGTGGTAGTACGCAAGGCTGGGGGTCTTGTAGTCGGAGTTCGATTCTCCGCACCCCGACCAAAACAATAGGGGACAGAAAAATGATTTAATAAAATCAGGGACTCGCGTACTTTTATCATTCGAGACATTCGGGTGCTTACCTGCCTACCGGCAGGCAGGTTCGTAAATTAGAGTCGCTTTATTACTGCGACACTAATATTCGAATTTACACTCTAATGATCCTAATATGATTGAAATGCGTAAGTACTAAAAACAAAAAAATCATGGACTTCTCAAATTTTTCAGGCGCTTTTACTTGGATTATCCAGCACGGATATTTTTTGATGTTTGTGATAATGCTCATCGAAGGTCCGGTCATCACCGCCGCCGCCGCTTTTGCTGTGGCGCTGGGTTATTTTGACGGTTGGGTGGTTTTTTCGCTTTCCATTGTCGGCAACTTGCTTCCGGATGTCATTTATTACGCCGTAGGCTATTGGGGACGAGAAAAATTGGTTAATCGGTACGCGCATTATTTTGGTCTGCCGCAGGACAGGATAATTTATCTGGAAAATCTTTCTCGTCGGCACGCCGGAAAGGCGATGACGCTGATTAAATTAGTTCCGCTTTTGGCAACGCCCGGACTCATTATCGCCGGAGCGGTCAAGATGCCACTCAAAAAATATATCAACTGGTGCGTTATCCTGACTGTTCCCTCTTCACTTTTCTTCTATCTTCTCGGATTTTATTTCGGCGCGGCCTATGATAAAATAAATCATTACCTAAATCTGAGTGGACTAGCACTAATTTTAATTTTGATTTTCTTTGCATTGATATCCTATGGTTATGGAAAGTTGACGGCCAGATTTGCCAGGAAAATTGATAAAACATAAAATTAAAACTATGCGCATTGCAATTTTTTCTGACAATTTTTATCCCGAACTGAGCGGTATCGCTGATTCCATCATCACTACCGCGGAGGAATTGGCAAAATTGGGTCACGAAGTTCGCTTTTTTGTGCCGGAATATTCTAAAAAAGATTTTCAAACGGCGGGGATTAATTCGAAAAGAGAAATTGATTTGGACAGTGGAATTGAAATTAGCCGTTTTTTTTCTTTTTCCTATCCGGCGCCGACCAAGCAAGGGCGGATGGTAATTCCGACTGGTTTACGCTGGATCAAAGTTAAAAAATTTAAACCGGATGTGATTCATTCTCATCTTTTTTTTGGCGTGGGATTGGAGGCAATGTTGGCGGCAAAAATACTCGGAGTTCCTTTTGTGGGAACCAATCACACAGCGATTACCGAGTTTGTGAAATATGCTCCCGTGAAAGGAGATTGGGTGGAAAAACTTAGCTTAAAATATGTTAATTGGTTTTATGGCAAGTGTGCGCTTACCACGGCTCCTTCAAAATCCGTTTTTGACGAAATGGTTCAAGCGGGATTTGCGGGTCGGCGAGAAGTAGTTTCTAATCCGGTCAACACAGAAGCTTTTAATGTTTCTCGCGATGAAGATAGAAAAAGAATCAAAGAAAAACTCGGGCTAAATGATAAAACGGTGGTTTATGTCGGGCGGTTTGCGCCGGAGAAAAATATTGATGTGATTGTGCGGGCGGTGGCTTTGGCGAAAGCCAAAATTCCTGATATAATGTTAGCCATGGCCGGACACGGAGCTTTCCGACCGGAGATAGAAAAATTAGTGCGGGAACTGAAAATTGAAAAAAATGTCAAATTTTTGGGCACACTATCGCGGTTTGAAGTTGGAGATCTTTACCGCGCTTCAGAAATTTTTGCTATCACCAGCACATCTGAGACGCAAAGTATGACGCTGATTCAAGCAATGGCCTGCGGATTGCCAACCATTGGCGTGCGAGCAAGAGCCTTGCCGGAATATATTGAAGGTAATGGGATTTTGATTGAACCAGGGGATGCGAAGGCGCTTTCCGAAAAAATGGTGGAACTTTTGGAAAATCCCACGCTAAGGAATGAATTGTCCAAGCGTTCGCTCGCTTTTGTGGAAAAATTTTCCGATAAGAATATCGCTCTTTTATGGGAAAAAATATATCTGCGAGAAATCAATAATTTCAAAGCAAAAATATGAAAATTAGTTTTGTTATTCCCGCTCACAATGAAGAAAAATATATTGGGAAATGCTTGGAGTCAATTTTGCGTGAGATAAAACGCGGAAACTTTGACGCGGAAGTGATCGCGGTGAACAATGCCAGCGTGGACAAAACGCGAGAAGTGATTTTGGCCTATCCCGAGGTTTTGCTCGTGGACGAAGCGCGCAAAGGTCTGCCTCAAGCTCGCCAAGCCGGCTTTCTGGCTTCAACGGGCGAAATCATTGCCAACGTTGACGCGGACAGTCTTTTGGCTCCCGGTTGGATTGAAAAAGCGATTAAGGAATTTTCGCAAAATAAAAAACTGGTAGCATTGAGCGGTCCGTACATCTATTATGACGCGGCTTGGTGGACGAATTGCCTGGTCTGGGTATATTATTTGGTAGGATATGTGGTGCATTTTTTGACGCAATATGTCTTGAGAAACGGTGCAATGCTCCAAGGTGGAAATTTTGTGCTTAGGCGCTCAGCCTTAGAGAAAATTGGCGGATTTGATGTGCGAATTGATTTTTATGGCGAGGATACAGATATCGCCAAAAGAATCCAAAAAAGGGGGCAAGTAAAATTTTCTTTTTTCTTCCCGATGCGCACTTCGGCGCGGAGATTTTCTCACGAAGGACTGGTTTTAACCGCGCTTCGCTACGTGATAAACTATTTTTGGATAATCGTTTTTCACCGGCCGTTTTCCAAAAAACATAATAGCGTCAGATAAAAATATGCTTGAACTGAAAAATATATTTCTTAAAAATAAACATTTTTGGAAACAAAAAGAAGTTTCCCGGTCAATCTGGTTGGGCATCCTTTTCTTTATCGGCAGCATCATCATTAATCACTTCACTTCACTATATGTCGACAAAAGTGCTAGCAGTCATGTCACGGATATCCTCCTGGATAATTTGCCGGTAGTGAATGTGAATTTTATGGTTAATGAGGTTGTCTGGATTTTTATCTGGTTTATTTTTTTTCTCCTAATCATCAAACCGCAGCGAATACCCTATGTACTCAAAAATTTAGCTCTGTTTATTTTTATCCGTTCCATTTTTATTTCCCTCACTCATCTTGGCCCTATTCCAGACCATTCTTTCCTCAACCGACACGATATTTTGTCGAGTATCGCCTCGGGTAATGATATGTTTTTTTCCGGCCACACCGGAATGCCGTTTCTTTTGGCTTTAATTTTTTGGGAAAACAAAATTTTACGCTACATCCTGATTTTCTTTTCAGTGATGTTTGGCGTGACTATGATTTTGGGGCACTTGCATTATTCGATCGATGTTGTGGCCGCTTTTTTCATTACGCACAGCATCTATCGTATCGGCAAAAGACTTTTTTATGCTGACTATAAACTTTTTCATAAGGCGGAGATGGAAAAGATTAAGGCTTAAAACTTAAATCTTTTGCCTGGCAATAATCGCGCCGGTGACTTCTTTTGCGCCGGCGGCTTTCAGGATTTTAGCGCACTCAAAGAGCGTTGCGCCAGTAGTAGCAACGTCGTCAATGAGCAGAATCTTTTTGCCGGAAATCGTATTTTCCGCTTGCGGCCCGCCTGCAACGCTATGCGTAGTATTGCGGGCAGGTCGAATGGCAAAAGCATCACGAAGATTAGCCAATCTTTCGTGGTAGTTTTTGATTTTCATTTGCACCTTGGTTTTCTTTTGGCGAAAAACCAAATCAGTGCGGACCGGAAGGGGAAGGCCCGGAGTCAAATTTTGACTGACGGAATTCGCCAGAATCTCCGCTTGATTGAACCCGCGCCATTTCAGTTTGCGCTTGTGGATCGGAATGGGAATGATCAGATCCGGCAAAGGCAGATTATTTTTTTGCAAGGCCTTGGCAATTATTTTTCCCAAAGGCGCGCCGAGATCAATCACAAAATTATATTTGAACAAATGAACGAATTTGGCTATTCTCTGATAATCTGTGGCGCAGATTAAGGCACTGAGAGGAAGATAAGAATTTTTTTCGAATTGCTGTTTTTTGCACCGCTCGCAAATTTTGCCATTCTCTGTAATTGCATATTCGCAATAGGGGCAAAGCTGGAAAGATGAGAGAGAGAATGTTCCAACGCATTTTTCGCAAAGCCAAACATCCTTTTTCCCGCAAGCCAAACAGGCGATGGGGAAAAGCGCGTCAAGAAAAAAAGTGTTTATTTTTTCTAAAACAGAAAATAATTTTTTGATACTTTTGCGGTTAATTTTAAGGCTGGTCTTTTCTAGTTTATTTTTCCGAAGCATAATTGTCAATTCTTAACTTTAGGTAATGCGGGGCAGTTGATAAACTTAGCAAAATAATGTAAAATTAGGTTAGTAGAACTAAAATAAAATGACCCTCCTTCGTTCCGTGCTCGGAACTACGGCGTGGCGACGAAAATATGTCTCTCAATGAAATAAAAAACGAGCTTTACAAAAAAGAATCAGACGAGAAAATGTTGCAGCACGAAAAAAGTGAATTCAATGCCGAGTCGGTAGTTTTCAGTTCGCCTGAAAAAACAAGCATTCCCAACGATGATTGGGTGGAAAAAGAAAACGGAGTGATTAAGGAAAATCGGAAAACGATCAAAACCGGCGCTTTAATTCTCGGCGGACTTCTCTTGGTTATCGCTCTTGTCGTCGGGTTTTATAAGATAAAACAATCCTTTTTCGCCTTTGAGCGCCTGACTGTGGCTCTTACTGGACCGACGGAGATCAAAAGCGGAAATCTGATTAGCTATGAGATAAACTACAAAAATGATAACCGAGCGGATTTGAAAAATGTTTCCCTGAAACTTACTTTTCCCGAAGATTTCAAGCCGGAAGGGAATGCTAATTTCAAGCCGAATGGAACAACTTCTGGGACGTTTAGCTTGGATGACATCAAGGGCAATAGCGCGGGGAAAATAGTCTTCAACGGTCGAGCCTATAGCCCAAAGGGAAATCTGATCAAAATTAAAGCCGATCTGGCCTATACGCCTTCGACGATTAGCTCCACTTTTGTTACGAGTGATCAATTGATGGTGAATGTAATTTCCGCGCCGATAACTCTTGAGGTGATGGCGCCACAAAACATTTCCAATGATGATGAAGTAAACTACCTGATTACCTATAAAAACGAAGGAGCGGAAACCTTGGAAAATATCCGAGTCAAAGCGGACTATCCGGAGCGATTTACTTTTTCCAGTTCCGATCCAAGATCTTCCGAGGGAAATAATATTTGGTACCTGGGCAACTTAGCTCCCGGACAAAGCGGGAAGATTGTGGTGGTGGGAAAATTGGAAGGCAATCGGGATGAAATAAAATTGGTCAATGTAGCAATCGGAGCAAATAATAATGGTCAATTTGTCAGCTATAACGAAGCGGACGCCAAGACAAACATTGCCTCATCGCCTCTGACTATCACTCAGACGGTCAATGGCCTGCATGAACTGAGTGCGAATGCCGGAGATCATTTACAGTTTGAAATAAACTACAAAAATGAAGGCACGCTAGGGTTGCGCGACGTGATTGTGACGGAACATTTGGATAGTGCTGTTTTGGATTATGCCACGTTGGATATGGACGGCGGACAATATGACGCGAGCAACAAAACGATTGCTTGGAAAGCGACGGATTATCGGGAACTGAAAAATCTCACCTCTGGTCAGGGCGGTATCATAAAATTCTCCATCAACGTCAAAGGAATTATTCCGGTGGCCAGCGCGAATGATAAAAATTTTATCATTGCAAGTATTGCGAAAATCGATAGTCCTGACGTGCCTACGCCGATTAGTATGAACAAAATAATTTCCGGCAACAAGATGGACATCAAATTAAATTCCAAATTAGTCTTGGATGTCAGAGGCTACTATGGCGACACCAGTATTCCCAATTCCGGACCAATCCCACCCAAAGTGGAGCAGGAAACCACCTATACAATGCACTATATCGTCACCAGTGTTTCCAATGATATCTCTGACGCGAAAGTGGAAACTAATTTGCCAACTTCTGTGATGATGACAGGAAAAATTTTCCCCGAAGGATCGCCTTTAGTCTATAACGAAAGAACCAATTCCATCGTTTGGACGATTGGCAACCTGACCGCTGGGACGGGAATAATATCACCGGGAAAGGAAGTCTCTTTTCAAGTCAAGATTAAACCTTCTGTCGATCAGGCTGGAGACGTCGCGCCACTCCTCAAGGAATCAGTTTTCTCCGCCAAGGACCTATTTACAGGAGAAAGTATTTCTGCTAGAGTGGACGGTAAAAGTACGCATCTCTTGGAAGATGCCAGTCTGGGAACGAATTTTAAGGTGGCGAATTGATGTTTAAATTGACAGCAAAAAAAAATACCGCTAGAAGCGGTCAAGTTAAGACTAAAAACGGAGTATTGAGTACCCCGTTTTTTATGCCTGACGCGACACGTGGTTTTGTGAAATCTCTTGATTGTGATGATTTGTCCGGGGTGGGAGTTAGTCCGGTGGTTGTGAATACCTATCATTTATACTTGCAACCCGGAACGGAACTGGTGAAAAAAGCGGGAGGCATTCATGAATTTATGAACTGGCATGCTCCGCTCCTTTCCGATTCTGGCGGATATCAGGTTTTTTCTTTGATTCACAAAAATCCGGAAATGGGAAAAATCACTGATGAGGCGGTAATCTTTAAATCTCCCCTGGATGGATCAAAACACATCATCTCACCGGAAAAATCGATCCAAATTCAGTTTGATCTGGGCGTGGATATGATGGTCGTACTGGACGACGTGCCGCCAAACACTTACACAAAAGAAAAAATTAAAGACGCTGTCGAACGGACAGTCCTTTGGGCGGGGCGGTGCAAAGTTGAGTATGAAAAACAATTAAAGATGAGAAAAATAGCAGCCTCCAAGAGGCCATTGATTTTTGGCGTCATTCAAGGCGGGGGATATGCTGATCTGCGAAAATATTGCGCAGAAAAACTAGTCGAGATCGGCTTCGATGGCTATGGTTTTGGTGCACGGCATATCGACGCGGATGGTAATTTTATGGAAGATGTGGTGCGGGAAACTGCTAAACTTATTCCTGAAAATGCATTACGTTTTGCTTTGGGCGTGGGAACGCCGGCGGATATTGTTAAATTTGTGGAGTGCGGTTGGGATATGTTTGATTGTGTGATTCCGACGAGAGAAGGAAGACATGGGAGACTTTTTCTACGAAAATCCACCTCACCCCCAACCCCTCTCCTTGGTAAGGAGAGGGTGGTCGATTTTTATGAAACGATGAACATTAATAATGGAAAATTTAGGGAAGACTTTTCTCCGATAGATGTCGCTTGTGATTGCCAACTTTGCAAAAATTATTCGCGTTCCTATCTGCATCATCTTTTTGCCATGAAAGACCCAATAGCCATGCGACTCGCCGCGATGCATAATTTGAAATTTTATATGGATTTGATGGAAAAGTTAAGAGAGGAAATTATAAATTGCAAATGATATGAAAAAAATTGAACTTCTTGCTCCGGCGGGAGACCTGGAAAAGCTAAAATATGCCCTGGCCTTTGGCGCGGATGCTGTTTATTGCGGCGTGCCGGATTTTTCTTTGCGGGTGCGGATTAATCGGTTTTCTAATGCGGATTTGAAAAAAGCGGTGGAATATGTGCATGCGCGCAAAAAAAAGATTTACGTAACACTGAATATTTACGCACACAATCAGCATTTGGAAAAGATCAAGGCACACATTCAATTTTTAAAAAAACTGAAAGTCGATGCGATTATTGCGAGCGACCCGGGCATAATTCTCCTCATCCAAAAACATTGGCCGGAGTGTGAGATTCATCTTTCCACGCAGGCTAATGCAACCAATTTTTCCGCAGTGGAGTTCTGGAAAAAACAAGGTGTAAAAAGAATTATCCTTGCGCGGGAAGTGTCACTTTCAGAGATTAAAGAAATCAGAAAAAAGACAAAGAATATCGAACTGGAATATTTTGTTCACGGCGCGATGTGTATGAGTTATTCCGGGCGGTGTATTCTGTCGAAATGGATGACGGATCGCAGTGCCAATCTCGGCGATTGTTCTCAGCCGTGTCGGTGGGGGTTCTCTACGAATTACGAATCAAATACGAATATACGAATGAGTGAAGGCGAAGAATGTAAAAAAATAACAGTTGTTGATGATCAGAAGCGATATGGGATGGATGTGGAGGAAGATTCTCACGGGACATATTTTTTAAATAGTTATGACATGAATTTGCTTGCGCACCTCTTGGAACTAAGAGATGCTGGAGTAGAATCTTTTAAGATTGAAGGACGGGCCAAAAGTGCCTATTATCTGGCGATTGTGACGCGGGCGTACCGCAAGGTAATCGACGCGGTAGAGACGCATTGCAATGCGTCTCTACAAAAGAAAATTATTTCTGAACAAAAAGCGGAGCTGGATAATTTAGTTCACCGTGGTTATTCCACTGGGTTCCTCTTGGGACGCGAGCCGGAGCATAATTTTAGTAATATTAATAATCCGGCGAAATTTCAGTTTGTGGGGGAAGTGAAATCTGCGGAAGGAAAATTAAATATTTTGCGCGTGCATAACCATATTTCTAAGAACGATAAATTAGAAGTCATCACGCCAAAAGAAAATATCAAACTCAAGATAAAAAAGATTTTGGATAATAATAAAAACGAGGTGATGGTGGCCGATGGCGGGCATGATAAAGAATACTATTTTGAGTTTGATAAGAAATTAGAAAGTGGGAGTTTGGTGCGGAAAGTTGTTTAATTTGCCGATTGACAAAAACTCAAGAAACCTTTAGTATATTCTAGTAGCACAAACAACTTCACGGGTTTGGCTCCGTGAAGGAAAAATTGAGAATTAAGGTGCCCGCCGAAGAGGTGGGAAGCTAGATGGAATCGCGAGTTCATCCCTCACCACTTTTACACAATGGTAAAATTAGGCAGTTTAGTGTAGATTTTGTAAAAGTGGTGAGGGACAAGTCTCGTTCTGGCAATTTAAGAATATTTTTATTCTTTAATTGTGGGAACGAGGCTTTTTTGTTGCTCTCTATAAATTACCTGCCTACCGGCAGGCAGGCGAATTTGTACGAATATACGAATAAAAAGAGGCAGGAGCGGGTTTGCAACCCGGTCCGCAAGGTTTACTAACTATTCATTATGGCCAATTTATAAAATATGCGAAACGAGTTGCAAACTCGTTCCTGCGCGGAAGTATAATTAACTAACCTAAAAAATATGGCAGAAAAAAATGAAGACAAACAAGTGATGATGGAAAAAATCGTTTCGCTTTGTAAGAGGCGGGGATTTATTTTTCCAGCGTGCGAAATATATGGAGGATTTGCGAACGCCTATTCGTTCGGTCCTTATGGCGTTGAGTTGAAAAATAATATAAAGAAACTTTGGTGGAAGAAATTTGTTCATTCTCGCGAGGATATTGTCGGAATAGATGGACCGATTTTGCTTCATCCAAAACTTTGGGAAGCATCAGGGCACGTGGCTGGCTTCAAAGACGCTATGGTTGATTGCAAAAAATGTAAAAAAAGATTTCGTGCTGATCATATCGTGGAGGATGCAACAGGGGAAGATATGGAAGGAAGGCTGGAAGATATGACCATAACTCTGCGAGAGAAAAAAATAAAATGTCCCAATTGTGGTGCGTCTGATTGGACGGAAGCGAGAAATTTTAACATGATGTTCCAAACGCAAATGAATGGCATCGAAGACGCTGTCTATTTACGACCGGAAACAGCCGGAGCTATTTTTGTGGATTTCAAAAATGTGACGGATTCAATGCGAGTGAAAATTCCTTTTGGTATTGCTCAAATCGGAAAAGCTTTCAGGAATGAAATAGTAGCGGGGAATTTCATTTTTCGTCTGCGGGAATTTGAGCAGATGGAAATTGAATATTTTATCGAACCTGACGCTGATTGGGAGCCCCTATTTGAAAAATGGCTAGAACTGCAAGAAGAATTTACGCGGGAAATCGGACTGAGGAAAGAAGACGTTAGTCGCTATGAGCATCCCAAAGAGAAACTTTCTCATTATTCGAAAAAAACAATTGATACCATGTTTAAGTTTCCATTTGGCGTGAAAGAGCTTTATGGTTTGGCGCACCGAGGAGAATTTGATTTGACCCAACATTCCAAGATGTCAGGACAAAAACTGGAATATTATGACGCTGAGAATAACAAGCGCTATACGCCCCATGTTTTGGAGCCGACATTTGGAGTGGAAAGAAGTGTTTTGGCAGCGCTAATTTCTGCCTATCACGAGGAGGAGGTCAAGGGAGAGGTTCGAGTTGTTTTAAAATTTCCCAAAGCTATCGCGCCCATTCATATCGCAATTCTGCCTCTCAGCAAAAAGGACGAGCTTTCAGTTCCGGCCCTGGAAATATTCAATAATTTGAAAAGTAAGTTTATTTGTGAATATGACGAAACCCAATCAATCGGAAAACGCTATCGCCGCCAAGACGAAATCGGCACACCCTATTGCGTGACGGTGGACTTTGAAACGTTGAACGACCAGGCGGTGACAGTGCGGGATCGCGACACAATGGCGCAAGAAAGAATTAAGATTTCTGAATTGGAGAATTATTTCAAGGAAAAATTAGGGTAAAGGTTTTATGAAGAACACGCCTTAGTTATGGCTTTTGCACAGATTGAGAATGGTGGTCTATGCCAAGAGGCCATCGTTGCATTGTATAACAAAATATGTTAATTTTAGGGAAATTGGGATTTGCTTAGGGTTAAGTTTGCTTGACCGTGTTATTAATTTTTTTTAAAGTTTTATATAATGGAAGGAATGTTAAGAAATAGAGTCGAGTCATTTGCTGAAAAGGAGGGGAATGTCTTGGCTTATGTTACATTTTCGCGACATGGCGAGACTAAATATACCGATCAATATCCAGATATTACAAAAAAGGCAGAATTAAATGCGCGAGAAAAAGGAAAAATTATTACTGCAGAAAAAGGATCGCCAGATATTATCATTTATTCTCCAGCTGTTCGCGCGAAAGGAACAGCGGATGCAATTAGTGCGGGAAGTGTAGAGGGGCATACCCATCCATCGGTTCAAATGCGAGAAAGTCACCAAATCAGGCCAAGCGAGTTTTCTAATCGACAGCGTGCGGAGGAATTGTTTTTGTCTATTGGGGATCAAGAGGAGATTGCTCGTCAGCATCACATTGAGGGCGGTGCATTTACCGATCCAAATATTCTTGAGACGCCTGAAAGTAAACGAGCTCGCCTTTATCGTGGTCTTGAATACCTGATACGCTCTCTTGATCGGAGCAAGAAAGCTCCGCATGTTGTGATCGTGTCGCATTATGAATTAATAAGCATTCTTATCACGGATATTTTTGGTGATCTTGATAAATCATTTGGTCGTTATAATATACCATCATTTGGAGAACATGTGGATGTTGAGTTAATTCGGACAGATGATCCTGGCATTGTTACTGTTAAAATTAATTGTGATAACAAGGTGGCTGCCCGTGATTTTGACAGAAAGAAGCGCCTTTTTATATAGCTATTATGTATACGCAAGAACCATTGTTAAGGTTGATGGAAACGGGAAAGGTATTTGGAGAGACTGAGAAATTGAAGAGACATATTGAAACAGTCATTTCGAACGTATTTATTTTTCCGAAACATGCCTACAAGGTGTATAAAAACGATAATGCTTTTTTTAATAATAATTTTCGTGATATTTCCGAGAGAAAAACGCGGTTTGACTTTACGCGTCGCGATTTTGAATGGAATTATAAGCTGAACAGTAGTATTTACGTGGCGCTCAAACCAATGGCCGTAATTAATGGGGAGCTGTGCGTGGTTGACGCCGAGATGGCTGATGAGAATGTTATAGTGATGAACACTTTTCCAGAGGAAAGTGTTTTCATCAATATTTTTAAACACGGTGTGCTAGAGAATTTCGATGCCTATCGTGGCGGGCAATCTTTTGCCGAATTACGGGGAAAACTTCCGAAACTGTCAGGAAATCATCTTGATTCGCTCGCAGTTTCTCTGGAACTTTGTAATGATATTTATAAGTGGACGCTTGTACAAAAAAATAAGTTTGAGATCGGCGAGGTGGAAATTTTTGATAATCTTCTAAAAAAACTTGTTACCAAAGATCAATCGGTTCGAGAATATTTTCACAACCATCTTTCTGCCAGTATGGATATCCATATGGGCAATGCTCTTTATTATGAGGGAAAGCTAATGCTTATAGATACATTTTCTCCAAAAGAGAGTTGGTTTATTAAACATGAGTGCTGTGATCTTTACCGGCTCGGGACGGACATTCGCGTATTTATGGGTGGGGAGGCATGGGAATTATTTAAAAGCGGGTATTATAGCATTTCACTGGAAAAACCCTGCCCCCCAGCAATGGATATATTTTCAACAATCTATGCTTCACTTATTATGGTGTCATATCTTTTCAATCTTGGAGGGGAACATATTGAGCAAGCGAAAAAGCATCAATCTTTTTTGAGAAACTATATTAAAAGTCTTAAGTAGATGATAGTTTTTTTACCTTAACCTTTTTTGGCTCAGACTTGATTAAAAAAATAGGTCTTGTAGAAACTGCTTTTATGTATATGGTGGGTGTATTTATTGGTTGCATTTTGGCTCTAGCTGTGCTAAATTTAGGAGTAGTAAAAAATAATTTAAACACATTATGACAATCCAAGAAATCTATAAATTAGCCATTGAACTGGGAATCAAGAATGATTTTCGCACCAAAAAGGAGCTTGATCAGTATCTGAAAGAAAAAAAAGAGGCCTATGGGAGCCTAGACAAGGACGAAAAAGCTTATTTCGACAAAGAGCAGTTGACTAATCCTTACTCTGACACACGCATCCACAACGAAATTGGAAAAAAGCCGATTAAAAAAGTGCTGGCCTCGATTGATATTACACAAGGCAGTCTGCTTATTGCTAAAGAATTGGGTGTGGATTTGGTTATCAATCATCATCCCATTGGTTTAGCGCTTACTGGGCTAGATGACGTGATGAATTATCAGATTGATCATATGGAAAAATTGGGGATTCCGATTAACATTGCGGAAAAATTGTTGCACAAAAGAATTTCTGAGGTGGCGCGGGGGATTAACCCTTCCAATCATTATGCGATTATAGATGTGGCCAGAGTATTAGGGGTGAATTTGATGAACGTGCACACGCCAGCGGATAATATGTCAGCGCAATTTGTCGGACGAGAAATTGCCAAAGCTAATCCGAAATATGTGAAAGATGTTTTGAAAGTTATTGGCAGTATTTGGGAATATCAAGAAGCGAAAAGACGTGGCAGTGGGCCGATGCTTTTTTCCGGAGCTCCGAATAATCGGGCGGGGAAAATTGTTGTTTCTGAATTTGCGGGCGGAACGGATGGCTCCAAGGAAATCTATGGAGCGATGGCGAACGCCGGCGTGGGCACGATTATCAGCATGCACCAAAGCGAAGATCATCGAAAAGCGGCTGAAGAGGCGCATATTAATGTGGTTGTTGCTGGACATATCTCATCAGATTCAATCGGAATGAATATTTTCCTTGATGAGCTTGAGAAAAAAGGGATTAAGATCATTCCCTTTGGCGGACTGACGAGATTTAGCAGAGTTAATAAAAATAATAAAAATCGATTTGTATATTTGTAAATTTGCCTGCCTGCCGGTAGGCAGGTATTTAATTTGTAATTTGTAGATTTATGCAATATAAAAAGACAAAATTGAATAATGGCCTCCGAATTATTACCGTGCCGATGCACGAAACACAAACGGTGACGGTGGTGGCGATGGTGGGCGTAGGTAGCCGCTACGAAAGTGAAAAAGAAGCTGGGCTTTCGCATTTTATTGAGCATATGTTTTTCAAGGGAACGGAAAAAAGGCCGACGGCGCTTTCTATTTCCGAAGAACTGGATGCGATCGGGGGTGAGTTCAATGCCTTCACTTCCAAGGACGCAACCGGCTACTATGTGAAAGTGGATGCCAAGCATATTGACGTGGCGCTCGATGTTGTGTCGGATATGTATCTTAATTCTAAGATTGAAGAGGCGGAAGTGGCGAAAGAACGCGGGACAATCATTCAAGAGTTGAATATGTATGAAGATATGCCGATGCGTAATGTTGGTGACGTGTTTGAAAATTTACTCTATCCGGGCACGAATCTGGGGCGAGATATTATTGGCTACAAAAAAACAATCGAAGGCTTCAAGCGCAAAGATTTTTTGGCCTACATAAAAAAATTCTATTTATCCGGTGATACGGTGATTTGCGTGGCGGGAAAGTTCGATGAAAAGAAAATTATTAGTCAAATCAAAACCTATTTTCACAAAATGTCTGATGGCAAAAAACCCGAGATTAAAAAAGTAAAGGAGACGCAAAAAGCACCGGCGGTGAAAATTAAATTCAAGAAAACCGATCAGACACAAATGATTGTTGGTGTGCGGGCTTATGATCAATATAGCGAAAAACGTTTCGCACTATCTCTACTTTCCATAATTTTAGGTGGCAATATGTCTAGCCGACTGTTTATTGAAGTGCGAGAAAGAAGAGGTCTGGCCTACTATGTCAGGACAAATACTGAATCATTTGAGGAGTGTGGCTATCTGGCGACGCAAGCGGGCGTGGAGCACAAAAATCTCACCTTAGCGCTTGAGACAATTTTGGGAGAGTATAAAAAGATTGCGACGGAAAAAGTAGCAGAAAAAGAATTACAAAAAGCCAAAGATTATATCAAAGGCAAGATGGTGATGGGGATGGAAGCGTCGGACGAAGTGGCGATGTTTTTTGTCGGACAAGAACTTTCACGCAGAGAAATTCTGAAACGCGAGGAAATTTTCAAGCGAATCGATTGCGTAACGCCGGAAAATATTCTCGCAGTGGCAAAAGATATTTTTCAAAACAAAAAGTTGAATTTAGCAATCATTGGACCGCATAAAAATAGTGAGAAATTGCAGAAGATGTTGAATGTTTGATTTTTCCTAAGAAAGTATCCTCCTCGCCCTCCGGGAGAGGATGTCACGTACTCGTGACAGGTGAGGGCAAGGACGATAGTAAAAGATAAAAATGTTCTGCGTAGGATAGTAATGATTCATCAAAAGCCCTTGCCCTCATCCGGCCTTCGGCCACCTTCTCCCGGAGGGAGAAGGGGATATATAGGGCGTTAAGAAATTAATTCAAGCTTATGCAAAAAAATGAAATTGAAATTTCCACCGGAATAATTTTCAAGACCATTTTGATCCTTTTGGCGGTATGGTTTCTCTACCTTGTGATGGATGTGATTGCCTTGGTTTTTATCGCGGTGATTATCACTTCGGCAATGGATCCAATAGTCGATTGGTTGCAAACGAAAAAAATTCCCCGCACGGTCGGTGTCTTGGGTTTATTTTTGGTGCTATTTTTGTTTATCGGGTTGGTGATTTCCTTCCTTATCCCGCCAATTATTGCTCAATTCCAAGATTTTTCTCAGAATTTTCCTAAATATTTTCAGGCTGGACAAACTTCCTTTGCGCAATTAAAAGTTTTCTTGGAAAGTAAGCATATCAATTTTGACCCCCAGCAATTAGCGGATAATTTCACGGGAGCGTTTGCCAACTTATCTGGGAACATTTTCTCTCGGACTGTCGATGTTTTTTCTGGTTTCATTTCGGTGATTGTGGTTTTTTCTTTGGCATTCTATATGACGGTCGAAGAAAACGGAATCAAAAAATTTATCATTTCTGTCACGCCGGAAGAGTACAAGGAATATGCCGTTGATCTAACAACCCGAATCAAAGAAAAAATTGGCAAATGGATGCTCGGACAATTATTTTTGATGCTAATTATTTTTATCCTTGATGCGATCGGACTTTCGCTGATTGGCGTTCCCTACGCGCTGGTACTGGCAGTTTTTGCCGGAGTGATGGAAATCGTGCCCTACATCGGACCAATTATCTCGGCTATTCCTGGAATAATTTTGGGCTTCACCATCTCTCCGATGACCGGATTTCTGGCAATGCTGGTCTACCTCATCGCGCAGCAGTTGGAAAATAATTTGATCGTTCCGCAAATTATGAAAAAAGCGGTGGGCTTGAATCCCGTGGCAACCATCATTGCACTTCTTGTTGGACTTCGTTTGGGCGGAGTGCTTGGCGCGATTTTGGCCATTCCGGTTGCGACAGCGGTAAGTCTTGCGATTAATGATTTTATTAGGTTGAGAAAGGTATAATTTGAAAATAAAAACTATTTAAGCTAAGCTAGATTTATGGTTACAGGCATATTGTACATTGTAGCGACGCCAATCGGTAATTTAGGGGATATTACCGCTCGGGCAATTGAGACCTTGCAAAAGGTTGATTTGATTGTGTGCGAGGACACACGGACCAGTCGCAAGCTTTTGGATCACTATGAAATTAAAACTCCCACTACTTCTTTCTACCAGATTCAGCGGGAGAACGGTGCGAAGAAGCCGGTGCCAAAATTAGACTACCTCACAGCCGAGCTAGCTAGTGGAAAAAATATCGCGCTCATTACTGACGCGGGAACGCCGGGAATATCTGACCCGGGTAACCAATTGGTAGGGCGAGCAGTGGAAAATTCGATTGCAGTGATTCCCATTCCTGGTGTCAGCGCGCTCACGACGCTTGCAAGCGTTTCAGGAATTGATTTGACGCGCTTTGTTTTTTTAGGTTTTCCGCCGCACAAAAAAGGCCGAGAAACTTTTTTTAAAGAAGTGGTTGCACAAAAATACCCAGTTTGCTATTTTGAGTCTCCACATCGTCTTGTGAAGAACTTGGAACTTTTGAAGAATCTGGCGCCGGCTTGCCTGCCGGAGAGGCAGGACAAGCGAATCATCCTTGGCCGAGAGCTAACGAAAATGTTTGAAGAAATTGTGCGCGGGACAGTTTCCGAAGTTTTGGGGTATTTTTTGGAAAATCCAGGGAAGGTTAAGGGGGAGTTTGTCGTAATTGTTTATAAGTAACTTAAGTTTCTTAAGCGACTTAAGTAACTTAAGAAATTTCTATGCAGCCGTACAAAAAATTATTTACCTATTGGTTTTCTGTGGTTATTTATGATCATACGGTTGAATTTTGTGATCGCTGGATCAGGAGCTATAAATTGAAGGAGCAAATGTTGGGAGCAGCGCGAAGCGGAAAACAAAATATTGTAGAAGGTTCTGACGATATGGGAACGTCAATGAAAATTGCGATAAAACTTTCCGGAACTTCCAAGGGCTCCTTGGAGGAACTGACTGGGGATTTGGAGGATTTTTTACGGCAAAATAATTTAGAGGAGTGGGGAAAATCTGACGCGAGAACGATTAAATTTAGAAGAGAAAGCTCAAAATTAATAAAATACTTGAGTGGTTCAAAAAACGTTGCTATTCTCAAAACAGTGAAACTTCCAGAAAATCAAGAGCGAGCAACCAATTGGCTTTTGACACTTTGCCATCAAGCGACATATCTATTGCACAAGCAAATAATAGCGCTGGAAGAAAAGCATATAAAAGAAGGCGGATTTACGGAAAAGTTATATAACAAAAGAAAGGAATATAGAGGATATTGAATTTTAAAATTTTTAATGGAAAGATGATTATGAAAAATAATATTATGTCCGCCCAAGGCGGATCCGCCTCGGGCGGAAAAAATAAATTCTACATCACAACCACGCTACCCTATGTCAACGCTAAGCCGCATATCGGTTTTGCCAAAGAAATTGTCGAAGCGGATGTGCTGGCGCGCTTTCATCGTGAGCAAGGTGATGAAGTCTTTTTCAATACTGGAACAGACGAGCACGGACAAAAAATCTATCAAAAAGCGGTTGAGCTGGGAATGGACGTGCAAAGCTATTGCGATAGTATGGTGCCGGAATTTGATAAATTAAAACTGGCGCTTAATTTGAGCTATGATAATTTTATCCGTACGACGGATTCTGCGCACATCAAAGCCGTGCAGGAATTTTGGAAAATATGCGAAAAAAATGGCGATATTTACAAAAAGAATTATAAAGTGAAATATTGCGTCGGGTGTGAACTGGAAAAAACCGATTCGGAATTAGTTGATGGAAACTGTCCTGATCATCCAAATATGGAAATTGAAATCATCGAAGAAGAAAATTATTTTTTTCGTTTTTCAAGCTATCAAGAAAAATTATTAGAGTTATATAAAAATAATCCAAATTTTGTCGTGCCACAAAAAAGAATGAACGAGGTGTGGAGCTTTGTGGAGCGAGGACTTGAGGATTTCAGTATTTCTCGTCTCAAAAGCAAAATGGCCTGGGGCGTGCCGGTTCCGGGCGATGAGGATCACGTGATGTATGTTTGGTTTGATGCGTTGGTTAACTATATTTCAACTTTAGGTTGGCCAAGTAGTCTAGAAAATTTCAAGAAGTTTTGGCCGGGAGTACAAGTTTGTGGAAAGGACAATCTGCGCCAACAATCGGCGATGTGGCAGGCGATGCTGATGTCGGCCAAGTTGCCTAATTCAAAGCAAATTTTCGTAAACGGTTTTATCACGGTAGACGGTCAAAAGATGAGCAAATCTCTTGGTAATGTTATCTCGCCCTATGAAATGGTAGAAAAATTTGGCGTGGACGCAACGCGCTATCTGCTTTTGGCCGGAGCAAATTTTGGCGAGGATTTCGATATCACTTGGGAAAAGTTGATTGAAAAATATAACGCAGATTTGGCGAATGGGCTGGGGAATCTTTTATCGCGAGTGATTACACTCGCGCAAAAAGATAATTTGAAATTTGATCCGCCAGCCGGCGGACTAAATGACTCAATTTCTAATTTCTTAAATGGCATGGAATTTGATCAAGCACTGGCGAGCATTTGGAAAATTATTTCTGACGATAATAAATTCATTGGTGAAAATAAGCCTTGGGAATTGGTAAAAACCGACGAAGTTAAATTCAAGAAAGTAATGGAAAAACTGCTTTCTGATTTAAGTTTAATTTCTGTTCTGTTATTACCTTTTATGCCCGAAACTTCCGAAAAAATTAAAAAAGCCTTGGAAACAAAAAAACTGGATGAGGTTTTGTTTGCGAGGATAAAATAGTTATGCTAATTGAAACCCACGCCCACATAGACGATAAACAATTTGACACTGATCGCGATGAAGTGATTCAACGCGCTTTTTCTGGTGGCGTGGAAAAAATCATCAACATTGGCGCGGGGCTGGGGAGTAGTCAGCGCAGCGTAGTACTGGCAGAAAAATATGAAAATATTTTTTGCTCGATTGGACTTCATCCGCATTATTTTATGGAATATGGCGAGAAAAGTTTTAATAAAATTGATGAGTTCAAGGCGCTATCGCTGAGCAAGAAAGTCGTAGCGATTGGAGAAATCGGTTTAGATTGTTTTATTCCCGATGGAAGCACGATTACGGAAGTACAAAAAGAATTGCAGAAAAAAGGTTTCACTAAACAACTGGAATTTGCTAAAGAATTGAAATTGCCGGTCATTTTGCATTGTCGCGGATCGAGGCCTGTTGCGCCGAGTCAGTATCGCGAAGCCGATGATGCCTATGAAGACGTTTTTGCAATCGTTTCGCAATTTCCCGAACTGAATTTTGTTTGGCACAGTTTTGGCGGGCAGTTAAGTTTTACAGAAAAAGTTTTGGCCAAAGAAAATATGCTGTTCTCCTTTGCGGGAAATATTACCTATAGCAAGCCCGGCGCAGAAATTTTTTCGGTGATTAAACTTATTCCGATTGAGCGTATTATGCTCGAAACTGATTGTCCCTATTTGGCGCCGGTGCCAATGCGGGGAAAAAGAAATGAACCACTTTATGTTAAATATGTAGCGCAAAAAATCGCGGAGGTGAAGAATCTGGAATTGGGAGAAGTGGCAAAAATTACGACTAGTACGGCG
The DNA here is from genome assembly GCA_026396175.1 of Candidatus Moraniibacteriota bacterium. Classification (GTDB taxonomy): domain Bacteria; phylum Patescibacteriota; class Minisyncoccia; order Moranbacterales; family UBA2206; genus UBA9630. The sequence continues at coordinate 95,256 of JAPLXG010000002.1, read as the reverse complement.
GAGAGGTTTTTCAAGCTCTAAGTGCCGGTAAATTTTGCTAATATTGACATTTTTCCCGTTTTGCGGGAGAATAATAGAGTAGTGTAAACTAAAATATGAATAGTAAAAAAGACGAAACAAAGATGCTGTGGTGGCAGCCAAGTTTGGTTTTGTTCGGAAGGCTAAGTGGCTGGATCGGCGGACCAATAATCATTGCATTGTTCGTGGGGAAATGGTTGGACAAAAAATACTCCACTGAGCCAAAACTATTTTTGCTTTGCGTCGGGATCGCCTTTATTGTGTCCACTTTTGGCATCGTGAAAGACGCGATGGAGGCGATGAAAAAAATCACAGATGATGCGGAGAGAGCCAAGGAGTTGAAAAATAAACCAGAAGGGGATAAATAGAGATAAATAATTATGGCAGAGCAATCAGCAATAACAACCAATACGGAAATTACCCAAACGCCAAATCAGGAGGCGAGCCATGAGTCGACGCTTTTTGCTGAGCCATTGGGACACATTGGCAGTCTGACCGTCACCAATTCGCTGCTTGCCAGCTGGGTGGCCGTTTTTATTTTAGTCATTTTCTTTGTGTCAGTCGGCAGAAAACTTAAGAAGGTGCCAAGAGGCGTGCAAAATATTTTTGAGCTGCTTTTGGAAAAAGCGTTGGAAATGGCGGATAGCGTGACTGGTTCGCGCAAGAAATCAGAAAAGTTTTTGCCCATCTCTTTGGCGCTTTTTTTGTTCATTTTTGTGAATAATTGGCTGGGACTGATTCCCGGAATGGGCACGATTGGTTTTAATGAAATAACCGAAGGTCACAAAACATTCATCCCGCTTTTGCGTGGAGGAACGGCGGACATTAACACAACGTTGGCGCTGGCGTTAGTGGCGGTTATCGGTTCGCACGTGATGGGCGTGCTGGTTATCGGTGCTTGGAATTATTTCAATAAATTCGTGAATGTGAAACTGCTTTTGGAAATTCCGGGAAAAATTCGCAAAGATTATACCGTCGTACTCGTCAATCCAATCAAAGTTTTTGTGGGACTCGTGGAAGTGATTAGCGAATTTGCCAAAGTGGCTTCGCTCACATTTCGTTTGTTTGGCAATATTTTCGCGGGAGAAGTGCTTTTGGCTTCAATGATGGCGCTGTTCGCCTATGCCTTGCCACTGCCGTTTATGTTTTTGGAAATGATTGTGGGCATCATCCAGGCGCTCATTTTTGCGATACTAGCATTGGTGTATATGACCATAGCAGTGGAACAGCACGAGCATTAGAAATAGTTAATTAATTTTTTTTAATTTATTCTCACGGCGACGTTAAAATAATAAACAATAGTCGACCGTTAGGATAGAGTATAATATTATGGATATGACAATGCTTGCGAAAGCTTTGGCAATCGGAATTGGATCAATCGCACCGGCGCTCGCGATTGGAAAAATCGGTGCAAAAGCGATGGAATCAATCGGGCGAAATCCTGAGTGCACAGAAAAGATTTTGGTCCCGATGCTTCTGGCAGCAGCGTTTGCGGAAGCTGTGGCAATTTATGCCTTGGTTATCGCATTTTCGATCAAATAATCTAGCGAATTTATCCGGTTTCTCTTTGCTAGCAGAGGGAAATCGGGATAAGCACGCTAAAAATTGTTAAATTGTTTCATTGTTAAATTGTTTTTAAGAATAACAATTTAGCCATTTAGCAATATAACAATGTATTTATATGGACGAACTCATCAAAACATTTCATATCGAGGTCAATCTCCTGGTGGCGCAGATGGTCAACTTTGCCATCGTACTTTTCGTGCTCTACCGCTTTGCCTATAAGCCGGTTCTGAAAACGCTGAACAGTCGGACAAACAAGATTGAAAAAGGCTTAGCTGATGCTGATGCAGCTGGGAAGAAATTGGAAGAAATTGTCGAGAAAGAAAAAGATGTGTTGGCGACGGCCAAAAAAGAAGCGCAAGAAATAATCAAGATGGCCGAAGAACAAGCGAAAGCCAATTCAATGAGTATCGTGCTGGAAGCGAGAAATCAAAGTGAAAAATTGCTGGTTGGCGCTAAGAGTCAGATTGAACAAGAAAAAAACAAGATGCTCGTCGAAGTGAAAGGGGAAATTGCTAATTTAGTAGTTTTGGCAACAGAGAAGATTATTGGGGAGAAGTTGGATAAAGAGAAAGATCGGGAGCTAATCGAAAAATCAATTAAATAGTCTTTTTGTGTCATCCCCGCGGAGGCGGGGATCCAGGCACCTCAGGCTATGAGAAAAGAAAAACGGGATTTATTGGTCATTAAAGTGAGGTCGGAAGATTTATAATTCGATTTTCCAGGGTTTAAAAATAGTGTAACCTGGATTCCCGCCTTCGTGGGAATGACATATAGGAGGATTGATAATTTAGAAATATTATGCGAGTAACATCGACACAATACGCCAAATCACTATATGAAGCAACTGTAGATAAATCTCACAGCGAGGTTGATGTTTTGGTTTCCAATTTTGTGAAAGTGCTTGCCAAAAATGGCCAGATGCGACTGAAAAACGAAATTTTGCAGAAATTTGAAAAAGTAGCTAATTTGAAGAATGGAATTGTTGTGGCGGAAGTGAAATCTTGCGAAAAGTTGAATAGTGAATTAGTTGATAAGTTAAATAGTTTTATAAAAGTTAAATATCAGGCAGAAAAGGTGGTGATTGAAAATATTATTGATGAAAGGATTGGTGGCGGGGTGATTGTGAAAGTGGGGGATGAGATTTTTAATGGAAGTATTACTAATCAGTTAAGGACATTAAGAAGGCACTTAACAAAATAATTAATAAGAATAAAATAGGAATATTGAAGGTAGTAGCATTTATTTTATTTTTATTTTTATATTTACATTTTGTTGAAAATTATACTTTCCTGGAATCTGCTATCGATACGGTTTACGGGACAGGTGGATTTTTAGCAATTTTCTTGATTGGATGGGTGATGTGGAGATTAATCACAGGCAGTTGGAATCCAAAAAAATGGAGTAATATGTCGGAGCAGAAACTAGAAGAAACAAAAGCAGATAGCATGATAGTTGTTATGAAATATTTCATTGGAGGTTTGGGTGGAGCAATAATTTTGATATTTTTACTGGCAGTAATAATTGGTTTTGTATTAAAAATTTTAAAAATAACTTAAAGCTATGAACAAAGATTACATCATCGAACAACTGAAAAAACAAATTGGCGAATTTGAAAGTGTTGCCACAACTGAAAAGGTGGGAACCGTGGTGGAAATTGGCGACGGCGTGGCGCGGATTATCGGATTGGAAAATGCGCTGTCGAGTGAGATGCTAGAGTTTCTACCCTCCTCCTCTAAAGCTACGGCGGGCGAGGGCGAAGTGCGGGAACCGATTTATGGTATGGTTCTCAACTTGGAAGAAGATCGGATTGGCGCGATGATTTTGGGGGCATATGAAGGCATCAAAGAAGGTGACACTGTGCGTTCAACTGGATGTGTGCTTTCGGTGCCGGTTTCGGAGAATTTCATCGGACGCGTGATTAATCCATTGGGAACTCCGATTGATGGCAAGGGAGCGATTGCAGCGGATAAATTTATGCCGATTGAAAAAATTGCTCCGGGCGTGATTACACGAAAAGGAGTGCATCAACCGATGCAAACTGGAATCAAAGCGATTGACGCGATGATTCCGATTGGACGCGGACAACGTGAACTCATCATTGGCGACCGTCAAACGGGAAAGACGGCGATTGCGGTGGACACGATTATCAATCAAAAAGGGCAAAACGTGAAATGTATCTATGTGGCGATTGGACAGAAGGAATCGAAAGTGGCAAGAATTGTGGCGGAACTGGAAGCGCGGGGAGCAATGGAATATACGACTGTGGTTGTGGCTGGAGCGTCTGACCCAGCGCCGCTTTCCTACATTGCACCATATGCCGGTTGCACCCTCGGAGAATTTTTTATGGATAAAGGTGAGGACGTTCTCATAATTTACGATGACCTCTCTCGTCACGCCTGGGCTTATCGTCAAATCTCTTTGATCTTGCGTCGTCCACCAGGACGCGAAGCCTATCCTGGAGATGTTTTCTATATTCACTCAAGACTTTTGGAGCGCAGTGCAAAACTAAATGAAAATTATGGTGGCGGATCTATCACTGCTTTGCCAATCATTGAAACACAATCGGGCGACGTGAGCGCATATATTCCAACTAACGTTATTTCGATTACTGACGGACAGATTTATCTCGAAGCCGATTTGTTCTACAAAGGCATTCGCCCTGCGCTCAATGTGGGAATTTCTGTTTCGCGTGTGGGTTCTTCCGCGCAAACCAAGGCGATGAAAAAAGTGGCGGGAAAACTGCGACTCGACATTGCGCAATTCCGTGAGTTGGAAGCGTTTGCCCAATTCGGATCAGACCTGGATGAAAATACGAGACAGAGGATCGAAAGAGGAAAAAGAACCGTGGAAATTTTAAAGCAAGGTCAATACGAACCGATGGACGTTTCGCATCAAGTGGCCATCATCTATGCGGTGATCAATGGATTCTTGGATGACGTGGTAGTGGAGAAAGTTGCTACTTGGGAAAAAGATTTTCACAAATATCTCGACTTGTCAGCCAAGCCCGTCATGGATTTAATTTCTGAGAAAAAAGATTTGACGGATGAAGTAGTAGAAAGACTCGTTGGTGCGATTAAGGAGTTTAAGGAGGTTTATCAGAACGGAGCGTAGCTCCTTTCTCTACGAACTACGAATAAGTACGAATATACTAATTCGAAGCGGTAAGTCAGGAGAGTTTAGCAAAGCTTTATAAAAAATATTCGTATATTCGTAAAAATTCGTAGTTCGTAGAGACTAGTAATCAACAAATTCATGAACAGCGCACGCGATATCAAAAGACGCATAAAATCTATCAATAACACTAAAAAAATCACCCGCGCGATGGAGATGGTTTCGGCTGCCAAAATGCGCCGATCGGTGGCAAGTGTGGTGGGAATCCGACCATATGCGCACTCAGCATGGAGCGTGCTCACCAATTTAGCCAGAGCTTTCAAGGATTACCGCGAAGGACTGCTTGAGGTGCGCGAAGTGAAAAGTGTGCTCGTGATCGCGATTGCATCAAACCGTGGACTGTGCGGATCATTCAATGCGCAGGTGGCAAAAAAAATCAAGGATGAGATTAATAATCCTGATAAGCTGAAAATCAACCGCATTGGAGACAAGAAAATCGAATCAACTGTGCCCAATAGCGAGCTAAAGATCGACTTTATCACAATTGGAAAAAAAGGCGAAGCGATGGTGCGTCGATTGGACAAAGAGATTGTGGCCACTTTTCCCGAGCTAACCTACTTGCCAAAAATTGAAGATGTGCGGGCGGTGGCCAAAATCGTGATTGAAGAATATCTGGCGAAAAAATATGACAAAGTGGCGGTGATCTACACCGACTTTGTTTCGGCCATCAATCAACAAACAAGAATTAGGCAAATTCTGCCAGTGTCGAAAATTGATTTGGAAAAGCAAATTGCCGAGATGGACGCCCTTGCCAAAGAAGTGGGTCTCAAAGAACCAGAGTTGGAATACAAAATCGAACCAAGCCCGAAAGAACTGCTGGATTATATTTTCCCGCGCCTGATTGAAATGCAGATTTATCACGCGATTCTCGAATCGAACGCCTCCAAAGAATCTTCGAGAATGCTGGCAATGAGAAACGCCACGGACGCGGCGGGGGAGATGGCAGATGGATTAACGTTAGCCTACAATCAACTCAGACAAGCGAAGATTACGCAGGAGATTGCGGAGATTTCAGCGGGGAAGGCAACGTTGGAAGGGTAGAACTTAATTTAAAAGGCTAAATTTAAAATTTGAAATCAAGGCTAAATTACTAAATTTTAAAATTAAAACATTTGGAATTCAATTCAAATTTTAAATTTCAAAATTGAAAATTGTAAGCTAAATATTAGTATAAATTAATTTAAACAAGAATAATTATATGAAAAATACAGGCAAGATAATTCAGGTCATTGGACCCGTTGTGGACGTTGAATTCGAAGGCAATTTGCCGGAAATCTATCATGCGCTGGAAGTGGATCTCTCCGCCTCTTCGGCGGATAAAACTAGCAAGCTAGTTTTAGAAACTAATCAACACATTGGCGCGAATCGTGTGCGGACGGTGGCGATGGGTTCGACTGATGGCATCAGCCGCGGAATGAAAGTGTCCGACACCGGAGCGCCGATTTCTGTTCCTGTTGGAAAAGAAGTTTTGGGGCGGATGTTTAATCTTTTGGGCGAAACGATTGACGGAGTTGATGCGAAAGTGGAAACAACCAAAAAATATCCGATTCACCGTGACGCGCCAAAATTTTCTGAGCAATCAACTAAGGCGGAAATTTTTGAAACAGGAATCAAAGTGGTTGACCTCATTTGTCCTTTTGTAAAAGGTGGAAAAATCGGACTTTTCGGTGGAGCTGGTGTGGGAAAGACTGTGCTTATTCAAGAATTGATTCGTAATATTGCTCGTGAACACGGCGGTTATTCTGTTTTTGCCGGTGTGGGAGAAAGAACTCGTGAAGGGAATGACCTCTACAACGAAATGAAAGACTCGGGAGTTTTGAAGCAAACTGCACTCGTATTTGGTCAGATGAACGAACCACCGGGAGCGCGTCAACGCGTGGCTCTGTCCGCGCTTGCGATGGCGGAATATTTCCGGGATGATGAAGGCAAAGACGTGCTACTTTTTATCGACAATATTTTCCGTTTCACGCAAGCTGGATCAGAAGTATCGGCTCTGCTCGGGCGCATTCCATCAGCTGTGGGTTATCAACCAACTCTGGCAGAAGAAATGGGAAAGCTACAAGAAAGAATTACTTCAACCAAAAAAGGTTCGATCACTTCTGTGCAAGCGGTCTATGTGCCAGCTGACGACTTGACTGACCCAGCTCCCGCCACGACTTTTGGACATCTCGACTCAACCGTGGTGCTTTCTCGTGCGCTTACTGAACTGGGAATCTATCCAGCCGTTGATCCGCTGGATTCGTCTTCCACAATTCTTGACCCAAAAATTGTTGGCGATGAGCATTATAACGTAGCGCGAAAAGTGCAGATGGTTTTGCAGAGATATAAAGATTTGCAAGACATCATTGCTATTCTTGGTATGGAAGAACTTTCCGATGAGGACAAAGTGACAGTTTCTCGCGCGCGAAAAATTCAGAAATTCCTCTCTCAACCATTTTTCGTGGCAGAACAATTCACCGGTACTCCGGGAAAATATGTGAAATTGGAAGATACGATTAAAGGTTTTAAGATGATTATTGACGGAGAGCTGGACGACGTGGCGGAGCAGGAATTTTATATGAAAGGTTCAGTCACAGAAGTCAAGAAACAGTGAACAAGAATCAGTGAACAGTGAACAGTAAAAAACAAATGAACGGAGTATTAAAACAGAAAGCCAATAAGTTAGCCAATAAGGGATATGATTTGACTATGAAATTTCCCAAGGACGAACTTTTCTGCTTAACCTCACAAGTCAGAAGGGCATTAATATCTGTTCCGTCAAATTTAGTAGAAGGCTACTCCCGCAATAGAAGCAAGGTGTTTCTTAATTTTTTAGAAATAGCCTATGGGTCGTTGGCAGAAGCAAAGTATCAAATTTATTTTGCCTATCAGCGCGGCTATATAAGTAAAGCGGAGTATATGGATTTTTATGAGGACTCTGAAGAAGTTAGTAAAATGCTTTGGTCTAGTATCGATACTATATCAAGTAAATTAAAAGGTTTAAAATGTGAAGATGAATAGTTTTGAATATTATTGTTCACTGTTCATTGTTCACTGTTCACTGCTATGAAGATAAAATTTAAAATAATAACGTCCGAAAAAACCGTCTTTGAAGATGAGGTCGATCAAGCGACTTTTGAAACGACTGATGGGCAGATTACGATTTTGCCAAATCATAGGTCATACATCACCAGTCTCGAATCAGGTGAAGCGATGGTGAAGATCAAAGGCGAAGAAATTTTTCTGTCTATCTCTGGCGGGTTTATTGAGTTTCATAATAACACGCTTATAGTTCTAGCTGACACAGCTGAGCGGGCGGAAGAAATTGATCTAAAACGCGCCGAAGAGGCACGAAAACGGGCCGAAGAACTGAAAGATAAGGTTATTTCTATGGACGACGAAGAATATGCCCGCGTGGCGGCAGCGATTCAAAAAGAATCAGCGCGAATCCGCGTGGCGCGGAAGCATTATACGAAGCGGGGGTTGAATTTGGAATAATTTTTTTAGTTAATTATTTATTTTTGATTTTATGGAAATATCAATGGAGAATAATAATCAACAAGGAGGAGAAAAAGAGATGACATTTGAAGAAATTGCCAAGGAGAATTTTGTTCTTTGGGAGAGTTCCCTATTAACCAGGGATCCAAAAAAAGTTGCGGAGCTATATGCTGATGGCGCCACTTTTCTGCCAACCGTTTCCCCTAAATTTAAAAAGGGGAAAAAAGAGGCTGAAGGGTATTTTGTGCATTTTCTTGAAAAAAATCCTGAGGGACAGATTATCCAGGAGGAAGTTCAACCGCTTGGCCAGGGTGCTTACTTGCATTCTGGAATGTATAATTTCGAAGTGGGCGAAGAAGACGCTCGATCTGTTGTTGAGGCCAGATTTTCTTTTGTTTGGCAAAAAGAAGATGATGGAAAATGGAAGATTATACACCATCATTCTTCAGTGAAACCTCAATAAAATAAAGGCGACTTTTTTTCAAAGATCAACGCCCGTTCGGATATCATTTCCGGACGGGTTTTAGTTTTCTATAGGGGCATTTTCCAAAAACAGAGCATTTTTTAGGGATTTTAAAAAGTCCGGAAAAGCTTAGTCAATTTGGGCTTATTTGGGCATAAAAACAGCTTCGGGCTGTTTTTGATTGACAGCTGCTTTAATTTGTGCTACAGTTCACTGTTAAGAATAAATTGCGTAAACTATATTTTTTATGGATAATAATAAAGAAATCAGCCTAAAAATGGTTGCCAAAAGCTGGAGGATGATCTTGGCTTCGGTTGTGGTTTTTTCTGCTGTGGCTTTTTTCGTGAGCACGATTATTGCTCCGCAATATGGCAGCGAAACGCAGATTTTGATTTTGCAAAAAAACATCAATGCGGATGCCTATCAGGCCAGCAAGTCTTCTGAATTTGCCGGCGATGTCCTCACTCGCGTGGTTGGCTCGTCTGACTTTATGGGCGGAGTGCTTCAAAAAGTGGGAGAGAACTATGCGAAATATGGCGAGACTCCGGAAAGTCAGATGAAAAATTGGGATAAGGCAGTGAAGGTATCAACCCTGGGCAATGCCGGAATTCTTAAATTGGAAATTTCTGATTTGAGCAAAAAAGAAGATCGCAAAATGACAGAGGCGATCATTTCCGAGCTACTAGACAACGGTGTTAAATATCATGGTAATGAAAACATAACGCTGAAAAAAATTGGCGGCCCAATCTATTTTAATGATCCGGTCTTCCCAATCGTTTGGCTCAATGTGTTTGCGGCAGCCGTAGCCGGACTGTTTTTCTCCATCGGACTAATCTTTGTTTTTGGCGAAAAAGTGGCAACATTGTTTCTGATTAGAAATAGCGAAAAAGAGAATAGTTTGACAAGCAATTTTACCGGTGGAACATTCGAATATCGCAGGGATAGTTTCTAAATTAGGATTTGTTTTTCCTTCCGTCCTGTCTCATTAAAGAGGTGGGACGAATAAGAAGCGCAATTCGCTTTGAGTTCGTTCAATAGCCTGAAGGCGGGAAAAGACCTGCCGGAAGACTGAAAATTTAATATTTTTTACAGAGGAGGAAGGATCATGACAAAAAGACACGTATTTTTTATTTCCCTGCTGGTGATTGTTGCAGGGCTGGCTCTCATTACTGGTGGCTGTGCGTCACCGGGAAAAACGGAATGGTCGAGGTCATACAAGGGACCAGGGGCCAATCCTGGCGGTGGTGTGATGGCTTCTTCACCAGCGTTTTCAGCAACGCCGACTAAGGATGATTGGACGCCTACTCAGGGATATCCCATCAAGGAATCAAAGTCTGACTGGGCTCCAACTGAGGGACGACAAATCGCGCCGACGGCAGTTTCAAATATGCCGGCGTCACGGACGACCGATTTCTCAGCTCCGCCGCCTGCCAAGACAGAAGAAACATTACCACCATGTGCTGGCGGAAGGTGCGGAAGTTGGGTTCAGCAGGGTGGCAAATTCGTCTGGGCTCCCAACGCTAGATAGATTTCCACCAAACCAATCCTGGGGTGTGTTGCGTAAATACGCATACCCCAGGATTGTCTCAACTTAAAATCGAAGATTATATTTCTTTAGAGCATATAAGTTAAGCGCTTATATATTCCATAAGGAGTAATAACTCAAAGTTTTTTGACAATTGAATAGACGAAATATTTTTAAAGATTATTTTTCTATTGGCCACTCTTGAAATGAAACTTTTCATTTTATGGGTGGCTAATAGAATCCGGCGTTTGCTGGAAAAAAATAATCTTTATGAAAAGGAGGAAGTAAAATGGCAGATCCTGTAAATACGGATCCGGATGTGGTGGATGCAGTATATGCAACCAAAAAGTCTTTTTGGCAGAGGTGGTTACCGGTAATTATTGCGGTGGCCGTTGTGTTACTTTTTATTGGCTATCTGCTTCTTGCAGCACACAAGGCAGAAAGAGCTGGGGGCCGCTCGACGGAAGTGAGAACGACGTCATTGTCAACAGCGTTGCCAAAACCGGCCGCCACCATTGATAGCCAGAAAAAAACTGGACCGGAAGTGCAACTTCCGGTGGTAAAAGATGTTGACTTGAAAAAAATCGAACCAGTCAAGCGGAATGCATCTGATGAAGATGCGGAAGATGAGGCTTGGCTTAACGGCGAAGATGGATCTGATCAGGCCGATGAGGCCTGGTTGAACGGTAATGATTGAAAACTTAAAAAAATGAGGAGGACCTGTCCATGAAAAGCTTAAAATTTTTGGTAGTTGTTTTGGTGGCAATTGTGTCCTGCACCTTTTCGTTGGTGTGGGCGGATGGAAATACGGAAACCAATACAGACACGATGCGGGTCAATACTCTCATCGTGAAGGATGCTAAAATCGATAAGGCCGAGATTCAAAAAGCCGAAATCGAGCTGGCAAAAATCAGAAAAGCCCTTATTCGAAAAGCCAAGATTAAGGATGTCGAGGTCAGAAACCTCAAGGTCCAAATGGCCGAGTTCGAGAAGGCACACTTCGAGTATGCCTGTATGAAGCAGGCTGAGGTGGACACGCTTAAAGTGCGTTTGGCCGAGATCGAAACGGCAAACATTCAGACGGCCAACATCGAAATGGCGAATATCAATGTCGCCAATGTTGGACAGCTGAACGGCAAGGGCGGCGGTTATGTCAAGCCGACATCTCTGCCCTGCACCGATCCTCCCTGTGGAAACCGGTCGAAGAATCCCAATTGGCACAAGACCGGCGAATCCACCCTGGGTGAGTTTGCCCTAATCTATGGCTGGAATGACCAGGTCAAGGGCACCAAAATCCAATCCAAAATCCACAACAACAAAAAGGGAGGATCAGAGATACAAGTTGTGGTAACAAACTGGGACGGCGTGAAGGACATTTCCGCCCGTATCAATCATGCGTACGCAGGAGCCCGTGAGCTTCGGAATAAGAACATTTCTCCGAATTGCGGGCAAAGCGACTGCTATGTCTGCGAACATTAATCGGTTTGCCGATGCTGAACTTCAGCGGAGGCAAGCCAACCCCTCGGTTCTTGAGTGATGAATATCACAAAGAGAATCGGGGGTTGTTTTATTTCGTGGGGGGTTGATATGAAAAAAATCGGAAAGTGTGGTGAATGGAAGGGTGATCCGCCCAAAGGCCAAATGACTCCGCGGGAAAGCGTGGGGTTTGAGGGTAAATGGGAAATATTATTTTGGAAAGTGCCCGGGAAAGGCAGAGCTGCTCAGATTCATGAGCGGGACAATGGAGAAATCGCTTATAAGATATTTTTTTCTACAGAGTCCGAGGCAAAATCTTTTCTTTATTTACCCGATCTTCGCCAGCCGACTATTGAAGAAATCGAAGCGGCAATCGAAGAGTGTCCGTGGACTGAGCCAAGCCGAGGGAGGCGGCAAAAATGGTTCGATCTGTTTTAGGTTTCAGAACCCTGATTCTCAAGTGCAAAAGACGCAGTAATGCGTTAGTTGCCAAGAGAGTTGGGGTTGTTTTATTTTCAGAAAGCAAAAAACAGGATTTAAACCTGTTTTTATATTTACAAATTTTTCTATATGGCAGGAGCATAGTTGTACTAGACTTCTTATATTTTATTAACCTTCATGGCTACTTGATAATATTAGTCTTGTAAATTGAAAGGAGCAGGGTACAACCCTGCTCCTGCAATCTTAATGCAACCCTGCTCCCGCAACCTTTTTGGCAGGAGCATAGTTGCACTATGCTCCTTGTGTTTTATAAGCCATAAATATCATCAACTCTTAACTCACAAGATGGGTTAGCCGATGACCAATACCAATCTTCTGGTCGCATCACGTAGTTTTTCTTGACCGGATTATTGTGAATATATTGCATTTTTTGTTCAAAAAAATCTTGAGTTTCAATTAGTTTAGGCATATTGGTTTTTGCCCAAAATTCATAAGTTCCGCTCTCATCTGAAAATAATCCCAAAACATTCGGTTCAGTTGATTGGATATTTTCATGTAATTTTTTAGCGGTAAATCTTTTGAAGTCGCGTATAAATCCGGCGATATCATTCGAAAAGATGATCAGGTGAATGTGATTGAGCATAAAAACAAAACCAAAAATTTTCAAGCCTTTTTTGGTTTGGCAATATTTCAAAGAATCGGTCAAGATATTCCAACGGTATTGGCGGTCGAAAAGGTAGTATAGATTTTTTATACTGAAAGTTAAGAAATAGACAGAGGTATTGAATTGCTTCGGTACTCTTATGGAGGGCATTTTTTTTTATTTTGATTGTTAAATGGGAGGAGCATAGTGCAACTATGCTCCTGCAACTCCCTAGGGCAGGAGCAAGGTTGCACCTTGCTCCTAGTGGTTTTCAGGTGAAACGGATTGGGAGCGGCTTATATATTGCAGTTAGATTGCGAACGGGAGGAGCCCCGCCTGGGCGGGGCTCCTGCGATACATATTATTTCCTCTTCCCAAAATCCACACACCCCTCTTTGATGGCGAGGGTGCATTTGCAATAAGGCACAGCGCAAGGTTTTACTTTTTCGTGGAGGTTTAGTTTTTTTTCAAACATATTGCCCAAGTTTTCTCTGTCGTGAGGACAACGGGTGATTGATCCGTCGGGGCGGATGCGGATGAGATTTTTTCCGGCGGTGCAGGGGACGTCCATAAAAGAAAGGCTTTCAAAACTGGCGACGCGGTCAACCTCGGAGGGGATATAATCCTGAAAGATTTTTCTTTCTTCCTCGTCGTAGGCTTTGGGATAGATTTTTCCCTCGTAAGTTCCGCGGAAAGCGCGGGCTTCCAGGATGAAGCCTTCTTTTTTGAATTGTTCAAAAATAGCGGGAAAGCGTTTGATGTCTGGTGGATACATCACATAATTAATTTCCACGCGAAAACCGGCATCACGCAGGCGTTTTACTTTTTCCAAGAGATCGTCGACAGTTAGTCCTTGGCGTTCTCGTTCGGCCAGATGCATTGAAACATAGAATGACCAAATGTTTTCCGGGCTGACTTCCTCAATAAACTTATCAATGGAAAGGCCGAGGTTCGTGCCAATCGTGACCATATGCTTTTGCGACAAGCGCTTCACAATTTCCACAAAGCGTGGATATACAAATGGCTCGCCGCCGGAAATTACGACCCACCATTTCTTTTCGGTATCATCAAAAAACTGGCCGATTTTTTCTGGCGTGATAAAGCGAGTTTTGTAGGGATTGATGGCAGGAACCTTACCCCGGAGCCAGTCAGCGACTCTTGTTTTGAGACTGCGCTGGGAGTCATCGAAAAAGCAATAGGGGCACTTGAAATTGCATTCCAAGTTCAAAAGCCACATCGCGATTTTGTCGTAGTCTTTTTTTTCAGGGGAGCTTAGTTTTAGATCTTGATCCATAATGATTTGGTTAATTTTTTAGAATTTATAAAATATTGTCATCCTGAGCGGAATAAATTTTCGCTAGAAAATTTATGCAGTCGAAGGATCTGCTAATCATTATCATTAACCTAGCGATTTATGGTAAAACCCGCGATTACCGTGAGCAGATCCTTCGGCTACGCTCAGGATGACAATAACTTTTGTTTATGATTTTTTCTGCCAATATTCTCGGCTGGCTCCCAGCCAACTGCCGAGAAGCACCCAACTGAGAAGTTGAAAGGTGAAGTCCATCGAGGGTGATTCGACCATAGATATGACGATTGTTGATCCAAAAAGGACCAGTGGGATGACACCTAAAGTTTTCAGTTCGACATCAAAGCGTTTTCCCCAAAAACTGATTTTTTCGCTAGTCTCGGGGTAGTGCAAAAAGCTTTTGGTGGAATAATAAAGCGCTCCGATCAGATAGAGCAGATAAAGCGTGACGCCCAAAATCCCGCCTTCCAAAAAGAAGCGGATGAGGTCGTTGTGGGGATAAACATTACCAGTAGCCTTGCCCTGGGTGTCTTTGATCATTTCGCTGAACGACCCGATGCCATAGCCGATGAAAGGTTTTTTCCAGGAGCGATAAAGCGCCATATCCCAAATTTCATAGCGACCATACATTGAATCGAACATATGATGCTCAAAAATTCCCAAAATTCTTTCTCGAGTTTTTTCAAAAAGCATCACCGCCCCAGCTAGGAGTAATCCGCAATAAGTCATCAGCAGTCTGAATCGCGGTTTCAGAATAAAAATTGCGAGGACTGCAACCAAAAGACCGGACCAGGCGGTGCGGGAATAGGTGAGGATAAGCAGTAGACCCAAGATGGCCGCGAAAAAATAGATTATGAGCTTTGAGAAGTTAGTCAGTTTGTTTTCTAGTTTTATGGCGAAGAAGGTGATGAGGAATAGTGCTAGGACGACAAAAAGAAAAGAGCCGAAAGTATTGGGATGGGGGAATGTAGCAGCAATTCTGCCCAAATCTGAATCATTTTCGAAAAAATAGTTGCCGGTCAGAAACTGGAAGATTCCCACTCCGGCCGGAATTATGGCAGAAAAAATAATCACAAAAATTGTTTTGAGATAGTTCTCCTTGGAACCTAGAAATAGATAGCTCAAGAAATAGACGGAAAATCCGGCCAACAGATAGACTTCAAAAACCAGTCCGCTGGTAAGATATCTGGAGGGCAGAAGAACTATCACACTCAAAAGGGCTGAGAGTAGGAGGATGAAAAAAAGCGGGATTTTGGTCATTTTCTTGCCACGCCTAATGAGTTCGATAGTAGCCAGGAAAATTAGGAAAAGACAAGTCAAAGAGAACGGATTAGCGTATAGATCATTGATATTGACGATGCCCTGAAAAAAGGAACTGATATTAATTTGGTAGTTACTTAGTCCGAAAATTAGTGGAAGAAAAAAGAGAATCGTCCAAAGCACTTTTTTCATATCCCAAAAAGCCAAGGCGGAAAGAAACATAAAAATGAAAGCGCCCATTACCAAGCGGATATTGCCAGCCAGTTGTCCGAAGAGAATGCCGGTGAGAAAAAAAATGACGGCGAAAATTAGCACGTACGCATAGAGCCGGGAATTCTTCTGGGGATTTGAAATTTTACTTGGTATGATTGGCATATTATTCCTGAAAGCTTTTTTCGAATAAATTAAAATAGAGCGGCAAAACTTTTTCTGAGGAATATTTTTCAATTTCTTGAGAATAGGTGGCGGATTTTTTGAAAAGTTTTTCCGGATCAATTTTTGCTACAGACTCTTCCCAATCGGCATAATCAACCACCGCGCCCGTGTTGGAATTTTCAATCACATTTCTAACGGCAGCGATTTCTTTATTGGCGATCACTGGCAGTCCGGCTCCCCAAAAATCGACTATTTTAAGATAGAGCATCATTGTTTTGAACTCAGCGGTGGTCGTAAGGCAGATGCTGGCGTCACAGGCCGAAAGATAGAAATAGCGCTCGGCGGGAGGATAGGATGAAATGGCATAAGCATCTTTTCCCAGTCCGTATTTTTCAAAAATTTCCGGTAATGCCTGCATAATTTTCAGCGACTCGGTGCGGGCGTAATCCTCTTTTAGGAATAGTTGGAAAAAGATGGTCGGGTCTTTTTTTCGCAGCTGCGCCACGAGCGCAACCATTTTTTCAAAAGCATACCAAGCCTCTACTGTTCCAGTATAGACAATTATTTTCTTCCCGGAAAGTCCGAGCTTTTCACGCATTTCATCGCGGTCCCAGTTTTTTTCAGGAAGAAGCGACGCGTCCCAATAATTAGGGATGACGGTGATATTTTTTCCATCAATCTGGTACAATCCTGCTAGATGTTTTTTGAACTGTTCCGTTTCCACGATCGTGGCAAAACTTTTTTGAGTAGCGTGTTTTTCCAGAAGACCGATGAAATAACCATAAGCCAGATCTTTGATTTTACGGTAATGTTTCCGCTCGGCCACATAGGCACCACGGGGGCTATAGATGAAAGGAATGTGCCAAAAATAATTGGCCCAAAGGAGAAAGGGGATAAATTTATAATTTCTCGCATAAATAATCGTAGGTTCTAAGGCGGATGTCGCGAGCTGTTTTTTCAAAAGACCGTGTGACTGCAAAGAAAAATATAAAATAGAAGGCAAAAAAGTGAAACGGGGGACATTGATTTTTCGCAAAACTATTCCCGTCTCGGTCAGTTTTTTTTCCATTTCTGGGCGGTATTTTTCTTGGGCGTCAAACCGGCCAGTAGTTTCCAGGACTTCGGTCGCATATCCGAGGCGAGCGCTTTCCAGAAGCACAGGCAAAAGCTGGGCTTGAATGACCCCATTGGTAATTGGCATTTCAGATAAAAATAGAATCTTTGGCATCACTACAAATTACAAATTAATACAAATTTACAAATATACAAATGTTTTTCATCGCAGGAGCCCCCTCCAGGCGGGGGCCCTTTGGGCTTACAGACTTTGCAAATTAGTAAACTATGCGAAACGGGTTACCTGCCTACCGGCAGGCTGCCTAATCGTTTGCGATAATTTTATCTATGAATAGTATATCATTTTTCCAGCGAATCGCATCTTTTTCTAGGAATAGCTCAATTTTTTCTTTCAGCTCAGCTTGGTTTTTTATGGCGAGTTGGATTTTAGCTGCCATGTCTTTCGGATTATGATTGGTAAACAGGGCGACGTCGGAAAAGTAATGACGAATGGCATCAGAGTCGGTTGTGACAAATGGTTTTCGCAGTGCCATAATTTCGCGGATTGACCAGAGGACTGTGTCGCGCCGTTTGGTGAGGGCCAGAATGACATCCGAACGTTCCATTAACGTCATAAACTCCGGGTGTCTAAGATAACCGGTGAGAATGACATTTTCCGGAAAAGTGCTTTTGACGCTAGGACTAATTTTTTTGTCATTGCCGGTGAGGAAAAAAATTGCTTGGGGCAGAAGTTTGGCGGTCTCGGCGACTTCTTGCCAAGCATCATCGCCGGCGAAGCGGTTGACCATAAAAACTTTAAGGCCGGCACGCTTGTTCAACTTATCTTCCAATTCGGAAGATAGCTTCACGTTTTCTTTCAAGACTTCTTTTTTAGTTGGAGTGTAGAATTGCAAAACAGAACTTTTCTCAATGCCCCAGCTCTTCAAGATTTCCAAATTTTTGTAGTTATGTGCGGTGTTCCAGATAGCGCGCTTGGCGAGGAATTTGTGGAGTGGATGAAAAAAGATCCACTTGCGATCGATAAAGCCGGCCGTGTGCGTGTCGATGATATACTTCGCGGAATTTAATTTAGCATAAAAATAAACCACCAAAACTGCCGTGATGGGTGGGTTCTGGACAAAGATGATTTGTGGTCGAATTTGGCGTAATTTTCGATAGGTATCAAAACCCTGAATGATATAGCGAAAAATTATAGGAATAGCAAAACGGCCCCAGTATTTTTTGCAAGAGATGATAATTTTGGCGTCAATTTCCCGAGCGAGAAATTCGCTCAGTTTGACTTCTTGAACCCAGATAATAAAGGCCTTTTTTAACATATGATTATTATTACATCTCGCATTCTTTAAAAAAACAGCTCTTGAATTTTAAATTTGAAATTCTAAATTTTAATTCAAATCTAAATTAATAAATTTTTAGTTTTAAAACGCATTTATTTGAGCATTTAGTTATCTTCTTGCAGGAGCGGGTTTGTAACCCGCTCCTTTTAGTTTACAGACCTTGTAAGTTAGCAAACTATGCGAAACGGGTTTTAAACCCGTTCCTGTAACCTGTAACTGGCTATTTTTCAAATTTTATCAAGACTTTTAATTAGGAACAATGAATTATACGCACGCAGAAGTTCTTTCTGCGATGAGGCTTGGGTGAAGAGATAATTTCCGGCGCGTTTTTTACTTTCCGTCGTCATCGCTTGACGCAAGGTGGAATTATCAATCAGTTCAATGATCGTTTTAGCAAACTCTTTTTCATTATTATTTTTCACATATAGCGAAGCATTTCCCGCTGTCACTCGTGCTTCTTTCAAATCATAGGAAACGACTGGTAGGCCGGCGGACATATATTCCAAAATTTTGTTGTGCAGTGAATTGTCTGTGTAATCATTTTTTGGTTCTGGCATCAGGCCAATTTGCGAGGCATAAAAATAGGTGGAAATTGTCTTGGCATCAGCCCAACCGGTGGAAATAACATTATCTTCTATTTTATAGTCCTTTGCCATTTTTACCAAGCGGTCAAAATCATCGCCATCGCCCATTAGGACATATCCAATATCAGTCCGTTTTGATTCATGCACGATCACACGGATGCTACGCAAGAGTTTATCCACACCGTCTTGCGGACCCATCACACCCAAGTAAGAGCAAAGATAGCGGTATTTCGCTTGGACTTTCTTAGTCAGCTCAGGGTCAATTAGTTCTGGGCTGATCTGAGTTGGGTCTGGTGCGGAACGAACAATGAAATTTTTCGCGACTACTTTGACGCGCGAAAGTGTCTTTTCCTGACCAGACTGACAAGTGGCGAGGTGAATATCGCTCAGACGGTAGTTCATCCGTTCCATAAAAAGTAAAATTTTATAGAGCCAGTGGTCTTTAGTTTTTCCAAAACGGCAAAGCAGCATTTCCGGCATCAGGTCGTGCTGGTCATAGACAAATTTGATCCCAAACGGTTTGAAAAACAACGCGATAAGGAAAAAGAAATCCGGTGGGTTGGCAGAATGGATGACGGAAAATCCGCGCGTGAGAAAAATTTTCCAGGTAAGATAAAAAGTCAGGGTAAAAGAATAAAAATATTCCCAAAGATAGTTGAGGTAGCCGAGCGATTTGGGCGCCATTAAATAGCGGAATATGTAAATTCCTTCCAGAATTTCAAATTTTTTTTGCTTCGGTTTACGTGGCGAAATAATGGACACGGCGTATCCACTATCTTTAAGTGCCCGCGCTTCCATCATAATGCGGCGATCCTGGGGAACCGGCAGGTTTTGAACTAAAAATAAAACAGACTTTTTCATCGGATTTAGAACTTGATAATTTTTTTCAGTATGAATAATGCCGTTTCCATTATAAGGGTGAAATCCAAAAAGAGCGAATAGTTTTCAATGTAGTGCAAATCATAATCCAGATTTTCATGGATTGGTTTTGTGCGATCAGCGTGAAGTTGCCAAAGACCGGTGACGCCGGGTTTCACGAGCAGTCTAGTTTTTTCAAAAAGACTATAATTTCTTACAATAAATTCCATTTCCGGTCTTGGCCCAACGATGCTCATTTCACCACGGAGAACATTAATGAGTTGTGGCAATTCATCGAGCCCGGTATCGCGCAAAAATTTTCCCACTGGCGTAATCCTTGGGTCACTGTCTTTGGTTGGTGTTATCGCATAAGGATCCGCGTTATCATAAAGTGTGCGAAATTTATAGAGGCGGAAAATTTCTCCATTTTGACCGACTCTTTTTTGGGAAAAAATAATTGTGCCATAGCGAGATAGTTTTATGACAATGGCAATAATTACCAGAAAAGGAGCGGAGAAGGCCAAGATTGCGAAAGATAGCACAACATCAATTGCGCGTTTCAAAAATGTTGAAGTTGAACTAATGCCAAAATAATCCAGTTTATTGGAATTATGTGCAATACTGATTGAGGCGTATTGGAGGTAATTTTCGGTGTTTGGTCTGTTCATAGAAGCTTTAAGATAGTTATTTAGCTAACTGTTAACCATAGCGCATTTTTGAATTCTTGTCAAGCGCTAAAGCCTGCCACGCTATTGACAAAGTGGAAATACGTGCTATGTTGACCTATCGCGGATTCGACAGTTTTTTGTCAAAAAAAGAGGCTCGATTTCGGGCCAAAATTAACCACAAAAAGGAGGAGACGGAGAGTATGAAAAAAAGCATTTTTACTTTGGCCGTGGTTGTTTTATTGGTAATGGCGATGACCTCAGCTGTGTTCGCACAGTATGAGGACATCAAAATAGTGCCCTTAACGTCGGACAATTATGCTTATGGGACGATAGGCATCAAATTATATCTGAACAGTAAAAATGTATGGGAAAAGCAAATTAACCCATACAATGGCACACTGGTACCAGATTTCGATAATCCCTGTTGGGCAGTGGCCGAGGCGATGACCCAGTCAAACACGACATTGGGGTCGGATGGAAAAACACGGTACCCTTCGCCATGGATTTATCCGGCGGATGTAACTGTCCAACCGCCAGTTACTTATTATGTTTTTGGCGACGCAGCAGTTTTAGCTGCGGTCAAGGATGCACTTCTGGTGACAGAGCTGAATGTTTATTATGCCGAGACGGGTTCCCAGATAGCGCAAACGGTTACAGGCACCTTTAACACAGCCGTGGTTTATTCGGCAACGTCTGGAATGATTATTTACGTTCCGGTCAAGAATCAGTCTAATCAGCTGATACTCAATACATCCAGACTCAAGGCGGTTATCGCTGCCGATTCATCCAAGTTCTGAGTTTCCAGACTTTCCTATAAAGCTTTAAACTAAAGCAGATAGGAGGGTCTGTTTTAGTTTCTACCGTGCTTGACATTTTTCCGATTTTAGCGTAAGCTACACAGTCATGAATTTATATAAATTATAAGCCTTAAATATTGATTTTTATGCAAAAAAGTAATCGCAAATTTATTTTGTTTTGGGTTTTGGCCATCCTATTTTTAGTAGGTTGGTACGGCTACTGGCAAGTGAAAAATAACAAAGAGTTTGGGACGATGAGTGCGATGATCGATTTTTTACCATTGGGCGAGTTGCAAAAAGCCAAGTTCAAAACGATGGCCAGCTTTGCGCAGTACCTGTTTGAAAAAGACGGCGAGGAAAAAACCTTCATGTTGCTTTTCCAAAACAATATGGAGTTGCGTCCAGGTGGTGGCTATATCGGATCGTTTGGAGTCTTGAAAATGCTCGACGGGAAAGTGGAGCAATTGCAAACTCATGACCTTTCCAATTTTGACGGTCGCGTGCCCGATGGAATTGATCCGCCTTATCCTTTTAAGGATGCGCTACATGTCAAAGATTGGAAATTGCGCGACTCAAACTTTTCAGCGGATTTTCCAACGAATGCGGAGAAGGCCGATGAGTTTTATCACCTTGGACAAGGCCAGGAAAATTTTGCCGGAGTTGTGGCAATCAATAGTAACGTGCTGACCTCTTTTCTCAGGGTAACCGGGCCAGTGGAAGTGCCGGGTTATCCGGGAACGTATGATAGTGAAAATGGGGTATTAAACCTCGAATATCAAGTTGAACAAGGATCTTATCAGCAGGGCATCGAAAGAGGTGAAAGAAAAAGTGTGATGAATCTTTTGGCGGACGAAATCAAGAAAAAAGTGCTCACGCTTAGTATTAGCGATAAAATTAAACTGGCGGAAATTATCTTGGATGACTTGAATCGCAAAGATATCCAGCTCTACTTCAAAGATGAAAATTTGGAAAGTAAGGCCCAGAGTGCGCAGTGGGATGGTAGTGTCGACAAAAATTGGTCGCAAGATTATCTGATGCTGGTTGATGCCAATATGGGATCGCTAAAAAGCGACTACTATATGCGTCGCTCATTTGACTACACTGTTGATTTGTCCGGCGATGTGCCAGCCGCTGATTTAAAGGTGACCTATAATCACACTGCCAAGCAAAAAGATTGGATGACGAAAGATTACTTAACTTATTTGCGAGTATATACTCCCCAAAATAGTTGGCTGACGGATTCGCAAAATTTAGGTGATAAGAGATTTGGAGACGACCTGAACAAAAAATATTTTGGATCACTGCTTGGTGTACCGATTGGGCAAACTAAGACGGTGGAATTTTCCTATACTTTGCCAAAAAGTGCGGTGGATAACTATGACCTTTTAATTCAAAGACAATCCGGCTCAGGCAATGTTTCTGGCACAGTAGCTGTAATTTATAAAAGCCAGAAAAAAATGACCTATCAAGTTGATCTCTCAAAAGATTGGAAGTTGAGTGAGAACCAGTAAATTCTTTGGTTAGCGTTTCTTTATGCGGGAAAGGTTGTTGTGTAATTACGCCTTATCGACAAGTTAGAGATTGCAATTTTCAATTTTAAATTTACAATTTTCAATCAATTTCAAATGAATAAATGTCCAAATGAATAGTTGATACTTAAAAATTTAAAATTTAGACTTCATTTCAAATTTAAAATTTAAAATTTCAAATTTTTTCTTATGCTCCGCCAATTCCCAAGATCGGCGTAGCTTCCGGAAAGACAATGGAGTTTAAGCTTGTCGTACCATCTTTAGCGTCTGTGAAAAAAAGTTTTTCCAAGCCGTTGTTGTGAATGACAAACGGCGAATCCAGGCTAGTACTGATGAGATCGAGGCAATTGCGATGATCGCGAGCGTCAAGTTCAATTATTTTGGTGTATTTTCCGACGCTGAAAATAATATGTTCATAGTCCTTGTACCACTGGATATTTTTTAGGTCTTCCAAATAACGCGTGACATTATTCAACTCATTTTCTTGGCGAATCGGTTGCACGGTCCAATCGCGGGTGTAGTAGACAGAAATTTCATTATTGCCGTAAAAAAGCAATTTTTTTCCGTCATTGGAAAAATGCATTTCCGCTACGCGGTCGCCCAGAGAGCGGAAATAGGTATCGCGTTCTCCTTTATTATAGATAAAAAGATTTTGATTTTTGTCTAGAAAGGCGATGCGAGATTCATCATAAACAGTCACCCGCTCGATGGTGGGATTGCTTGCGTCAGGAAAATTATTAGTGATTTGAGTTTTTTCTGCTTTTCCATCCAAGCTGGTTCTGAAAAGGAGATCATTGGGAGATTGAACAAAATAGACGGCGTTATAGGACAAATCATAGGCGCTCACGTCAGTGGCAATTTGAGTGATACTTGTTGCGTCTTTGATGTTGGCGCGGAAAAGCGTTGTGCCCTCCAGAAAAAAGAGATAGCCTTTTTCCTTCGGGTCCCAGCGGACATAGCGGATGACATCTTTTCCTAAAAAAGTATGCAGGTTTAGTGGGTTGTTTTGAGCTTGACTAAGATCAATAATATAATAAGCCTTATCCTCAGGGTCGTTATTTTTTTCCACCGGAACAGAGAGATAGCCTTCGTCCGGTGACCATTCGATATTTTCTTTTTTATCTTCAGAGAGGAGTTTCCAGCCGGAAAGGTCATAACTATTAGTCACAAGCTTGCTGCCCAAGTCTAACTCTTTGACTGCCAGTCCTTGGTCAGAATTAGTTGTGAAAGCGACGAAGCGATTTTTGGGCGAGGTGAAAAACTTATCAATCCCATCCGTCGAGGCATAGTTGGTGATGGTATAATTTTTTCTGGTGAGGACAACATTCCAAAATTCGCTGGAGACTCCACTGTGAACATCAATTTTTTTGTTCCAGGGATAGAAATTGGGCGCTGAGATTTCAATCGTATAATCCATCGGAATCAGTCCGGTGAGATTGAAAGAGCTGTTGATCCGATTGAGCTTGGCTGAATCATTGACCACTCCATTGAGCGTGGTAATGATATTTTGCGGGTTAGATTTGAAAGAAATCGTTCCGCTGTAAACAAAAACACCTCGATGCCAATCAAAGCGGTAACCGCGAGCCTCGAGGACAATAATCGGGGTAATTATAAAGAAAATGAGGACAAGTGACCAAAAAAATAGCTTGCGTTTGAATCTTTCCATGGATAAATACTAGCGGGATTTTGGGGTTTTGTCTAGCCCCGCACTAACTTTGCACTGGCCTTTGGCCAATTTGCACCGGAGGTGCAAGTGCAAGGTTAGTGCGGGGTTGTGTGCTATAATAAATCCATAGATTGCGGGAAAATCGGAGCTGAGCTCCGATTTTTCTCCGTAGCATATTTTTAATGACCAGAAATAGAAGTCTATTTGTAGTTGGAATATTTTTTTTAGTTGTCATTATTTTTGGCAATGTTTTTTGGCGTATGTTTAGTCAAGGTAGTGATGAGGATTTCGAAAAGATAAAACAAGCGGCTGAGGCTAACTTGACGCAAAAGCAAACTACTGCGACTGCCGCGACAGCAGCTACCGCTCCAAGTGTTCCCGACACACTGGGCGCCACAACAAAAGCCGCTCCGGAAAATGCAGTTACGGCGCCGGAGGACACGCAAAAAACGGCAACCAGCGAAGCGGACAAAACTCCGGATGAAACCGCCGATTGGAAAACCTATGCGGACGAAAAAAATCAATTTGAATTTAAATATCCCACCGATGCGCAAGTAGTTTGCGGTGGTGATTTGTATCGCGTTTCGCAAAAT
This sequence comes from Candidatus Moraniibacteriota bacterium, assembly GCA_026396175.1. Taxonomy (GTDB): domain Bacteria; phylum Patescibacteriota; class Minisyncoccia; order Moranbacterales; family UBA2206; genus UBA9630. Next base: position 70,426 of record JAPLXG010000002.1, on the reverse strand, counting down.
TTCAAGACCTGGAAATTTCGAATTTTTTCCAACAAAGCCAAGGCTGATTTGCAAACTTGGTATAACGCTGAATTTTCCGAAAAAGAAAGAAAAAATTGCACCCTGACTGATTCGGTCACTTTGAAAGTGGGCAGCTACGAAACGAAATATGCCAATCCCAACTCTGGCCTGACCGCCTGCGATAAGGCCGGTTATTTTTCAACCGGTGATAGCAAAGAATTGGTAATCAGGGCGGAAATTGGCGAAGAGACAATCGAAAATGTGACTAAGATTTTAAAGACTTTTAAATTTTTGACAAAATAATGAATAAATAATATAATATAGGCGAAAGTAAGAGAGTTCCGTTTGAGACTTTTTAGTCCGGCGGATGACAGCGATGGTGGGGGTCGATCTTCCGAAGCCCTCTTACTAAGAAGTGTTAATAAACATTAATCTAGAATTGCGTATATGGCTACAATTCAAGCAACTGATATAGAGTTTGTTGAGTATGTTGTGAAACAAGTTGTGAATAATCCTGACGATGTGAAAGTTGAAAGGAAAATTGATGAAATGGGCGTGCTTATCACACTGGACGTCAACCCCGAGGATATGGGAATGATTATCGGACGTGAAGGTGCAACAGCGAAAGCTTTGCGAACTTTGCTTCGTGTAATCGGTGCCAGAAACAACGCGCGAGTTAATCTCAAGATTAACGAACCAGAAGGATCTACTAGACCACCACGAGAAGACCGTGAACCAAGAGAAGAAGTGCGCAAAAGTATTGACGATGTCGTTGGTGATATTGTCTGATCTACTTGAAAATTAGTGAAACAAGAAAGGCTGGCGAAAGTTAGCCTTTTTTGATTTATTTTGCTATCATAGAGATATTATGCAATTCCATATTGTTACAATTTTTCCGCGGATTTTAGACTCTTATCTCAAAGAGTCGATTATTGGGCGTGCGCAAAAAAGCGGGGCGATTGAAGTACTCGCGCATAATTTGCGGGATTACACGACTGACAAGCACGAAAAAGTCGATGACACACCCTATGGCGGCGGAGCGGGGATGGTACTCCAGGTTCAGCCGATTTATGCTTGCGTGGAAAAGATTAAAAAGTTGATTGCTAAAAACGAAAAAGACAACCCGCCCAAGGCGGGTCCGCCTAGGGCGGAGACGCGCATAATTCTTTTTTCTGCTAAAGGCAAAAAATATACCCAGCGATCGGCAGAAAGACTCTCAAAGTATGATAATTTAATTTTAATTTGCGGACGTTATGAGGGAGTGGATGAGCGCGTGGCGCAGCATATCGCGGATGAAGAGATTTCGATTGGGGATTATGTGCTCACTGGCGGAGAACTTCCCGCAATGATTATTATCGATAGTGTGATGCGGCTCTTGCCGGGAGTTTTGGGTAATGAGGAAAGTGCTAAGCACGAATCACATAAAAATAAAAACTATAAAGAGCATCCGCAATATAGTAAGCCGCCAATTTTCAATGATTGGCAGGTGCCGGAGGTGCTCATGAGTGGTAATCATGGTGAGATTAAAAAGTGGCGGTCATTCACTTCGCGAACCCCGCCACGGCGGGGACATACGAATAATAAATAAGTGAATTATTTCTAAAAATGTCTAAACACAGAGAACAAGGGGTAAATAAAAATTTGTTGTTTGTAGTTTTTCTATTGCTCATTTTTGGTTTGGCGATGATTGCTTCGGCCGGCATTGCCTATTCGCGCAGTCGCTTTGGTGATTCCTATTATTTCTTCAAGCATCAACTTTTTTACGGAGTTTTGCCGGGCATCATCGTTCTTTTCGCAATTGCGAAAATAAATTATACTTTTTGGAAAAAAATCGCTTTCCCGTTTTTCATTCTCAGTATTCTTCTGCTCATCTTAGTTTTTGTGCCGGGAGTCGGTTCGCGGGTCTATGGTGCCAGTCGCTGGTTGCAACTCGGACCGTTTTCTTTTCAGCCGTCAGAAATGCTGAAACTGTCAATTGTTATCTATCTCGCGGCCTGGTTGGAGAGCCGGGCGGAAAAAGTGAAAGATTTCTATGAGGGCCTTTTGCCTTTTCTTGCCGTGGTTGGGGTAGTTAGTTTTCTTTTGGAAAAACAACCGGATATGGGAACGCTTGGTGTCATCATTTTCATCGCTATGTCCGTTTTTTTCATTTCGGGTGCCCGACTTTCGCATATATTTTCAATGGCAGTGGCTGGTTTTGCCGCACTAGTCCTGCTTATCAAATTTGAATCCTATCGGATGGATCGTTTTTTGGTATTCCTCCACCCCGAATTGGATCCGCGCGGGATTGGTTATCAAATCAATCAAGCGCTTCTTGCGATTGGTTCAGGAGGCTTTTGGGGGCTTGGCCTTGGACATAGTTTGCAAAAATTTAACTACTTGCCCGAGCCGGTCGGCGATTCTATTTTTGCTATCATCGGAGAAGAACTGGGTTTGGTTGGCGTGGTCGCGTTGGTTTTATTATTTCTCGCCCTGGCGATGATTGGCTTTCGCATTGCCAAAAACGCGCCTGATCGTTTTTCTCAACTGACCGCAGTCGGCATCACTTCTTGGATTACTTTTCAAGCACTCATCAATATCTCGGCAATTTCCGGTCTCATTCCACTCACCGGAATTCCACTCCCGTTCATTAGCTATGGCGGAACGTCGCTCATATTTTTGATGGCCGGAATCGGCGTGCTATTGAATATTTCCAAGCAGACGGGTTTAGATAATTAATATTTTTTTATCAAATAAATTTTATGCGTATCGTACTCACAGGAGGAGGAACAGGCGGACATCTGACGCCACTCGTGGCAGTAGCCAAAAAAATTCAAGAAAAAGTGCCGGATGTCGAGTTTTATTTTATCGGACCGAAAGGCAAGCTGGAAGATGAAATTATGGGGCGGGAAAATATTCCGATTAGAAATATTATGACCGGAAAATTGCGACGTTATTTTTCCTTTCAAAATATTTTGGATTTTTTCCGGATTCCTATTGGAGTTTTGAAATCGTTGTGGCTTTTGCTCATTTTGATGCCGGATGCAATCTTTTCCAAAGGCGGATCAGCTTCTTTTCCGGTGGTGGTGGCCGGTTGGCTCTATCGCATTCCAATTCTCATTCACGAATCAGACTCAAATCCGGGACTGGCCAATTCAATGCTGGGGAAACTCTCTACTCGGGTGGCAGTGGCTTATTCGGAAGCGGAAAAATATTTTCCAGCAGCGCAAGTGGTGCTAACGGGAAATCCGTTGCGGGAAGATATTAACAAAGGTAGCGCGGAAAATGCCAGAAAATTACTTGGCTTTACTGAGTCACGAAAAATTATTTTTGTCTGGGGCGGATCACAAGGAGCAAAAAGTATTAATGATAAAATTTTGCGAATTCTGCCACAACTTCTGCATAAATATCAAGTTGTTCATCAGACGGGGGAAAATAATTTTGAAGAAGTGAAACGCATAGCTGGGGAGCTCGGTTTCAAGGTTGGTCATGATGGATATTATGCCGCGCCATTTTTCAAAGAAGAGTTGATAGATATTTTAGCGGCGGCTGATTTGGTGATTTCGCGAGCTGGAAGCACTTCCATTGCCGAAATTGCCGCCAACAAAAAACCGGCGATCATCATTCCTTTGGAAACTTCAGCGGGCGATCATCAACGAATGAACGCCTATTCACTCGCGCGAATCGGCGGGTGCGTGGTGATGGAGGAAAATAATATGGGCGAACACATGCTAATGGAAAAAATTGCGGAACTTTTGGAGGACGAAACTTTGCGCAATAAGTTGGCAGAAAATATCGGAACATTCTATCATCCAGATGCGACAGAAAAAATTGCCGATGGAATTTTGGGAATGGTTAAGGAATAATTTTTAGTTTTAAAAATATGGCGATTGATCTGGAAAAAATTAAAAAAGTTTATGTGATTGGAATTAAGGGTTCTGGCGTGGTTGGCGTGGTGGAAATTTTGAAATCCAGGGGCATTGAAGTGACGGGTTCGGATACGACAGAGAAGTTTTTCACAGATGAGGTGCTCAAAAAAAATCAGATTCAATATACCGAAGGTTTTTCGGTGGAAAATATTCCTGCGGATGCCGATCTGGTAATTTATTCTACTAGCTATAACGTCGGAAATAATGTGGAATTTCAAGAAGTTATGAAAAGAAAAATTCCCATGATTAGCTATCCGGAAATATTAGCTCAGCTTTTTAATGAGAAATATGGCATTGCGATTTGTGGGACACATGGAAAAACGACCACTTCGGCCTGGCTCGCCAATACCCTCAAAGATCTTGGTGCTGATCCCTCAGCGGCGATTGGCAGTCGTGTGAAAAATTGGGAGGGGAACGCACTCACGGGAGCAGGTGAGTTTTTTGTGCTGGAAGCGGACGAATATCAAAACAAATTAGCACGCTATAATCCTAATGCGGTTATTCTCACCAGCTGTGACTATGATCACCCGGATTTCTTCCCGGATTTTGAGGAGTATAAAAAAGTTTTCAAAGACTTTGTGGTGAGAATTCCGAAAACTGGTTTTCTGGTCGTTTGCGGTGACGCAACGGCTACATTGGAAGTCGCCTCTTCGGCGACTTGTGCAGTTTTGACTTATGGATTTTCTGATGATTGTAATTATCGAATAGCAAATCTAGAATTAAAAAAAGCCGAAGGGGTAATCCCTAGTCAGACATTTGAAGTGATGCAAGGAGAAAAAAGTTTAGGGAACTTTGAAATTGGTCTTTTTGGAAAACACAATGCGCTCAATGCTGCTGCCGTGATTGCGGTTTGTCACAAGCTTAATTTTAGCGCGGAGAAAATTCAAGCGGCGCTCAAAAATTTTCAAGGGACAGCCAGAAGATTCGAACTGATTGGCGAACGCAATGGCGCGATTCTCATTGATGATTATGGTCATCATCCGGATGAAATCCGTGCAACATTGAAAGCCGCGCGTGAGCTTTACGCTGAGAAAAATATCTGGGCCGTTTTTCATCCACACACTTTCACCCGCACCAAAGCACTGCTTTCCGAATTTTCCCAAAGTTTTTCCGACGCGGACAAAGTAATTATTCTCGACATCTATGGCAGTGCGCGCGAAGCACAAGGCGGGGTGCATTCAAAAGATCTGGTGGATCTAGTGAATAAATATGACCGAGGAAAAGCCGAGTATATTGCAACGATTGATGAAACAGTGGAATTTCTCGGTGGTAAAATCGGCGGCGATGATGTGGTGATCGCCATTGGCGCGGGAAATGTTTGGGAGGTGGTGTCCAAACTATCCGAACTATGATTAATATAATTAAATGATTAGCTTGATTTTTAATAATTAATATCAAAACCATGGTGAAATTTAATCAAGAATTAGCAAAAAGGTTAACAAAAGAGCAGTTGGATATTCTTAGGCAGTATGTTGAAGAAAAAAATGAGATTCCCATCAGGGTTGTGTATACTCAAGAATATTGGGATAAAATCGCAAAAGACTCTGACTATCAATTGGCAAACAGAGAAATTTCTGCGCTAAAAAAATCCATTTCTAGGCTATCTAAACAAATCGGGGAAAATAAAATAAATATCATTCATCTTGGCGTTGGCAATGGATTTGAGGCCCCGATTATCATTGATGGATTGAATAAAAATAATATAGTCAATTATTCAATAGTCGATGTGAATCCAACTATGCTTGAAATTGCTGAAAATGAACTGCATCAAAAATGTTCAAGCATAAAAGTAAAAAAATTTCCTGTTGATATAGAAACTTATGGAATAAAGAATATTTGTGAAGAAACAAGAAAAGACGGCACCGCTATAAATGTTATTTGTCTTGTGGCAAATGGTGTATTATTTTCAAATGAAGAGTTGGTTCAAGAAATTTTTGATAATATGAACAATGATGATTATTTTTTCCTTACTCTAGAGCTTTATCAAAAAGGAAAAGATGAAGAAATAATACAGTCTTATCTAATACCCAGCGTGCTAGATCTTCTTTCGAATGGAATTAGGATAATCGGCTTCGAGCCAAAATATGAAGAATTTAGCGCGGAAATGGATAAAAATGATAACATGCTTAAGGTGTATTATTCGCCGAACACTGATAAAACAAAAAGGTTTTTAGTGCTACATTCCTACAAACCGAGTATTGAACAATTAAACGAGCGAATGAATAATTTTGGATTTATTGGTGTATTTTGCGAAGAATATTTGGAAATTCATACAAGTGCTGGCCTATTTAGAAAATAAATATTTTTGTCCGATTCAAACTCAAGCTTCGCTATGCTTCGATAACCATGATATTAGGAGATTATATGCGCAAAACAGAATTCGCCAATGGAGAATACTACCACATCTACAACCGCGGAGTGGATAAGCGGGAGGTTTTTTCTTGTGACACGGATTATATAAGATTTCTAAAATCAATCAAAGAATTTAACGTGGATAGGGCAATTGGAAGCTTGAAAGATTTACAGGCTCTAAGAGCCCGTTCTGCTGACGGGCTCTTAGAGCCTGTAAATCGGGTGGTCGATATTGTTTGTTATTGCCTAAACCCTAAACCCTAATCACTATCATTTTATTCTCAGACAACTTAAAGACAGGGGAATAGAGAAATTTATGCATAAACTGGGGATGGGTTACACTAATTATTTCAACAAAAAACATTCCCGCTCCGGTTCTCTTTTCCAAGGACCATTTAAATCCATCTACATCGATTCCAACGAATATCTTCTGCATCTCTCGGTTTACGTCAACGCCAATCACGCAATTCATAATTACCTTGAAAAAGACTGGCCATATTCGAGCTATTTGGATTATACTGGAAAGAGAGTGGGAAAACTCTCATCAAAAGAAGCAATCTTGGGGCAGTTTGATAATAATCCCAAAGAATATGAAAAATTTATGCAAGATAATATAAACTATTTCAAAGAAAAGAAAGAGCTGGAGAAATATGTTTTAGAATAGTTTTAAAATAAAATGCAAAAACACACGTCCGCCTTGGGCGGAAAAAACAAAAAACAAATATATAATCTTTCGCCCGAGGAAGTTCTGAAAAAATTTGGCTCAAACCAGGATGGTTTGAACGAGGACGAGGCGAAAAAAAAGCTTCAGGAGTTTGGGGAGAATAAGATTGCCAAGAAACAGAACTGGAAGTGGTTGAGATTGATTTTGGCCCAGTTCAATGATGCGCTGGTATGGATTCTTTTAGTTGCGGCGGGGTTGGCTTTAGTTTTTGCGGAATATCGCGACGCGACAATCATTGGCATTATTATCATGCTCAATGCGACGGTTGGTTTTTTTCAGGAATTCAAAGCTGATCGTGTTCTTGAGAGCATCAAAAAACTGACTGCTAGTTTCGCACTGGTTTTTCGCTCGGGCGAAAAAAAGCAACTCGACACGAAACTAATTGTGCCAGGGGACGTGATTTTTATCGCCGCTGGGGATAGCATTGCGGCAGATGGGTATCTCTTGGAAAGTTACGATCTCAAAGTGAACAGTTTTATCTTTACCGGAGAATCAAAGCCAAAAAGAAAAGAGGCAAAAGTGCTGGAGGAAAATAATGTCGCTTTTACGGATATAGATAATATGGTTTTTATGGGAGAAACGGTGGCGACGGGGGAGGCGAGATTTTTGGTGACAGGAACAGGAATGAATACAGAGCTGGGACGCATTGCGCATTTGACCCAAGAAGTGGAAACTGATCTGACGCCGCTACAAAAACAGATGCGCACGCTCGGGCGCGACGTGACAATCATCTCGGTTTTTATCGGCATCGTGGTGCTGATCGCGGGACAATATTTCAAGATGTCGCTCTATCAAAATTTTCTTTTTGCCTTAGCCTTGGGAGTTTCGGTTGTGCCGGAAGGTTTGCCGGCAGCGATTTCCGTGGCCCTGTCTTTCGGGATGAAGCGACTGATCAAAGAAAATGTTTTAGCGAAAAAACTAAATGCCGTGGAAACGCTCGGTTCGGTTTCAATGATTTGCACGGACAAAACCGGCACAATCACGCGCAATGAATTGGCGGTGACAAAGATTGTGATCAATGGCGAAATTTTAGAGATAGATGGCGCCGGATATGAGCCGATAGGAAATTTTTATCGTGAAAAAGAAAAAATTGATCAAAAGGGCGTTGCTAATCTGGAATTACTTTTCCGTGTTGGGACACTTTGCAATGATGCTAGCCTCGCCAAAGACGGTAGTAAATACAAAATAATTGGCGATCCGACAGAGGGCGCAATCATTGTCGCGGGACAGAAATATAATAAGACCAAAAGATTCTATGAACGTGGCGAGAAAAAAATCAATGAAAATCCGTTTTCTTCTGAGCGGATGCGCATGAGTGTGATATATTCATCCCCCACCACTTTTTTGTGCAATTCTTGGTCTAGTAGTGGTGTGGCTAGCGAAAAAGTGGTGGGGGATAAAAACTCAAAAACAATTTCCTATGTTAAGGGTTCGCCGGATGTGATGATTGATCTTTGTAACTTTATCAAAATCGGTGAAAGTATTTTGCCATTCAATGAAGAAGAAAAAAATAAAGCCAGGGCGATGTATAATCAAATGTCAGGAGAGGCTCTTCGTGTTTTGGCATTTGCTTATCGCGACTTAGGCGGATTTGCGGAAAATAAATATCTCGTCGAAGCGGAAAAAGGCTTGGTCTGGGTGGGAATGATGGCAATGATTGATCCGCCGCGCGCCAATGTTGGCAATGCTATTGCGGAGTGCCGTAATCTCGGAATTGGCGTGGTGATGATTACGGGGGATTATGAGATAACGGCGCGCGCGATTGCGGAGAATGTGGGGTTAATAAAACATAACTTGAAATTAAAATCGGAGTCCGACTCCGGAGCTCCGGAGTCGGACTCCGATCTCAGCTTGGTGATAAATGGAAAAACGCTAGACACATTAAAAGATAAAGAGCTATATCAAAAAATCAAAAACGGCGCTTGTGTTTTTGCGCGGATCGCGCCGGAGCAAAAATTACGCATCGCTACAGTTTTGAAAAAATATGGCGAAGTGATTGCTATGACCGGGGATGGCGTGAACGATGCGCCGGCACTGAAAAAAGCGGATATTGGTGTGGCGATGGGGATTATTGGCACGGATGTTTCCAAAGAGGCGGCGAGTATGATTCTCATGGATGATAATTTTGCTTCGATTGTGAAAGGCGTGCGAACAGGGCGCACGATTTTTCAAAATCTCAAAAAATTTGTGCACTATGTTTTTACCGCCAATGCTGGCGAGCTTTTTACGGTAATTTTTGGAGTGCTCTTGCATATTCCTTCTCCAATTTCGGCGATTCAGATTTTGGCGATTGATTTGGGCACGGACATTTTTCCGTCTTTCGCCTTGGGGCTGGAACCGGAAGAGCCAGGCGTGAGCAAGCTTGATTTGAATTCTCGAGGAAGCATAATGAGTCTGGGCGGTTTTCGGCGCATAATATACCTTGGAATTATTATGGCGACAGGCGCAGTCGCCGCTTTTCTTTGGTCGATGCTGCGTGGCGGTTGGCATTTCGGACATAGCTTTTCCGCCGATGGCATACTCTATCTTAAATCAACCACAGCCGCCTATGCCGTCCTCTCGATGACTCAAATGGCTAATCTCTTGCAAGCGCGTAGTGAAAAACTCTCGCCATTCCAATTGGGATTTTTCAAAAATAAGTATGCAATCGGTGCAATCGGAATTTCTATGGCAATTTTGTGCATGTTTATGTACGTGCCATTTTTTCAGGTGTACTTGCATATGCTACCGATCGATTGGATGGATTGGTTGGTTGTTGCCGGATCATTTTTGGCCGTCTTTTTGTGGGAAGAAGTGCGGAAAGAAGAGCTACAAAAAAGCTAAAATTCGCTTGAATGAGAGTGATTTTTGTGCTAGAATAAAAGTATAAATAGCTCTCGAAAAACCACGATGATAGATATCCAAAAAAACATTCCTCTAGCACCTCTGACCACTTTCAAAATCGGTGGACCGGCCAAATTTTTCGCGGAAGTGAAAAATGAAACCGAACTCTTGGAAGCGCTGGATTTTGCCAAAGAAAATAAATTAGAAATTTTTATGCTTGGTGGCGGAAGCAACATTCTTTTTAGTGATAAAGGTTTTGATGGCCTAGTAATTCGGTTACTAAATACCAAATACCAAATACTAAATACCAAAATTGAATGTGATGCCGGACTTCAGCTTTCAGAAGTGGTTAAATTGGCCAAAGAAAACTCACTAACGGGCTTGGAGTGGGCGGTAGGGATTCCCGGAACGGTCGGTGGAGCAGTGCGCGGCAATGCTGGGGCGTTTGGTGGAGAGATGGCGAATAATGTTGAAAGTGTGCGTGCGCTAGAAATTTCTGGCAATCGTACTAATATTGTGGAGTATAAAAAAGCGGACTGCAATTTTTCCTATCGAAATAGTTTTTTCAAAGAAACTCCCGGGATGATTGTTTTATCGGCTAAGTTAAAAGTTACGAAAGGCGACAAAGAAGCGATTGAAAAAAGGATGCAAGAAATTATTAAGATTCGCACGGAACATCAGCCGAAGGGTTTCAGTTCGGGAAGTGTTTTCAAAAATCCTATCGTAGAAAATCAGGAGCTATTAGAAAGATTCGCAAAGGATACGGGAGCAAAAGCCAAGGATGACGTGATTCCCGCCGGCTGGCTGATTGAAGAAGCTGGGTTTAAGGGAAAAAAAATTGGTGGAGTGATGGTGAGTGAAAAGCATGCCAATTTTTTCATCAATGACGGGACTGCTACAGCCGAGGACGTGATCATTCTTGCCGGCATTATCAAGCAAAAATTGCGGGAACACTACGATGTTCCGATTAAGGAAGAAATTATGTATGTCGGCTTCTGAGTTCACTACGAAAATACAAATTAGTACGAAAGTACGAAAAAAAGATAAATTTTAAATTAGTAAGGGGCAATCTTTTTATCGTTTTGTATTTTTGTAACTATTTGTAATTTTGTAGTGAGGTAATAATTCGCATTTTCGTAGTAATGGGTAATTTTGTAGTAAATAAAATATCGGGATTCTAGGGAAAATGCCAATTTCCTCATAATCTTGATCAAAAACATATGGTAGTCAAAAAAGCGCAAAGTATGAGAATGATGTTTAAGGGAATGAATCCCAATAAAAAAGCCCAAGAGTATATCGAAAAAAGATTGCAAAAAGTGAACAGAATCATCAAGAATGTGTTAGAATTTGAAGTGGAAGTTGATTTGAATAAAAAAGGTCAATACCGCGTGGAGTTGATGGTAAAAACACCCTACGCGCTTTATCGCGCGGAAGAAATTTCCGAGAGTATCGAGTGCTCGGCGGACACTGCCTGCGAAGAGTTGACGATGCAAATTGTCAAAGACAAAAACAAAATGGTTGACCTCAAAAGACGCGGAGCGAGATCTTTGAAGAAAAAAATTGTGATTGATGGGGACGCGAGGTTTAAGAAATAGATTTTACGAAACAGCTTGCCTTCCGCGAGCTGTTTTTTAATTTTTTAATTTAACATTATGAAGAAAAAAATTATCGGCATTAAGCTTGGCTCGGCGACTTTAGTGGAGGCGGGCATAATTCAAGAAAAATTTATCAAAAGTGTTTGCACGCAAATTGCAAAACTAATCAAAACTGGTCATGGAATTTTTGTGGTGACTTCGGGCGCAGTGGCCAGCGATGCGCAGAGTGAGCGTTCAAAAAATTTGCGCTCAGCGGTCGGTCAGCCGAGGATTATGCAGGCCTATGCAAAATATCTCGGACAACTTGGGTTGGACAGCGCGCAATTACTTCTTACTGATGAACAGTTGATTAATGCAAAAAGCGCAAAAACAAAACTGACCAAGAAAATTATGCGCGAAGCGCTTTCGCAAGGCGTCGTGCCAATTATCAATGCCAATGATGTGATTGACAGTGAAGAAGTCGAAGCACTATGCTATTGCGCGGATAATGATAAACTGTTCAAATTGATGTGCAAACTTATCGATGCGAAAATTGCTATTATCGGCTTTGATCAGGCGGGATTTCTAGACACTAAGAAAAAAGTATTACATGAAATCAAAATTTCTGAACTTAATTCAGTTTTGAAATTTGCCAAGGGCGGAAGCCGACTTGGTCATGGGCAAAATGGAATGCGGACGAAAATACTAGCGCTAGCTGAGTTGGCCAAAGCGGGAATGCAAGTGCATCTGGCACCAGCCAAAGAAAAGGATTTTATCTTGCGTTCAGTCGCTGGCGAAGAGAATTTTGGGACTAAATTCTTGGCTTAGCATTAAATTGACCCGTGGGGCTGTCTATAATATACTGAAGATAGATATTTAAAATAGCCTCCTCTCCCTCCGGGAGAGGATGTCCGAAGGACAGGTGAGGCTACGGAACAGTCCTTTCAATAGCTCTTCTCCCTTAGGGAGAGGATGTCACGTACTCGTGACAGGTGAGGGATGAGGGCGTTGATAAAAAATAAAACGATATTTAAATAGATATTGCTGGTTATCGAAAGGCTCCTCCCTAATCCGGCCTTCGGCCACCCTGCCTACCCTGCCTACCGGCAGGCAGGCGGCAGGCAGGCTTCTCCCGGAGGGAGAAGGGGATATAAAAAAAGTTCTAGGATGAGAATAATAATTATTAAAAAACCACAATGAAACAATCACAACTTTTTTCCAAAACTAACAAGGTCGCTCCCAAGGATGAGGAAAGCATTAATGCGCAACTGCTTATCCGCGGCGGTTATGTCGACAAGCTGATGGCGGGAACCTATACTTATCTGCCACTCGGTTGGCGTACTTGCAAAAAAATCGAAGAGATTATCCGTGAAGAAATGAATGCCGTCTCCGGGCAAGAGCTTTTTATGCCTTCGATGCATCCGAAAGAAAATTGGGAAAAGACCGGGCGCTGGGAAAATCTCGATGTTTTGGTGAAAGTGGGATTGGGTGAAGAAAAAAATATGGCGCTCGCGCCGACGCACGAAGAAGTAGTGGCACCACTGGCGAAAAAAATCATCGAATCCTACAAAGATTTGCCCAAAGCCGTCTATCATTTCCAAAATAAATTCCGCGGAGAAAAAAGAGCCAAATCCGGAATCCTCCGTTTGCGCGAATTTATTATGAAAGACCTTTATTCTTTCCATACCGATCAAGCTGATCTGGATGCATATTACGACCGAGTAGCGCAGGCCTACAAAAATATTTTCAAGCGTGCAGGCATTGGTATGCAGACCTATTTCACCTATGCCTCCGGTGGAACATTTGCCAAATATTCTCACGAGTTCCAAGCGGAAACAGAAGCGGGCGAGGACACAATATATATTTGCGATGAATGCCACATTGCGATTAACAAAGAAATCATTGAGGACTTGGAGCATAAATGTCCGCTTTGTGGCAACAATACTTTGCGGGAAACTAAGGCGGTGGAAGTGGGCAATATCTTCAAGCTGGGCACAAAGTACTCTACGCCCTTTAATTTGACCTACAAAGACCAAAGCGGAGAGGAAAAGCCGATTATTATGGGATGCTATGGAATCGGCCTCGCGCGCCTGATGGGCACAATCGTGGAGATTTTCCACGACGACAAAGGGATTATTTGGCCCGAAGCAGTGGCGCCTTTCAAGGTGCATCTGATTGGCTTGGGCAAAGATCTGTCAGCCGCCGAAGAGCTATATCAAAAACTGGTCGCCAAAAACATTGAAGTGCTTTTTGATGATCGGGAAGTTTCTGCCGGAGAAAAATTCGCCGACGCAGATCTTCTGGGACTTCCACACCGTGTCATCATCAGCGAAAAATCCCTCGCCGCCGGCGGAGTGGAACTGAAAAAGCGTAATGAAAAAGACAGTCAGATTGTTCCAATCGAGGAGCTTTTGGGGATGGTGAAATAGGGCTTAAAATAGGGGCTGGAGTTTTTGAATGCTAGTAAATACTTGACAAAATTAGCATCGGGTGTATGATTAGTGTACACTATATTATCTTATAGAGTGTTAATGGTTAATCAAATCTATGCAAAGACATCTTGATTCAAAAATTAGCCGGCACTTTGAAAAATACAAACAGGTGCTTATTTTGCTTGGCTCAAGACAGGTGGGGAAGACAACGTTGGTCAAAAAACTTTTTCCGGACAGCGACTATTTCTTAGTGGACAATGAGCCGATCAAAAAAATTCTGGAGACATATGATATTGAAACTTACAAAACTTTGATCAGCAATCAGGCGAAAGAAATCATCATTGACGAGATTCATCTATTATCCGATCCGGGGCGAGCGGTTAAGATAATTTATGATCAGATGGAGGACGTAAAATTGATTATAACTGGTTCATCATCATTCCATATAAAAAATAAAACAGGGGAAAGTTTGGCGGGAAGAAAAATTGACTATAATATTTACCCGTTGACTTTTTCAGAATATTTGAATCAGAAAGGTATTGAGTTGGATTTGAATTTTAATATTTTTAAAAAAGTAATTGATGGCAATCAGGATGGTTCCAATGATCAACTGTATAAATTCGATATAAAAAGTATCGTAAATAATGTGTTGGTTTTTGGGCAATATCCGCATCTAATCAAAAATCCCAATGATGAAAAATACCTGTTCAATTTTGTTGACAGCTTGATTTTTAAGGATATCTTAGAGTTAAACTTAATTGAGGATAAAAAGCTGGCCAAAGATTTGCTCAGACTTCTAGCTTTTCAGATCGGCAATCTCATCAGTTATTCCGAGTTAGCGATTAGTCTGAAAGCTGATCAAAGAACAATCAAACGCTACATTGAAATTTTTGAGCAGAGTTTTATTCTGTTTCGCCTATATCCTTATTCAAAAAATAAGCGAGAGGAGATTACTAAAGCGGCCAAGATTTATTTCTATGATACAGGAATTCGTAATGCGTTGACTGAAGATTTTTCCGATGTGGAATTGCGTAGCGACAAAGGCGCGCTGTTTGAAAATTTTATCATCAGTGAATTTATAAAGCAAAATAGCTACTTGGATAAGAACTATCGATTCTACTATTGGCGCACAAGAAATGGATCGGAAATGGATTTGGTCCTGGAAGACAAAAATGGTATTATCGGTATAGAAATAAAATATAAACGAAAAAGTGCCAACAAGGCTTTCAAAAATAGATACCCGAACGCAAAAACCAGAATAATCACGGCGGATAATTTTTATTGATTTTTGGAAAACGAAATGAAACAGAAAGCCAGATTGTTCCAATTGAGGAGCTTTTGGGGATAGTGAAATAAGAATAAAATTATGTCGGAAGAAACAGAAAAATATAAAAAAGCCTGGGAAAAATTTCAAGCAAAAATGGCTTCTTTGAAAAAAAGAAGATTTGAGATTATTAAAAATATTTCTAAAGATTTAGACGAGCAAGAGATTAAGGCTTTAAAGGAGAAATTGAAATAATATGCATGAGGAGTCACCAATGAAGGAAGCCATAAAAAAGCTAGACGATATACGAGAGAATCGTAAAGATGGCATTGAAGTGCCCCAAGATCCTATTGGCGAATCAAAAAAAGAAACCACAAAACTCAAAGAATTATGTGCGGGTGATCTTCTGCGAGCGCAAACGAAAGCCAAGGAAAAAGGATTAATAGTTAGTCCCGTAGGCGCAGAAGCGATGAAAAAAATAGAAGAAGAGATTGATAATGCAAAAAAAGAATTCGAAGCTGAAATTGCGCCACCACCATTGCCCGATACATATTACACTACACCACCATCATTACCCAATGGACCACCACCAATGTCTGAAGGTCATCAATTTGAGCCTCCGCCACTTCCGAACGAGGTTGAAAAATGGGACCCGGATGGTGATTTTCCTCCTCCGCTTCCTGAAAAAATTCCAACAAAAGAGCAACAAGATGCTTTCAAAAGAGGGAAAGAAAAGGTTGCTTATTTACAAGAGATCAATAATGAGTCTCCGGAATATTGGGACTTATATGCCCATCTTACAGAAGGATTTGGAGAAAAGATTAAATGGAGAAGCGTGGATGAGATTGATGCTGATAAGGTAAAAAAACTTTTGGAAGTAATCGATAGAAATGATATTATGCTGGCACGAAAAAGATGGGAAGCGAAAGAAGATGCAAAATCAGCGCGTCAACAAGAACTGCGTGACGCGATAAAATCAGAGTTCCCAAAAATTGATGACAATCTTTCCAAAATAGCGATGGGTGAGGATAATTTTAAAAAGTTTATAGAAGAGCAGAAAAATCTTCCGCCCGATGCTATCGTGCATCTCTATCATGGTTTAAATAGTGGTGGCTACAAGAGTGCCTTGGAGATTCTCAATTCACCGTCGCATGGAATTGAACAACGTTCTGGTCCAACAGTTTCGCTTGTGCCGGTAGGGCAGTTTTGGAAAGGTGTAGGATTTCGTTATGCCTTGAGGAGGGATCAAATTGCCTTTCCCGGAGAGGATAATCCAAATGCTGTGGTGAAAATGCGTGAAGATGACGGAATGGAAGATTCTGGCTATATTACTACCAAATCAGGAAGTCTTCCTCTCGATCAATTTGAAGCGGAAGTTATGCGTTCAAATTTTGCTGATTCAGACCCGGATGCAGAAAAAGCGTTGAAAGAAAAATTGCTTGAATTTTCGGAAATAAGAAATGTGAAGAAAGATAGATTGTAAAAGTTGGGGAGCTTAAAATAATTTTAAAAACAAAAAGCGCTCCAGAGATGGGAGCGCTTTTTAAATTTTTTTATCGAAAATCTATTTGCATGTCCCCGCCGCGGCGGGGTTCGCGAAGCGAATAACACTATTGTCTCCCAATCCCGCGATACTTGATTCCCAGTTTTTTGATCTTGTTTTTGTCCAAGGCATTCATTCCGTCGACAATTGCTTTGATATTATTCTTTTTGAATTCTTTCGGATCTAGTGCAGCAAATTCGCTGTGGTTGGTGACGAGGATGATGGCGGTGCATTTTTTGAGAAATGTTGCAAGATTTGGCACGTCGGACATTGATTTGATGAACGGGTCATAGCGGATGATTTTGGCTTTTTTCTTTTTCAGTTCCGAGATAATTTTGATGGCCGGGGATTCGCGGAGATCATCCACGTTGGCTTTATAGGAAAGACCCATCACTCCAATGGCGGTGTCTTTCATCGGGAGTTTAACTTCATTGAGCAAATCTTGCATGGCTTCGACAGTATACGCTGGCATCGAATTATTAATCTCTCTGGCGACGCGCAGGAATTTGTGATCAAAGCCGGATGCTTTGGCTTTTTCGATTAAATAATAGGGATCAACCGGAATGCAGTGTCCACCGACGCCGCGGCCGGGATAATGCGCCATAAAGGCAAAAGGTTTGGTGGCGGCGCCATCGATGACGTTTTTGACGTCAATGCCTAGCTTATCAAAACTTTTTGCCAGTTCGTTCACAAAGGCGATGTTAATGTCACGGAAAGAATTTTCCACCACTTTGCAAGCTTCCGCTTCTTTGATTGAGCCCATCAGTTTGATTGGTGCGTCGATAATTGATTCATAGAAATCCTTAGCAATAGCGAGTCCTTGGGGAGATGATGCGCCAAGGACACGCGGAATATTGGTGACGTTCCATTTAATATCCCCCGGATTGATTCTTTCAGGGCAATGACCAAGAAAAAAATCTTTGCCTTCTTTCATTCCGGCTTCAATGAGAATCGGCGCGATCACATCATCGCAAATTCCCGGGTTGATGGTTGATTCGATCATAATGAGTTGCCCAACTTTATGATTTTTGACGATCATCTCGGTGGCGGAAGTGAGCGGAGTGAGAATCGGGAAAAATTTTTCATCGACAGGAGTCGGCACGCAAACAATCACGATGTCAGCTTTTTTTAAAATTACTGGATTGGTGGAGGCGGTAATTTTTTTGAGCAGATTTTTTCGCTGTTCGATGAATTCTTCCTTGAACGGGCTTTGGCCCTTTTTAATTGAAGCAATTTTCTTTTTATCGAGATCGAGTCCATAGACGGTGTAGTTTCTTTCCACACAGCGTATCGCTAAAGGCAGACCGACATAACCCAGACCAATAATTGCCACAGACTTCATCCTTTTTTCATTTGCCATAGTTTTCTTTGTTATTAGTTAATTTTCCCTAACCTATAAATAATAGCGAAAAAGCCGATTTTTGGCAAAGGGCTTATCAGGGGCAGTTTTCTTGTGTTTTGATTTTTCTCTCGATTTCTGCTATAAATTTAATATGGTCAAAACAACGATAATAAGCTAACTTTTAAACATTATGAAAATTAAAAAAGCGATTTTGCCAGTGGCAGGGTTTGGAACGAGATTTTTACCAGCCACTAAAGCGCAACCAAAAGAAATGCTCACAGTAGTTGATAAGCCGGTCGTGCAATATTTAGTGGAGGAAGCGGTTGCGGCAGGAATTGAAGAAATTATTTTTGTGACTGGACGGGGAAAAAGGGCGATTGAAGATCATTTTGATATTTCTTTTGAGTTGGAAGAAACTTTAGTGGAAAAAAATAAGCATGATTTACTTCGCGAGGTGCAGAGAATTCCCAACCTTGCTAAATTTTCCTATGTCCGCCAATCGATGCCGCTTGGTGACGGACATGCGATTTTGCAAGCTAGGCACATCGTCGGTGATGAGCCGGTTTTGGTTATTTTTGGTGATTGTATGTATGACAGTGAAGTGCCATCGACCAAGCAACTAATGGAAACATTTGAGCGCTATGGTGATCCGGTCATCGGCCTTAGTCGAGTGGAAAAAAGTGAGGTTTCTAAGTTCGGTGTTTTTGATGGCGTGAAATTAGATGAAAAAAATATTGAAGTAAAAAATGTTGTGGAAAAACCTAAGGCAGAAGAGGCTAAGTCGGACTTGGTGGCAGTGGGTAAATATATTATCACACCGGAAGTTTTTGAAGAGTTATCCAAAATTGAACACGGCAATTCAGGTGAGATCCGCCTGATTGACGCTTTTGAAGCGATGATAGAAAAAGGTCGGCCGATTTATGGTCGAATTTTGGATGGGGTATGGCTTGACACAGGGGACAAGTTTAATTTCTTAAAAGCAGTCGTGCATATTGGGCTTAAGCATCCGGAAGTAGGCGAGAAGTTAAAAAATTATTTAAAAAGCCTGAAGTTCTAAATTATTCACTCAATGAAAATCGCCATTCAAGTTGCAGACCTAGACGCGAGTCGGATTGACGGGACTCGCGTTTATATTCACAACATGCTCAAATTTTTTGGTAAGCTGGATCCGGCTAGCGAGTTTTTTTTGTACCACAAAAATAAGTTTAATCCTGAACTTGTGCCGCCTGATTTTCCGAATTACAAAATCAAACAGAAAAACTTTCCCTTATTTTGGACCCAGCTATGGCTTTGCGGACAATTGCGTCGTGACAAACCTGACGTGCTTTGGATGCCAATGCACAACATTCCAATTCTGCACGGACCAAAAATGAAAACGGTAGTAACAGCGCACGATTTGGCCTATAAATATTTTCCGGAGTATTTCCCCAAAAAGGATTTATTCAAATTAAACTTGTTGGGAAAGTGGGCGTTTACAAAAGCGGATAAAATCATCGCAATTTCCGAGTCGACCAAAAAAGATATTTTGAAATTCTATCCCAGCGTGCCGGAAAGTCTGATTAGGGTTATCTATCATGGATTTGACGCCGAAGTTTTTTCTGTTGCGCGTGATTTTTCCATCGAGCAAGAAGTGAAAAACAGAATGGACATTGCGGGAGACTATATTTTATATGCCGGAGCGATCCAGCCGAGAAAAAATTTAGGTGTTTTAGTTGACGCTTTTAATCTTTTCAAAACAAAAACCAAATCAGAAATAAAATTGGTGATTGCCGGAGAAAAGGCCTGGCTTTCCAATGGTGTTTTTGATCAGATCAAAAAAAGTCCATTTCAAAAAGATATCATCACGCCGGGTCGGCTGACTTTTTCCGACATGGGTCACTTAGTTCGCGGTGCAAATGTCTATGTCTATCCTTCGCTCTATGAGGGTTTTGGTATTCCAGTACTCGAGATTTTAGCCTCGCGCGTACCGCTGATTTGTGCGCTTAACTCCAGTCTTGGCGAAGCAGGAGGTGATGCTCCTTTGTATTTTCAAGAAAAAAATCCTGCTGATTTAGCAGAGAAGATCGAGCTAGTCCTTAATGATGAAAACTTGAGAACTGAAATGATTAAAAAGGGTCTTTTGCAAATCAAGAAATTTTCTTGGGAAAAATGCGCGAGGGAAACGTTGGAATATATCAAAAGTTAGTTGCGTATTGAATCCCTCCTCGCCATTAGGGAGAGGATGTCACGAGCACGTGACAGGTGAGGCTACGGAATAGTCTCCTCAATGCCTCTTCTCCCTTAGGGAGAGGATGTCGCGTACTCGCGACAGGTGAGGGATGGGGGCATTGTTAAAAAAGAAAAACTATATAAATTAGTAATGGTTATTATCGAGAGACTCCTCCCTCATCCGGTCTTCGGCCACCCTGCCTACCGGCAGGCAGGCTTCTCCCTAATGGAGAAGGGGATATAAAAAATAGTTACTCGAACAAAATTCGGTAGCTTAGATATCCAACAGCGGCACCAATCAGGAGAAAAAACAAATTCAAGAAAATATTCATACCTAAAAGGCTATTGAAAATGAGTAGCGCGCCAAGCGCGATGAGCGGAAAGAGAATTTTATTGAAACTATTGTTTTTTGCGGGAAGCGTTTGATCAATTTGATCAGGCGCGATTTTTTTTGCCAACATCTTGAGGAAAAAAATGTTGAGCAGAATTGCGATTACCATTTTGGAAAAACCGATATGGGAAACGATAATGCCAGGAAGAACAGCTTCGGCGATAAGGGAGAGGGTGAAGAAAATCAGCGCCATAAAAAGGCTGTCGTGGAGAAGCTTGTAGAAAATTGCAAGAGTATTTTTAGTTAGTTGCATAAAATTAGGGCTTCTTTAAGTTTTTTTGGCGAATATTTTTTATTTTGTCATCCTGAGCGAAGCAGAGCGTAGTCGAAGGGTCTGCTGTAAATAATCCGTAGTTTTCCTATGAATCGCTAAGCTAGTGGTGATAGTGAACAGATCCTTCGACTTCATAAATTTTCTAGCGAAAATTTATTCCGCTCAGGATGACACCAGGCTATTGTTGTGGCGCGCTTTGGATTCCATAGTGCGCTTTTATTTTCAAAATCATACTACGCACGGCTAGCTTCAGGTTTTGCATTGTCATATTTTTTTCATAGAGCAGATTGAGATTGTCGATTTTGAGATTATCTTTTGGAGCAAGGGTAAATTCATAATATTTTCCGGCTGAGTCTTTTGTGTCATCCAAAGGAATGAGGCAAAAATAATTGCCAAAAAATTCTTTTTTGAGGTCGCAGCTGCCCAAGATCTCAAGGCTTTTAGCGGAAACCGAGATGGGATTTTTTTTGAGCCAGGATTGCGCGATTGCTTGTGACGGCAGTTCGTGTTTTTGTCCATTTTCAATTTGGTACCACCGATGAGAATCAGATGTCAGAAAAATTGTTCCATCAGGATGAATGCTAGTGAGCGTGAAAAGTTTTTCTTTGGCATAGAGTGAAAATTCATCGCCGCTGATGGTAATGATATCATCCCAAGAATAACCTTGATTGACGAAAATATCCGGGTCGCCGATGGGATAAATTTTATTTTTACTGACGATGTAAGCTGATGATCCATAGGAAACTAATGATCCATCGGCAAATCCAAGAGGATCTTTCGCGACAGGATAGCTGTTGAGAAAATCGGCAGTTTTGGAAATGACTAAACTCTCGTCGTATTGACTATGAAAAGCGCCGGCGCTGATAAACTTTTCTAGCGCTCCATCAGTAGCCAATAAATAATAATTCTCGTTAATTTTGAAAATTGAATCGGCGGGATAATTTTTTGTATCGGTAATATCGTCACCCGAGGGATTATATTTCAAATCAGCATCACTATCAATCGCAAGAAAAGCCTCTTTGGGAAAGCCCAGGGCGTCAGCGATTGTGGAACTCGCAAATTTTCTTAGTTTTCCGTCAGAAACCAGATAAGAACCATTTTGGTTTTTGATGAGCGTGCCATCTTTGAATCCAATCGGTTGTCCTTCGGGATAGAGAAAAGCGCGATAGGACTTGCGCAAATCGATGTGAGAATTTTCCGGACTCAATGATTGTCGGTTAGGCGTAAAACTCAACTTGATCTTAGAAAAGCTGCCGACGAGCGACGCGTCGAAATAAGCATGTTGCCCGGTAGGAAATTTTCCATCGGTAATTAGTGTTCCCTTGACGTCTCGAGGATTCAGCGCGTTGCCTTTGTTGGATGTGAGCATCAAGAAAGAAAAATTAAATTCTTGGGTCGGGAAGAAAATGAAATAGGCGACATAGGTGGCGGCCACAAAACAAAAAGCATAAAAGAAAGCCTGCAGGCGACGGTAACGCCGAGAGTTTTTTTCGTCCAGTTTGATTTCTTTGGTTAGGTCAAGCATGATGTCTTTACGAATTACCTGCCTACCGGCAGGCAGGCGAATTTGTACGAATATACGAATGGGGTCAATTCCTCCTCTCCCTTCGGGAGAGGATGTCGCGAGCACGCGACAGGTGAGGGCAAGGGCTATATATTAAGAATAATCTAAACAAAGCTAACTTGTTACTAATCAAACTGCTTCTCCCTCATCCGGCCTTCGGCCACCCTGCCTACCGGCAGGCAGGCTTCTCCCTGATGGAGAAGGGAATATTTTTTTGCTATTGATTCAATAAATAAATTTTGCCCGTAGTTGTGATTTGAGTCTCAATCGGGAGTTCTTGAAAAAAACCGCTATCTTTTGAGAGATCTGGAACGATGAGATATTTTCTTTCTAGCTGATAATCTTTTTGGGGGATTAATTTTTCCAGTATACCAAATTTTTCATAGGAAGCTAAGCTTTCATTGGGAATGATAAAATAGGCATTGGTGAATTTTTTCAGGTCAATTTTTCCAAGGTCGTTTTGGTTAAAAAAATAGACCGCTTGTTTTCCATAGAGGAAATTTAGGGGGCTGCCGATCATTGACCAGCCATCGCCTGAAGCTAATTGATCAACGAGCACCAAATCAGTAGCGGAAAAATTATTACCGAGCGCCCTTGTTTGATTGAGCAAACCAGCGTTTTCGGAAAAAGTAGCATAGGGCAGGGAAAAAGTTAAGTTGGCAACAACCAATAGTGTCGCAAGGATGGAGAAATAAATTTGTTTGGAGAATAGGCGGTCAGCGATGAGAGTGGTGTAAAAAATGCCCAGAGGAATAATGGCAAAAGAAAAGCGACGCAGCATCCAGGGGTGGTCGAGAGAGATTCCCGGGTGGATGAGATAGACAAGTAGAGGCAAGAGAACAAGGAAAGGAACCAAAAAGAAATATTTTTTCTTGTAGAAAAAATAAAAAATTCCCAATGCTCCAATTATGATAAAAATCAAAAGATTGTAATAATAAAAAACTTTGCTCAAATAAGTTAGCGCGGAAATGGCGCCGAGGCTGTTTTCTCCGGAGGAAAAAGAATGCAAGAGACCTTTCGCGGAAGAAAGATAGAATTGGCTATTAACTTTGAGCGCAACAATATATGTTGCCAAAAAAACGCCCAAAAGCCAAAATACTTTTCGTTTTTCAATTTTTGAAAAAAGATTTTTTTCTTTCTTTTGAAAAAGAAAAAGCACAATTCCAAACATCGCGAGGAGTGCCCAGGCTTCCAGTCGCGTGAAAGCTAAGAGGAGAAACGCCGAAAGAGCGGAAAGTAGAAAAAGTTGGTCGCGATATTTCAAAAATAGTGAAAATTCCAAAATGCTAAACCAGATGAAACCTAGGGCAAGATTTTCGCTCAAGGTTAATTTGAAAAACCAGGAAAAAATGAAACTGCTGATTGCGAGCGCTAGCCCGAGCCAGGCAGATTTCAGGTTGGTGTGAACTTTTACCAAGGCAAAAAAAGAAAGCAAGAAAAGAAATAGTAAAACGCCATTGGCAACGGAAAAACCGGAAAGACCAAAAAGAGCATAAAAGACAGCCAACCAAGCGATATAGCCCAGTGAAAAATGAGTGATTAATGCTCCTGCTTGAGTGTAGCTAAAGCCGGGAAAGTTAAGCGCTATACCCGGGCCATAAATTTTGAAAAATTCCTTCGAAGTGGGTGTTTCAAACTCCAATTGGTGATTTTGGGAAAGTCTGACCGCCGCTTCACTGAATGAACCCTGATCGCGTCCGGAAAAAATCGACGGCTCAGCGTGGAGCGAAAAAAAGCTGATTGCCAAAAGAGAAAGCAATGAGGCGGCTAGAATTTGCCAGCGATTTATTTTTTTCCAATTGTGAAAAAAAAGTGCTGCCAGTAAAATAATTCCGACTAAGAAATAGACGGCTAAAATCGGCCAATAGAAAATTCGAAGGAGCGTGAGAATAATCGCCAAAAATTCCAACCCTAAAATAAAAATTCCCAGGGCGGAAAAAAGCCGATATCCATTGAAATTAGTCGGTATTTTCATTGCTCCTATTATATCGGTAAAAAGGCATTTTGCCAAACTGGCATATTTGGGCTAGAATTAAAATGTTTTCTAAACCTTAATTAGGCAAATATTCTAAGCTTGGAGTCTTTGCGGAAAATGAAACAAAATTATACTAACCTATGCCAAATATAAATTTCGAACCGAGGAGAACTAATAAGTCCGAGAATAAATTTTACTCGGCGCTAAAAAAATTCCTTGGGAAAAAGAGCGTGAAGAGGCTAATTTTTGTTGTTGTTTTCATCTTGATCTGTTTTTTTCTGTTTTCCTTCGTCAAAAGTAACAAGCAAATAATCGGAATAAAAACACTCTCGGCCTTGAATCGGTTTTCCAGCCTTTTGCCAATCACCAAGGATGAACAAAAGGAATTGTCTGTATTGAATACGCTAGTCGATAATTTTACCCAAAAAGACGGAAAAACCAAAACCTTTATGCTGCTTTTGCAAAATAATATGGAGTTGCGCCCCGGCGGCGGTTTTTTGGGTCAGTATGCAATTATCAAAATCAAAGACGGCGAGGTGCTTTCATCATATTTTGAAGATGCCAATCTCTTGGATCAACGGATTCAAGCCAAGATTCCCACACCTTATCCTTTTGAACGAATGATGAGTCTCAAGAATTGGAAGTTTCGCGATTCCAATTTTTCACCGGATTTTCCCACTAATGTTGCTAAGGCCGAATATTTCTATCGTTTGAGTGGCAGAGGCAGTAGTGATTTTGACGGAGTGATTGCGGTCAACTCGCAGGTTCTAAATGATATCTTGAAATTGACCGGACCGGTTACTGTGCCGGGATATAACGTGGAGCTCAATTCTGACAATGCCTTTTTGAAGCTGGAAGAGTTAGTGGAAAAGCAATACATTATGAATCCGTCAATCGACACCCAAAACCGGAAAGCGGTGATGAAACAATTATTGCCGATTATTATCAACAAACTTTTTACCTTTGGCAATATTTCCAAACTGACGGAATTAGCCCATCAAGAATTTCGTTCCAAGAATGTGATGGTCAATTTTAAAGATGAAAATTTGCAAGCACTTTCGGCCAGTGTTTTTTGGACAGGAGAGGTGGCGAAAGATTGGGGCGGCGATTATCTGATGATGGTGGATGCCAATATGGGAGCTTTGAAAACCGATTATTATATGAAGCGAGAAATTAACTATGATATTGATCTTACAACGGAAAAGCCGACAGTTAATTTGGAAATTCTCTACAAGAACACCGCACCGTACGGCGACTGGCGTACCAGCGATTATCACACCTATATGCGACTTTATTTGCCCAAGGGCGCAGCGCTTTTGGAGCGAACGATGGTGAATAACATCAGTGCCGGAGAGGATTTTGGCAAGAGTTGGATCGGTTTTATGGGGCACGTGCTGATCGGTGGCCAGACTGACGCGAAAATCAAATATGAGTTGCCGGCGGATTTTCCACGGGATAATTACAAACTGCTCATCCAGAAACAATCTGGTGTATCTGATATTCCAGTGAAAGTTCATGTCAAAACGAAAGACGGTGAATTTAACCAAGAGCAAATGATGAATAGTGATTTGAATTTTGAAGTTAAGCAAAATACTAACTAGCGATATATCGTGGAGACTCAACCTCCATAATGGAGGTTGAGTCTCCGGTGTTTCCGTGTTGGTTCAAATCTCTGATTTGAACCATCCAGTTCTAGCCAGCTAGTTATAAGAGTTATCGAGCTTTGTGCTATTAGTATCTAGCGCATATCATAAGGCTGGGTAAGAAATAAATGGTTCAAGTCAGAGACTTGAACCGACAGCGAACGAAACAATGAAAATTCTCCTCAAAATTGATAAAGTTCGTACCCTGATGCGCGGCAATGGTTTTTGGGGCAGTCTGAAAATAGTTTTTGGTTATGCTAAAAATTATTTATGCGCTCTTGATGTTCCGCCGGGCGATATTCTTTTCGTGGCTTCCGGCGTGGGCGATAGTGCGCATTATCGCACGCATAATGTGGCGGAAGAATTGAACCGGCACAATTTTCGCGCATCAGTCACAATTGTTGATAATCCCAATCTGCTAAAACTAGTCGACGAATTCAAGATTTTTATTTTCCACAAAACCATTTACTCGGAAAAAATTTCCGAAGTGATTGCAAAAATAAAAGCGCAAAAAAAAGAAATTATTTTTGACACCGATGATTTGAATTTTGATTCAAAATTTGTAACGCAAATGGATTATCTCAAAAATGCCGGCGAAGCGGAAAAAGTACAGCTGGAAAAAGGTTTGGGGCGAGAAATCCTGGAAGATGACTATGTAAAAGTCGCCACAACGACCACAACTTATCTCGCAAAAATTCTGGAGGAAAAAAATAAAAAAGTTTTTGTAGTGACGAATAAAATAAGCAACATTGAGTTGGAAATAGCGAATAAGCTTTGGGAGACTGACAGAAAAGCGAAGGACGATTTTGTCTATCTGGGCTATTTCAGTGGAACGCCAAGTCACAATAAAGATTTTGCCACCATTACTGACGCGCTGGTGGCGGTGATGCGAAAATATGCCAATACTAAATTAATCTTAGCCGGTCCACTAGAAAAGGGAAACGCTTTTGATGAATTTGAAAAAAGAATCATAACATTGCCATTAGTGCCAAGAGGGGAGCACTATAAAAACATCCAAAAAGCGGATATTAATCTTGCTCCACTGGAGAGCACTCCGTTTTGTGAAGCGAAATCAGAGATTAGGTTTACCGGAGCGGGGATTCTTGGCATCCCAACGGTAGCCGTGCGAAACGAGACTTTTTCCGGCGCAATCGAAGACGGCGTGACTGGATTTTTGGCGGGAAATACGCTAGAATGGACGGAGAAATTGGGGCGACTAATCGAAGATGAAAATTTGCGAAAAGAAGTGGGCGAGCGCGCAAGAGAAAAAACGCTCAAAGATTACACAAATAAAAATAGCCATAGTGAGGAATATTACCAATACTTGAAGTCAAAATTGTAAAAGTTAGATTTAAATTTTAAAGTCTAAATTTTAAATTTGAAATGAAATCTAAATGAATAAATTTTAAAAATTTAAACATTGAAAATTGATTTAAAATTTCAAATTTAAAATTTCAAATTTATGAAGGTACTAATCACAGGCGGCGCGGGGTTTATTGGATCAAATCTGGCAAAAAAATTGCTGGACCGCGGAGATCAAGTTGTGATTATTGATAACTTCAATGATTACTATGACCCGTCACTCAAGGAAGCGCGCATCAAAAAATTTCTCAAGGGGTATAAATTCAAACTATATCGCGGAGATATTCGCGACGTAAAATTACTGGAGAAAATTTTCAAGAATGAGAAATTGGACAAAGTGGTGCATCTGGCGGCGATGGCCGGCGTGCGCTATGCGATTGAAAATCCTTTGATCTATGCTGACGTGAATGTTTTGGGCACAACTAATCTCTTGCAACTTGCGACGAAATATAAACTGAAAAATTTTGTCTACGCATCGTCGTCTTCAGTGTATGGAAATAATAAGAAATTACCTTTTTCTGAAACTGACTCAGTTGACACGCCAATCTCACCCTATGCCGCGACCAAAAAAGCGACGGAACTGATGGCGCATGTTTTTTCTCACGTGCACGGACTGCCAACAACGGGTCTGCGCTTTTTCACTGTCTATGGGCCATGGGGACGACCGGATATGGCGCTTTTCAAATTTACCAAAAATATTCTAGCGGGAAAACCAATCGATGTGTATAATCATGGAAAAATGAGTCGCAACTTCACTTATGTGGATGATATCGTTTCCGGCACAATTACTGTGCTGGATGCAAATCTGCCTTGTGGCGTGATGAATATTGGTGGAGACAAAGAAGAAACGCTTTTGCGTTACATTGAAGTTTTGGAAAAATGTCTGGGGAAAATTGCAAAGAAAAATATGATGCCGATGCAACCGGGCGATGTGCCTTCAACTGTGGCAGATATTAAGAAACTGCGAAAATTAGGCTGGAAGCCGACAACTAGAATTGAAAAGGGGATTGCGAATTTTGTGGAGTGGTATAGGCAGTATTACAAGATAAAATAATTATGCTCAAAAAAATCAGAAACAATGCTTTTGCTTGGAATAGTTTTGTGCTTTTTTCCGGCAGTATGGTGAATAATGTGCTCAATTACATTTTCCATTTGGTGGTGGGAAGAATGGTGAGTGTCGCTGTTTATGGCGAAACAGAATCTTTGATTTCGCTGATGACGATTATTTCCGTTCCAGCCGCGACACTGATTATGGTGATGACGAAATATGCGGCCGAGTGCAAAGCGCAAGACAACAAAAAAAGAAGCTATGAGCTGTTGAGTTATTTCAATAAAAAAATCACGCAGTATGGAACGCCGGTTTTTTTACTGACAATTCTACTCACGCCGTTTATTAGTAAGTTTCTAAATATTGAGAGCAATATTCCGCTGGTGATTGTTTGGGTATCAATGCTACTCTCGCTTTATTCTTCCGGTGCCCAGGGAATGCTCAGTGGTTGGCAGAAATTCAAAGAGTCGAGCTGGGCGGCGATTGCCGGAGGGGCTTTGAAATTAGTTTCCGCGCTGGTCTTCATTGCTGTTGGACTAAAAGTTAATGGACTGATGCTTAGTTTCTTTCTCTCGGCCGTGGGAACCTATGTCATCGCCCTCATTTGCCTCAAATTTATTATTGTCACAGGGAAAAATGATACGCATGAAATAGCTAAATTAAATTTTGGGTCAGTCAAAAGCACGGTGGCTACTTTTTTTATGGGCAATTTGGCGATTACCGCACTGGGTAATTTAGATATGGTGCTCGCTAAGCACAATCTTTCTGATATTGAAGCGGGACAATATGGAGCACTGACCATTGTTTCCAAAATTATCTTTTTTGCTACTGGCGTGATTGCTGGGGTGCTTTTCTCAATGTCGGCGGAACATAATCACAAAAAAGAAAGCAACTCAAGAAAACTTTTTTTGCAAGCTTTTTCGCTGATGATTATGGTTTCAGTGATTTCCGTGGCGGTCTATTTTCTCGCGCCAAGGCTGATCCTTTCCTTACTATTTGGGGCAAAATATAATGCTGTCTCGGGCTACTTGGGCTGGTTTGCGATTCTCGTTGTCTTGTTTTCTCTTGTTAATTTGACCCTGCAATATTTGCTTTCCTTACATCGGGTCAAGGTAGTTTATGGGTTGCTTTCGGTGGCGGTTATCGCGGCATTTGCGATCCTATTTCTCGGTCACACGATTTCTGCTATACTAAGCATAGGAATTATTGCCCAGTTTGTGGCTCTAATCAGCACGTTGCCTTTTATTTTTAATTCGTTTAATTCTGCCTCATCTTCACTAAAACTTCACAATGATGAGCTAGGCTAAACTTAAAAATATGGAACTAGAAAAAAAATTACTCTCAATTATTGTCCCGGTCTACAATGAAGAAAAAAACATTCCGCTTTTCTATGAAAAAATTCAGGCGGTCTTGGGCGTAAACTATGCCTGGGAAATTATTTTTATCAATGATGGCAGTCGCGACAAAAGCATAATAGAGCTGGAAAAAATTGCCGGGCAGGATTCGCGCGTGCATGTGATTGATTTTTCGCGCAACTTTGGCAAAGAGATTGCTCTTACCGCCGGTATCAATA
Source organism: Candidatus Moraniibacteriota bacterium (assembly GCA_026396175.1). Lineage (GTDB taxonomy): Bacteria > Patescibacteriota > Minisyncoccia > Moranbacterales > UBA2206 > UBA9630. The sequence goes on along the minus strand of JAPLXG010000002.1, from coordinate 40,426 downwards.
GTTGCCAAGGAGCAGCGTGCATTATTTTGGATGCCGATCTGCAACATCCGATTGAAAAAATTCCGGATTTTATTGCGAAATGGGAAGCGGGCGCAGAAGTTGTAGTGGGTGTGCGAGAGAAAAATAAAGGCGAGGGATTAGTCAAAAAAATCGGTTCCTATTTTTTCTACAAAATGATCAACCAAATTTCGGATATGGAAATTGTGACGCGAGCGACGGATTTTCGTCTCTTGGATCGTGTTGTGATTGATGAGTTCAACAAGCTCTCAGAAAGAAATCGCATGACTAGAGCGCTCATTGATTGGCTTGGTTTTCGGCGCGAGTATATCCGCTTTGAAGCGAATGAGCGAATTCACGGCGTGCCGGCCTATAGTTTTTGGAAATTGGTGCGCTTGGCGTTTAATAGTGTGATTTCTTTCAGTCTTTTTCCTTTGAAACTGGCTGGCTATATGGGAGTGATTATTACTTTCCTTTCCGGCCTCCTCGGTATTTTTATCATGGTGGATCGCTATATCACGAAAGAATTGCATTTTTCCAGCTCAGTTATTCTGGCAGTAGTGATTCTGTTTCTCATCGGCATTGTGCTTATCTGCCTTGGGCTTATCGCACTCTATATCGCCAACATTCACGCGGAAGTGACTAACCGGCCGATGTATATTGTGAGAAAGAAAAAATAGCCAACGGATGCATTTTGCGGCGGATTTGTGCGTTAAACTTGACAAGATTTTAAAAAAGCCTTAAACTATCTCAGTAACCTAAATTATGCAAAAACAAGCGTTATTTTACGTCTGTGTTTTTATTAAAGCTAAAATTTTATGCTGACCATACGACTGGCTCGAACAGGTAAACGAAATACGGCACAATTCAAGATAATGCTGCAAGAGCGCACGGTTGCTCCAGGAGGAAGGCACGTGGAAATATTGGGCAGTTATAACCCACATTCTAAAGAAGCCGTGCTCCAGGCTGACCGGATCAAATATTGGATCGAAAAAGGCGCGTTTGTTTCTGATACGGTGCATAACCTTCTAGTCAAAAAAGGTGTGATTTCTGAAAAGAAAAGAATCGTGAAATTGCCAAAGAAAGCTGTTGTGGTTGAAGCACCTATCAGTAATCAGGAAACAGTGAGTAGTGAACAGAAAAAAGAGAAAAAAGAGGAAGTAGTTGCTGAAAAGAAAGAAGAAGTTGTAGCTGAAGCGGCCCCTGCTCCGAAATTTGAAGAAGCGATTGTCAGTAATCAGGAAACAGTGAACAGTGAACAGAAAGCAGAGAAGAAAGAAGCACTAGCTTCCGAAGCAATTATTGAGAAAACGAAAGAGGCTAAAACAGAGTAATAGTAATAAAATAGCAAATATTTTTTCCGCAGACGATAGGCGCCAATAAGTCCTATTGAGGAAAATTCGAAAAGAATTTTTTTTCGATTTAATCTGCGGCAATATCCGCAGTTTTTAATTGGCTAAAGTTTATAAATATATGCAAACGAAGATTCAAAAAGACGTGATTGTGTCTGAATTGTCAGAAAAACTGAAGGGCGCCAAGGCCGTGGTTTTTTCTGATTTCAAGGGCCTCAACATGAAAGATATGGTGGCTCTGCGAAAAGAATTGCGCGCAGAGGGGATTAGCCTCAAAGTGGTTAAAAAGACCCTCATCAACATCGCGCTCAAAAATGCCGGCATCGAAGCAGATGTTTTGAAAATGGAAGGACAAATCGCCGTGGCCGTTTCGCCGAAGGACGAAGTTGCTGCTGCGAAAATTATGAGCAAATTTTCCAAAGTGAATGACAAATTGAAAGTGACCGGAGGAGTGCTGGAAGGAAAGATGCTCAGCACGGATGAGGTGGTTGCACTTTCCAAGTTGCCATCCAAAGATGAGCTCCTGGCAAAATTTGTTGGCACGATCAACGCTCCAGTTACGAATTTTGTTCGCGTGCTCTCGGGAAATTTGAGCGGATTTATGCGAGTTTTGAAAGCTGTGGCGGATAAAAAATAAATTGTTAATTAATTTATAATTTTTTTAATTAGTTAATTAGTTGAATAGTTGAATGGTTAAATAGGTTAGAATCCCTCCTTAACTAATAAACTAAGTAACTACTTAACTAGGACTAAACAAATGACAGAAGACAAGAAGGAAGTTGAAGTTCCAGAAAAATTCAAAAAACTCGTGACCGAGATCGAAACAATGAGCGTTTTGGAACTTTCTGAACTAGTGAAGGTCTTGGAAGAGAAATTTGGTGTTTCTGCTTCCGCTGGTGTGATGATGGCCGCCGCTCCTGCAGCTGGCGACGCCGCTCCAGCCACTGAAGAGAAATCTGAATTTGATGTGGAAGTAACTGATTCCGGCGCATCAAAGATCAATGTGATTAAGGCGGTGCGAGAAATCACCGGTCTTGGCCTCAAAGACGCCAAGGATTTGGTTGATGCCGCTCCCAAGGTGATCAAAGAAAAAGTTTCCAAAGTAGAAGCGGAGGGAATGAAAAAGAAACTAGAAGAAGCCGGTGCAACCGTGACTTTGAAATAGTTTTTCTCTCAATTTGAGAATAAAAAAATCCACTCGCGAGGGTGGATTTTTTTTGTATCGGAAAATTTAATATTTTTTAAAAAATACACCCTGTGGAAGGAAAAAATCCACAGGGCGGTCGTTGGCCTTTGGCCGTTATTCTTTCGGGATGAAAAGATTCAGCGGCATGACCTCAATATCGAACTTGAGTTTTTTAAGTTCGTTAATGATGTCATCGGTATGTTTATCTTTGGTTGTAACCAGTCGCAAAAAAGGTTGTTTTTTATTGCGATGGTCTCTCACGTCAGACTCAATGAAAGTCGTCACATAATCATTTCGATACGGCTTGTTTTCGAAAAGATCATGAATCATCGAGTCTATCCCCAGCGCCTCGTCAACACTAAAACCGTACTGTTCAATGTTTGGCATTTGATGCCTCCTTTTTTTGGTTGAAATAACTATCCAAAAACTGATTTATAAGCGTAGCATGGTTTTGCCTTTTTGTCAAACAAAATTGCTCGAAACGGCTGTTTCAAGGCTAAAAAGCAGTGTCATCCTGAGAGTAACGGAGTGGAGTCGAAGGATCTGCCTTATATTATCGTAAGTTGTGCTATAAAATCGCAAAACTAACGGTAGTGGTCAGTAGATCCTTCGACTGCATAAATTTTCTAGCGAAAATTTATTCCGCTCAGGATGACAAAATGGGTATTTTGTCACTGAATATTATAAGCACTACCCATTACACTCAGGAACCAGGGAATAACAGCAATGAGGGCAATGATTGGCAGGACAATCATTCCGATGGTGACGATCATCGTCCAGAAAAAATACTTGCGCATCTTTTCGATTGAGGCGTAAATTTTGTCGAGTTTTTGGTCTTGCGAAGCGAGTTTTTGTTCAAGTTGGGGGTCCATAGTTTTTTGGTTTTAAAATTAGTCAAATTAAGTTGTCATCCTGAGCGTAGCGGAGCGAAGTCGAAGGATCTGCTTAGTGTAATCGTAGTTTTTACTACAAATCACAAGCTAGTGATAAAGGTTAGTAGATCCTTCGACTGCATAAATTTTCTAGCGAAAATTTATTCCGCTCAGGATGACATATTTTTTTAGTTGGTATGTATGGGTTATTATTCTTCCACCTCAATCCCTAGAGGCAACTCTTTCACAATTTCCGGCACGGGCAATTCTTGGACTTTGCCGAGTTTTCTTTCAATCGTACGGCTTTTTTTGGATGCGTCTTCAATGGTATTCGAAGCTTCTTGCAGTTTCTTGTGGGTCTTGTCCAAAAGATCGCCAAAGCTAGCAAAATCTTTTTTGATTGCTCCGAGCGTGATCCAAACGTCACTGGATCTTTTTTCAATGGCCAAAGTGCGAAAGCCCATCTGGAGACTGTTGAGAATGGCGGCAATCGTGGTCGGTCCGGTCACAATCACTTTATATTCCCGTTGAAGTGTGTCAGCTAATCCCGGACGGCGGAGAACTTCGGCATAGAGTCCTTCGATTGGCAAAAACAAAATTCCAAAATCAGTGGTATAGGGCGGGTCGAGATATTTTTCGCGGATATCTTTCGCTTCTGATTTGATGCGCACTTCCAGCGCTTTTCCCAGGCTGGCGATGAGAGCGATATCGCATTTTTCTTCCGCGTCGATGAGGTTTTGAAAATCTTCCAGGGGAAATTTGGCGTCAATTGGCAGCCAAATGTTTTTCAGTTTTTCATCTTTAGCCGGAATCTTGATGGCAAATTCAACCCGGTCATTGCTGTCTTTTTTTGTCGCGACATTTTTCTCATATTGTTCAATGGTCATAATTTGATCAAGGAGCGTGCCAAGCTGGACTTCGCCCCAAGTGCCACGGGTTTTGACATTTTGCAAAACTTTTTTGAGATCCCCGACGCCGCTCGCCAGTGTCTGCATTTCACCCAAGCCTTTGTGAACTAACTCCAAACGTTCACTAACCAATTTGAAAGATTCGCCCAAGCGTTTTTCCAAAGTGGCATGCAATTTTTCGTCCACCGTTTCGCGCATTTTTTCCAATTTTTCGCTGTTGTCTTTTTGGATATTTTCCAAGCGCTTTTCGATTGTCTCGCGTACATACTCCATTTTTTTGTCATTTTTTTCAATCACCTCGCCCAATTTATCAGAAAAAGCACCGAAATTTTTATTTTGCATTTCCGCGAGCGTAAAAATGCGCTTGTCAACAGAATCGCCAAAATTCTTAATTGACCGGGCGATTTCTTCCCGATTAGCGCCCATCTCTTCCCGCAAAGCTCGCCCAATCCGTTCATTACTTTCCTTGATGAGCGCGGAATTGTCGCCGGCCTTGCGAGAAAATAGCAAGGCTAAAATAGCCAGATTTAAAAGAAGTATGACAACGACAAAAATTGTGAGCATAAGAATTTTCCAAAATGATTACAGTCCAATGATAGCATATAAAACAGATTTGACACAGATTAAGACAAATTAAACACAGAAACGCAGGTTATCAACAGAAGCTAAGCTTCGGGAGCTCAAGGTATTCGCACCAGCGAGCGGAGGATTGTTTATTTGAATGTTCCCCATTCGCCTGCCTGCCGGTAGGCAGGTAGCGGGGGTTCGCGCAGCGAATAACATTTGACTAATCCCCGAATTTCCGCTAATTTAGTAGCAGTTCGTTCCTAGGGAGAAAACGTCTCTTTAGGGATTTTTTGGTAGTTATTTGACAAATATCCGGTTTTTTTAATCGGTTAATATATGATGGTAAAATTTGGCAAAAACCTACACAGTAAAGGAGATTGGTTTTATGTGCAACTTGATTGGCAATAATTGTCGAGTGAAGCAAGGCGATCCTAAGCGAAATAAGGAATGTCACAAATGTGAACAAAGTGCTTACTCCACTGATGGAGTAAAAAAGAAAAGCATTAAAACGAAAGGAAAATAGCATGCCAATTTCTTTAACACCATGGTTGACTCCGGAAGAGCGAGCTGAAGTTATCGAGCGGCTTATTTTTTATCAACTTATTAAATGGGATAATTCACGTAAACTCAAGCTGAAGAGCGGAGGTCTGACTGATATTTATATCAATCTTCGCAACGCGCGTAACATTCCTAAGGCGAGTCCCTATGTGGCACGGGTATTTGCAAATCCAATTTTTCGTCTTAATCCGGATAGATTTATTGAGGTTCCGGATGCAGTCACTCCGTTTTCTTCACGGATTTCTGAACTCACTAACATTCCATACATTACAGTTCGAAAGGAAGTCAAAGAGGGACGAACGGGAGATGCAAAAATCAGTGGGCAATGTTTTTCGGGGGAACGAGTTTGTGTTTATGATGATGTTATCACGGATGGACAGTCAAAACTCGGACCGTACCAGGAATGCCTAGCGCGTGATCTGAAGATTCTACCGCTTGTGGTTTTGGTTGATCGCCAACAAGGCTGGAAGAAGAAATTCGTCGAGCTGGGAATTAATATGGATGTTTGGCCGGGAATGACTCTGCACGACGTTCGTCGGTATCTTGTCGAAAATGGATACATGGAAAGATGCGATATTGATTTGGAGAAAAAAAATCCTCTCATTATTGCATTTGATGGCAAAAGTTGGGAGGAAATTCTTCCTTTTGCTGATGCATTAAGAACCAGCGGATGCATTATCAAGGTCAATGACTTGCTTTTTCAGAAGGGTGCGGAGAAGCTCATCCCCGATCTGAGTACTTATGGTCGAGTTATGGTCGACCCTAAGAGCTATGACATCAGCAACACCATCGAAAATATCATGAAACACCTTCTTCCAAATCCTCCGTGGGCGGTAACTGTTCACGCCTCAGGATCGAAGAAAATGATTCAAGCTGCGGTAAATATCCTAAAAGATACACCAACAAAAGTTTTGGCCGTTACAGTATTAACTTCTTTTGATGCGGCCACTTGTGAAGAAATTTATGTTCGTCGGCCAATGGAGCAAGTTCTTGCTTTGGCGCTAATTGCCTATCGAGCTGGTGCGCACGGATTGGTTTGCTCGCCAGAAGAAGTTTCCGAATTAAGGCGTCTTTACCCAAATATGACACTTGTCACTCCTGGCGTTAGGTCTCCGGGGGCAGATAAAGGCGATCAGGCAAGAGTCGATACCCCGGCAGCTGCTATAGCGAACGGTGCGGACTATATTGTGGGTGGAAGACAATTCCTAACAGCGTCTGATCCGGTGGCGGAAGTCAAACGAGTTCTTAAGGAAGAACTAAAAAAATAACTTTCCAAATCAACTATGTTTTAAAGTATCCAGCAATCTCATCTATAGGAGGAATGAGATTGCTGGTTTTTTTATTCCCAAAAACCACCTTTTTGAAAATATATCCAGCTCGTGCTAGGATTAGTTTATGGAAAAAAATGATCAACAATTGATCGCGGATTTTTTGGCGGGCGATGATGCGTCTTTTGAGCTTTTGGTCAATCGCCACTTGAAAGCGGTCTATAATTTTCTTTTTCGCTTGACCGGAGGAGACGCGACGCTCACGGATGATTTGACACAAGAGACTTTTCTCAAAGCTTGGAAACACATCAAGCGCTTTGACGTGGAAAAAAAATTCAAAGTCTGGTTATTTGCGATTGCGAAAAATAGCGCCAAAGACTTTTGGAAAAAGAAAAAAACTTTGCCTTTTTCGCTGTTTGAAAATAGTGAAGGGTATAATCGATTGGACGAAGTGGCTGAAGATAAGCCATTGCCGGATGAAATTTTGGAGCGCGTTGAATCGACTCGGGAATTGGAAGAAAAAATCAAAAAACTGCCGGGAAAATATCAGACTATTTTGTTTTTGCGCTATCGGGATGATTTGAGCGTGGCGGAAATTGCGTCAGTGCTGGAAATGCCCTATAATACAGTCAAGAGTCAGCATCAAAGAGCCCTAAATGCTCTCAAAAAAGAATTTGCACCCATAAGCGATCCATTGTCGTAGTAGATAGTGAGACGTGCGCGTTTTGACCTATGTTTTTTCATTTTTCATAGCGTTCTAAACGCGCAAGTCTCTGAAAATATTTTATGAGCACGAAACTTAATCGGCTATTCAAAAATATCAGTGAAATTAATCCGCCAGTAACGTTAGCTGGTTTTATTTTATCTCGAATTGAAAAAGAAAAAATCAAGAGCGCTAAAAGACAGTTGATTTTTTCCTATCTTGGCCTCGGTGGGTCGTTTATGTCGGCACTTTTGGCGGGAATTTTTTTCGGGCAAGCTTTTTTGCAATCGGAATTTTGGGCGATGCTTTCTCTGGCTTTTTCCGATATCACAACTGTGGCGAAAAATTGGGATACATTTTTAATGTCCCTGTTGGAAACCTTTCCTTTTGTGCACGCGGCAATTCTTTTGGCTCCGGTTTTCTTGATGCTTCTTTCCGCCAATTTTTATTTCACTAACAAAGCTAATTATAAGCATAAATTTAGTTATTAAATATCAAACTTATGGACACGAAAGAAGTGATTAAATCAAAAAAGTTCAAGCTGGCGATCGGTGCGATTGGAGCGCTACTTTTGATGCTGGTTATTTTTGCCGGTGGCGTGGCAGTGGGATTGCGCAAAGCGAAATTTTCCTATCAATGGGGTCAAAATTATGAACGGAATTTTATTGGTGGCCCGATGATGGATGGCGATGATAGTCGTGGTGGCATGATGGGGAATAATCGCGGTGGAATGATGAATATTCCTCGAAATATCGAAGGAGGAGGTTTTCGCAATGCGCATGGTTTGGCCGGAATGATAATTTCCGTTTCCGGTAATAACCTAATTGTGAAAGATCATGACAACAAGGAGAACACGGTTGCCGTGACGGACAAAACCATCATCAAAGATCGCACGACTGATCTCAAAATTACTGATCTCAAAGCGAATGATCAAATTGTCGTGATGGGAACGCCCAACGATCAAGGCGTAGTCGCAGCTGATTTAATTCGAGTTTTTAGAAATAACACTAATACAACGAACACAGAAAATAGCAACACTATCAATAACGATAATAATACGACTAACACTAATAGTAATTAATCCAAGCACTAACTTGGCTTATTGTTTTTCGATTTTTTCTTTAATTAATATCCTATCTATAGCTACTAACCGGACAAGCCTGGGAGTTAGTGCTGGACTAATTTATGAAAATGAAAAAAAGCCATATCGCTATCATTGCAATAATTGTCATAGCGGGCGGTTATTATTGGTACAAAAGTACGCACACTGCGAGTACTGCCATCACTTACAAAACAACGGCGGCGCAAAAAGGAATGTTGACCAGTTCCGTTTCCGGTTCCGGCAACGTGGTAGTGGACCAAAGTGTCAACATTGATCCGACTATTACCGGAACAGTGGCTAACTTGGCAGTCAATATTGGCGATCCGGTCAAAAAAGGCCAGACGCTTTTTACGATTGTCAATGAACAGCTAAGTATCAGCGCGGCAAGTGCCAAAAATGCTTATCTTCAGTCGCAACAAGCAGTTGAAACTTCCAAGGCTTCGGAAAAACAAGCGCAATATAATTATGATCACAATAAAGCAGGGTCGGCGCAGGAAAGAATTCTGAATAACCAGCTGCAGGCGGCCAAACAATCTCTGGAAGTGTCCAAGGAGAATGTCAATGTGTCTCAAGAAAAATATCAAAGCGCGCTTTCCGACGCGGGAAAGCGCAATGTGACCGCGCCAAGCGACGGAACAGTCAATGCCATCAATATTAAAAATGGAGATGATCTTTCCAAGCTTTCTTCGGGCAGTTCGCGAAGCGTGCCGATGATTATCGGAGATCTCGGAACAATGAAAGCTCAAGTGCAGATCAATGAAGTTGATGTGCCAAATGTTGCGCTCGGTCAAAAAGTGATGATGACTTTCAATTCAGTAGCGGGCCTCACTACTTCGGGAAAAATCGAAAAGATGGATTCGCTGGGAACGATCGCGCAGGGTGTCGTGACGTATAATGCCACAATTAGTTTTGACTCACTGGACGCGCGGATCAAACCCGGGATGAGCGTTTCCGCTTCTATCATTACCAGCGTCAAGCAGGACGTGATTACCGTGCCAAATAGCGCGGTGAAAAAACAAGGAAATGGTAATTATGTGGAAGTTTTAAATAGTGGAGAAACTTCACCGCAGCAAGTTACCGTGCAAATTGGCGCGGTGAACAATACCGATACGGAAATTGTCAGTGGCATTTCTGTTGGCGATCCGGTGGTGACACGAACAATCAATCCAAATGCGACAACTTCAACATCAACGCAAAGCGGTGGCGCAAGGCTACCCGGTATCGGCGGAGGTGGAAGATTTGGAGGGTAGGAGAGTATAATTTCCGATAACCAATGATCAATTTTCATTGAGTTTGCAATCTATCAAATATCAATTGCCTATTTTATAAATTTAAAAATTAGTTAATTGAGAATTGATTGTAAATTGAAAATTGTAAATTGAAAATTTTCTCGTGATTGAATGTAAAAACATTTGCAAAACCTATGTCAACGGCGATGTGGAAACGCAGGCGGTTTGTGGCATCACGTTTAAGATTGAAAAAGGCGAATTCGTGGCAATTATCGGACCATCGGGCAGTGGAAAATCAACCTTGATGCATATCTTGGGTGCGCTCGATTCTCCCACCAGCGGGGAGTATTTTTTGGATGGCGCGGAAGTTTCAAAATTGAATGATGACGAACTCTCAGAACTACGCCGTGACAAAATCGGATTTGTTTTTCAGTCGTTCAATCTTTTGCCACGCACAACCGTACTGCGCAATGTGATGTTGCCATTGCTTTTTAGCGATACAACGCAAAAAGAGCGAGAGCAAAAGGCCAAGGAAGCATTGAGTTATGCCGGAATGGAAGAAAGTAAATTCTATAATCTTTCCAATCAATTGTCCGGCGGACAGATGCAACGCGTGGCCATCGCCAGATCGCTCATCAATAATCCGTCGATTATTTTGGCCGATGAGCCGACGGGAAATTTGGACACGAAGACCAGCCGGATTGTGATGGAAACTTTTCGCAAGCTTAATAATATGGGGCATACGATAATTTTAATTACGCATGAGATGGATGTAGCCGGATTTGCCGATCGAGTTATTTCTGTGCGAGACGGTTTAATTGAGAAGGATGTAATTAATAAAAAAAATGTTTAAAGATCTATTGCGGGAAACAATTTGGTCGTTGGCGGGAAATAAGGTCAGATCGGGACTGACGATTTTGGGTATTGTGATTGGAATCGCCTCGGTGATTACCATGGTAGCAATCGGACAAGGATCGCAAGCTTCTATCCAAGCACGGATTCAATCCATCGGTTCCAATTTGATTATTGTTACTCCCGGAGCGCAAAGAACGGCTGGTGTTAGTGCTGGCCAGGGCAGTGCACAGTCACTAAAATTGGAAGATGCTAATGCGATTGCCAGCGAAGTGCAAAATGTGGTTGGCGTCGCGCCGGAAGACACGCACCGCTATCAAGTGACGGCCAAAGGGAACAACACCAATACGCAAATTACTGGCACAGTGCCGGATTATGCTACGGTGCGAAATATAACAATGGATTCTGGAACTTTTCTGACTGATTATCAGGAGCAAACTTCCGCCAAAGTGGCCGTGATTGGTCCCGGCGTGCGCGATGATTTATTTGGCGTTGATGTTGATCCGACCGGACAAACCATTCGAATTAAAAATATTGATTTTCAGGTAATTGGTCTCACTATGACCAAAGGCGGAACCGGTTTCAACAATGCTGACGATGCGGTCTATGTTCCGCTTTCCACGGAGCAACATTATCTCTCTGGTGATGCCTATGTCACGACAATCAGCGTCTCAGCGCAAGATTCCACTATTTTACCAACCGTGCAAAGTGATTTGACTGACTTGCTCATTCAAAGACACGGAATATCAGATCCGACTCAAGCGGACTTTAGCACAATCAATCAAGCGGATATTATCGCGACCGCTTCGAGCATCACGGGCACTTTTACCATTCTCTTGGCTTCCATTGCCGGCATCTCACTTTTGGTCGGCGGAATCGGCATTATGAATATGATGCTCACGACCGTGACGGAGCGAACGCGGGAAATTGGTCTTCGAAAAGCAGTCGGAATCAAAAAAATTTACATCAATCTGCAATTTTTGTCCGAGGCAGTTGTTTTGACCTTTTTGGGCGGAGCGATGGGAATTGTTCTTGGGTGGCTGGCGTCTCTCGCCGTAACCAAGTTTGCCGGATTAACAACATCCGTTTCCGTCTCGACAATTCTCCTGGCTTTTGGCGTTTCCGCCGGAGTAGGAATTATTTTTGGGTTTTATCCAGCAAGAAGGGCGGCAAGTTTGAGTCCGATTGAGGCGCTTAGATACGAATAAAGGCATTTTTCGACAATGAATATAAGGCGCGAAATTTGAAATTTGAAATTTAAAATTTAAAATCAAGGTCAAATGATTAAAATTAAAAATTAAATAATTTAGATTTGAATTAAAATTTATAATTTTTTGCTTCAAGCTTATCCCTCGGGGACAAATTTCAAATTAAAAAATCATAATTAAGTTAAATATTTATATTAAATGCTATGCAAAAGAAAAATATGATAAATCTCGCGGTGCTAGTCATAATCGCCGGTGGAATGTTCTATGGCGGGATGCAGTATGGGTTGAATAAGGCAACTGGCGCGGCGGCGCAAGCAAAGCAAGGTCGAAATGGCGGCGGCAGCGGTGTGGCAGATAATGGTGGTGGACCAGGGGGCGGTGGCCAACGCGGTCAGCGTGGACCAAATGGCGGCAGTGGTTTTTCCAACGGGCAGATCCTTTCCAAAGACGATACCAGCATCACGATCAAAACTCGCGATGGCAGTTCAAAAATTGTCTATTTTTCCGGTTCGACAACAATCGGGAAAACAGCTCCCGGCGCAGCTTCAGATTTAAGCACAGGACAAAATGTGATGGTCAGTGGCAACAGTAATCCGGATGGCAGTATTGCGGCGGACAATATCCAAATCAGACCGGCGCAACCAGCGGGACAAAATCCCGGTCAAAATTAAAAAGACGATTAGCGGAATATTTTTCTGTTCAACGATAACCTGCTCCAATTCTTGGAGCAGGTTTTTTGGCGGAAGAAAATCTAGCCTTATTTTCTTGCTCTCCTTTGATTTTCCTGCTACAATATTTTCATAGAAACGGGGGAGATAAATATTATGATTGCTTTCCGAAAAAATCCAAATAAACTGCAGATGATTTTTAAATCACTAGTTATACTAGTGAATGGTTGTGAGTTGAATTGAATATTTCCCAAAAACGCCTTTGTGCGTTTTTTTATTAACCAATTTTAAAATAAAAAAAGATGCCCGCCTGCCTTAGAATGCGGACATTGGATGATAACAAGGTTGAAAAAATAAATAATAAGACAAGTCAATGGAAAACAAAAAATACACCCAAAGCATTTCGGGCAGGGACAACATGATAGATAAAAAATCTCCGCCAGAAATGGAGCAGTCTAAATCAAGTAAGATATTTTTTATCATTTTTGGGCTACTCATCATTGGCTCAGTCTTTGTCACCTATTACCGCACGGTGATTGCGAAAAATTATCTCATCGAAGCGCAGACTGATTGCGATCCTTACGCGCAAAAATGCTTTGTGTGGGAATGCGATCCCGCTTCTGATGTCGACGGAGAAAAATGCACCGGCGACCCGGAAAAAGACATCTGGTATTATAACCTAGTCGAAAGAAACGCTTCGCGCATTCCACTTTGTGATCCGGCGGATGAAAATTGCAAAGCCCTTGTCTGCGGCGATAATGAACCAGACTGCCAATATATTTTTTGCGATGATCAAACGAAAGTAGCTCAAGAAGTGGAGTGCAGCGATCCGGTGGAATATACCAAAGAAAATCCGCCAGAAGAAGAATCTTCTTCCGATGAGGCGACTTGCGAAGAAGGTGATACTGAATGTGAAGCAAACAGCGCCGCAGATTCATCCGCCGAAGAGGATCAGTGTGCGCCGGATGATACAGAATGCCAAAACGCTGCGGATCAAACAGATGCCACAAGTCCGGATACAAGCCAAGCTAATACCGCTCCGACGGATGCTAGCCCCGCTAAATAAAATTCACAAAAAACGCCCGAATGGCGTTTTTTTGCAGCATACATATTTGACACTAATCCATTAATTGGATATAATTGGATATAGTTAATATATCCAAAAATTATGGCCAAGAAGCAACAAAAAAATAGCAACATTGCAAGTAAATTTTCAAAAAGGCTTGATAATATACCTGCGGAAATAATTTCAAAAATTGCCAAGATTGATGAGTTGAAAGGTAGCTGGATTACTGGTTCGCAATTGAGTCCGCAAGTCCTTGGTCGCCTCAAGCGGTCTGTTTTAATAACTTCGACTGGCGCATCTACTCGCATTGAAGGCGTAAAACTTTCGGACGAAGATATCGAAAAGGTAATGAGGGGCGTAAATATTCAAAAATTTGCTGACCGCGATAAACAAGAGGTCAGGGGCTATTATGAGCTTTTGGAAAATATTTTCAATTCCTGCCCACCCGCCAAAGCTTTGGCGTCGGAGGGGAAGCGGTTGAAATTTAATGAGAATTCTATTAAGCATTTTCACAAAGAACTCCTGAAATATTCCAGCAAGGATCAGGGACATTTGGGTGAGTATAAGTTTGGTGAAAATAAAGTTGTGGCATATGACCAAGAGGGTAAAGAGATTGGCGTGATTTTCAATCCAACGTCGCCTCATCTTACGCCAAAAGAAATGATGGAGCTTATGGAGTCAACGAATTTCTTGCTAGCTGAGAAAAAATATCACCCCTTGCTGGTGCTTGCTAATTTTTTGGTTGAATTTTTAAAAATTCATCCTTTTCAAGATGGGAATGGCAGAATTTCTAGAATTTTGACAAATCTTTTGTTACTTCAAAATGGATACTTGTATATGCCTTATGTTTCACACGAAAAACTTGTGGAGGATAACAAAGCCGACTACTATCTCGCACTTAGACGCAGTCAAAAAACTTTTGGTACAAAAAATGAAGATATTACTCCTTGGCTTGATTTCTTCTTCGCGATTTTATTGGAACAGTCACAACTAGCCCTAGAGTTATTGTCAAAAGAAAATATCGAGAAATTATTATCAGAAAAGCAACTTGCCGTATGGATGTTCTTTCAACAAATTGAAGTTGCTGGAACAGGCGAGATTGCCAAGGAAACAAATATCCCCAGGCCAACCGTGAAACAGGCATTGGAAGTATTATTAAAACTTAAGAAAATTGAACGAATCGGACTTGGCAGAAGCGCGAGGTACAGAAAAGTCTAGAACTTGCATTAATGTGAAAATAGTAAATCAAATTTCCCCTTGCTTGACAATTATCCATAACTAGCTATACTGAGAGTAGTTATTAACAATCAGTCAAAATCTACAGCTGGATCCTGGCATTATATTGTCCAGGGTTGGGTCCAGCTAGCCCCGCCTCGGCGGGGGAAGATGGTTTTTGCGCTAGTGAAAGCCCGGCAATCCTCCGTAACCAAAGGAAAACTGATGTCGTCCGCCAAAAAAGGCGGAAGCTGAGTCGGTAAAGTGGTCTTGATCCGTTTTGCTGACGGATTTTTTTAATCCGTTGGAAAAATAGATTAAGGCAAAAAAGGTGGTACCGCAAGATGACCTCTTGTCCTTTTACCCAAGCTTTTTAGCTTGGATAAAAAGACGAGGGGTTTTTATTTTCTCTCGAATTGTTCTTTGAAATTAAAAGAAGAAAGGAGGAAGATGTGAATATCGATCGTAGGTTAAAAGCAATTTTAGTTCAAATTTTTGGGTTAGTATGCGCCGCATTGGGACCTTCTATTTTCAAAAAGATGCAATCAACTATGGAATCAGAAGTGGTTGTGATGTATTTAATGCTTTCTGGCTCAATAGCTATGCTTGCTCT
Organism: Candidatus Moraniibacteriota bacterium; assembly: GCA_026396175.1. GTDB lineage: Bacteria > Patescibacteriota > Minisyncoccia > Moranbacterales > UBA2206 > UBA9630. Next base: position 25,062 of record JAPLXG010000002.1, on the reverse strand, counting down.
AGCTCTAAGGCTAGATAATTTTCAGAAAGAAAACCTTTTTAAATTATCTAGGGGGTGGGTTCCTATATCGATTATTTTTGCAGCGTTTTTTGGATCGCTTTATTATTGCTTATTTATCCATGCAATGATGATTAGTTCAGTTGCTGAGACCTCACTCGTAGCAAGATTTTCTCCTGTAATTATTGCCATATTATCTGTGTATATTCTGGGAGAAGTGGTCACTAGTTGGGTAGGATTTTTGATTGGTGCCGGAGTATGTTTGAGTAGTTTATTTGTTCAATATGGCATTGCCGGTTTATCTAGAACTATTAATCCCTTCCTTCCATTTGCGCTGGTTGCTATGTTAGCACATGCATTGATGTTTGTTTCGGAAAGATATGCGCTTAAGTACAGCAGTAGGTCATTAAAGTGTACTATTACGGGAATAAAGATGCTATGCGGAGCGCTTATGATGGCGACCTGGGTTATTGGCAATAAATATTCACTGAGTTTTTCGGGAAATTCTTCAGAAATTTTCCTGTCTTTAGGTTATGCTATAATTTTAGGTGTGGTTACTGTGGCAGGATTTACATTTTGGGGTTTTCAAGCAGAACAACTATGGAGCAATACTGGTGCACTTGGTATGCTACTATATTTCAGTCCCTTATTTGCTGCTAGTTGGGCATGGATTATCCTTGGCGAAGAAAAGTTGTCTTGGTTGGAAGTCGGAAGCATGTTTTCTGTGGCTTCTGTGGGTATTCTGATTTCTACTTACTTCATGGAAGGGAGTTATGTCAGGGAAAAGACAGGATTGTTTTTACTGAAAATTAGGCAAAGGCAAAAATTATTCAGAAAGTAATCGCTAAAAAGGAGGTAATCAAAATGGTCACTGCAAATAATATCCCCGAAAAAACCCTTCCCTTTTTTCAAGAATTGGAAAAAAATGGTAAAATGGAAGCATTTGATGTGTCCGATTGGCTCATTGAGGGCACGGATGCATTTAACTTCGCCAATACTTATCTGACTGCAGAAGAAAGGGAGGAGTTGCTAAAAATGGTTTACGCCTCAATGTTACTCGAGGCATGAGCAAGAAAATTCAAAGGGAGCTGTAAACTAAACAGCTCCCTCCCAAATAAAATAATTTATATAAGTAGTTTAAAGAATAATTATTATGGATTTATTAAAAAAAATTATAGCGACTAAAAAGCGGGAAATCGAGAAGAGTAAGAAAAAAAAGAGCTTGGTGCAAATACAAAAAGAATGTCGGGAGTATTTTAAAAATAAAAAGAATAAAAATGATTTCAGATCATTGAAACAAGCCATAATCAATGGAAAGCCACTGGGTTTGATTGCGGAAATAAAGTTAGCTTCTCCGTCTGCTGGTCAATTGACAAATTTAGGGTACATAGACATCGCAAGGCAATATGCTAAGAGTAAAGCGGATGTGGTATCCGTGCTAACGGACAGCACATATTTCAATGGTCAGATTGCATATCTTGAAAAAGTTAGGAAAATTTGTCCGCAACCGATTTTCAGAAAAGATTTTATTATCGATTCTTATCAAATATATGAAACCGTGCTAGCTCAGGCAGATGCTTATCTTCTCATTGCTTCTGTGCTAACAGCTAAGGAAGTGAAAAATTTAATTCAACTCGGGAAAAAATTGGGCCTTGAGTGCTTAGTGGAAATTCACAATGAAGCAGACCTGAAAAAGGCGCTCGAAGCTAATGCAGAAATAATTGGAATAAATAACCGCGATTTGAAAACAATGAAAATAAACTTAGACACAACGGAAAAATTAGCGAAGCTGATTCCCAAGGAAAAAATCATAATCAGCGAATCGGGAATTAATATGCATGGTGATGTTGAAAAATTGCTTAAGCGTGGAATCAATGGGATTTTGGTGGGAACGGCGATTATCAAATCAAAAAATATGGCAAATAAAATTAATGAGCTTAAAAAATTAAAGTAAAAAAATGAAAAATATTTTTCTAAAAACACAATATGACGCCGACAAGCGTGGCCATTTCAAAAAATATGGAGGAAGATATGTGCCTGAAATGCTCATCCCAGCGCTCGAAAATCTGGAAAAAAGCTATTACGAGGCGAGAAAAGATCCTAAATTTACACAAGAATTAATGGAATTGTTTCAGAATTACTCAGGACGACCTACTCCGCTATATTTTGCCAAAAATTTTTCAGAACATCTTGGCGGAGCAAAAATATTTTTAAAACAAGAAGGTTTAAATCATACTGGTGCGCATAAAATAAATCATTGTTTGGGTCAGGCGCTTTTGGCTCTGAGGATGGGTAAAACCAGGCTAATCGCTGAAACTGGAGCAGGCCAGCATGGCTTAGCCACTGCTACGGTAGCGGCTAAGTTTGGAATGAAATGCACGGTGTATATGGGCAAGGTTGATTATGAGCGGCAAAGGCCCAATGTATTTTGGATGGAGCGACTTGGCGCCGAAGTCATTCCGGTGATGCACGGCACGCAAAGGCTCAAGGATGCGGTGACGGCGACATTGCAAGATTGGATTGCCAACGTCGATGATACTCATTATTTACTAGGCTCGGCTCTTGGTCCGCATCCTTACCCATCAATGGTCAGAGATTTTCAGACGATTGTCGGGCTAGAAGTGAAGCAACAATTAAAGGAAAATTACGGAATTAATAAACCGGATGTTATTATTGCTTGCGTGGGTGGCGGTAGTAACGCCATTGGAATTTTTAATCCATATTTGGAAGATAAAAATGTTAGGCTAATTGGAGTGGAGGCGGGAGGAAAAGGCATTGGTACAGTTGGCAATCACGCTGCCAGATTGCAAAAGAATCCAAAAGTTGGAGTGGTGGAAGGATATAAATCATATTTTTTGCAAGACAAGGACGGGCAAGTTCAAAATACACATAGTATTTCAGCCGGGTTAGATTATGCGGGAATTGGACCGGAACACGCCTTGCTTTGGGAAAAGAAAAGAGTTGAGTATAATTATGTTGTTGACAAAGAAGTTATCGAAGCTTTTAACTTGCTTGCGAGAAAAGAAGGTATCATCGCGGCGCTGGAATCCTGTCACGCTGTTGCCTATGCCATGAAACTTGCACCTAAGCTATCTTCCAAAAAAAATATCGTGATAAATCTATCCGGTCGAGGAGATAAGGATATCTTTATCGTGGCAGATGCCTTGAAGGATAAAAAATGGAAAGAATTTATAAAAAATAAAAGCCGAGAGAAAAACTAAAACTATAATTATTAGCACTTGGAAATAAAACTATGGTATCAATTCAGCAACAATTGCAAAAAATTAAAAAAGAAAATCGCTTGGGAATTATGACACATATTGTTGTGGGTTATCCCAGCTTAAAAGAAAGCGAGAAAATAATTCAAACAATGGCGGACGCAGGAGTTGATTTTATTGAATTGCAGATTCCTTTTTCTGATCCTATGGCCGATGGGCCGACAATTATGCAAGCAAACAGGCATGCGCTGCAAAATAAAACCAAAGTAAAAGATGCTTTTGGTTTAATGAAAAAAATGTCAGGAAAAATCAGCATCCCGTTGTTATTCATGGGGTACTTTAATACGATTTTTAATTATGGTGTAGAGCGATTTTGTCGAGAAGCAATGGAATGCGGTTGTAGTGGGCTGATTTTTCCTGATATTCCATTAGAGGAGGAAGCAAAGGAACATTTTTTGAAGTTTGCCAAAAAATATAATTTGAGCAATATTCGCGTACTTTCTCCGGCGAGTACCCCAGAACGTATCAAAAAAAATGCTGAGGTGGCTGATGGATTTTTGTATTTTGTCGGAAGAAAGGGAACGACTGGCGCCAAAACAAAATTGGATGAAGCATTAAATTGCAATCTCGAAAAAATCAAAAAGTATGTAAAAATTCCCGTTGCAGTCGGCTTTGGTATTTCAGAAACTAAACACATAAAATCTCTGATCGGCAAAGCCGAGGTAGCAGTTATTGGCAGTGCTGTTTTAGATAGATATGCAAAAGCAGGAATCGGCAAGGAATTAGAGGGGGTGAAAAAATTTCTGAAACTACTCATCAATTCAGCAAGCTACAAAAAGCCTACTCGCTAGCGTTGGATTGGTTTTTCACGAGATAAAATAGAAAGCTAAATGGGATAACCAAGGATAGCCTTTTTTTCTCATCTGAGGCCTAATTTAAACAAAAAGATGAGAAGAATTGCATTTGACACCTTTTCAAAATTATGTGATATTTAGCCTAATGATATGGAACAAAAGCGAATCATAACAATACAATCAAGCTGTCAATGTCTCGAAACCAATATTTCGAGAAACTTTTGTTGTTAGTCGGTTAACTTCTAAATAGAAAAGCAATGTTTCTCGAGATAATCGAGATTTTTTGTTTCCAAGAAGTCTTTTAACTAAACTAGCAATAAACTTATGAAAAAAATTAAACTTATCCTAATTTCCAAGCTTAAGCCTCACGAAGAGATTATTCCGGAAAACTTGGAAAAGGTTAAGAATAAGATTCGTAAAAATGGCTATTTGATTAATCCAGTTATTGTTGATCAGAAAAATTTAGTTATCCTGGATGGACATCACCGAGTAAGAGCATTGGAGCTTTTGGGCTATAAAAAAATTCCAGCCTATCTGGTAGATTATTATGCTAAAGAAATAAAGGTTCTTCAGCGTCGTCCTGAAATTCCTATTTCCAAAAAAATTATCGTGGAAAAAGCATTGAACGGAGGAGTATTCCCTTGCAAGACCACAAAGCACCTAATTCCGAAGCGACCGATGAGGCTGAACATACCACTTGAAAATTTAGAATAGCTTTTCCTGTTATGGAATTTTAAGATGGTAACGGAGTGGCATTGTCTCTTCCTTGCTTTCTTGCTACAATAGCCTCATCAACAGAAAAGAACCATATGCAAGCTTTCAGACAAAATAAATACCAAATGCAGATAGATCCCGAATTATCATCGGCTGAGTCGATGAGCCAGTTTTGTGTTTTAAATTGAATATTTTCCCCGGCGACGTTTGGCGTTTTTTTATTGGCACTCCTGAGCGGCGATAGCATTGACAAAAAAATCATTCCATGCTTGACTGGTATTAGTTTGAACTCGTAATCTATTTTATGATTAAAAAAGGCTCAAAATCTATGGAAAGAACTCTCCCTCAAATAAAATTCGATTGCGATTCCTTTTTGGAAAGGGCTAGTTTATTTTTAATTAAAGTTGGTGCTTAAAATGCGGCGTGAGCCGTATTTTTTTATTAAATAATTTATCCACCATGGGCATTTCTAATTTGAAAGCAGGCAAGACAACGGATAGTTTGTTGCTAAAGTTGTTGCAAGATGATTTTCGTCCAAGATTAGAAAAGGCGGTCAAAAAACTGAGTGCTGACAATTATACCTCTATGCCTTTTGCGATGTTAGTTGATTTAACTACCAAATGCGACCTAGGTTGTTCTTGGTGTATTGATAAATATGTTCTATCTAAGAACAAGGAAATCCCGGAAAAAAGAATGCTTAAGCTACTAGAAGAATTTAAAAAAGCAGGTATTCGCAGTATAGTTTATTTTGGAGGTGGAGAGCCAATGATGTATAATAAAATAAATGAAATATTAACAAAAACTTATAATTTAGGGATAGACTATGCTATAAATACAAATGGTATCATGCTAGAGAGAGCGTCAGAAACTATTTCCAAAACTTGCAGTTGGATTAGGATTTCTCTTGATTCTGCCTCAGAAGAAAAATATAAAGAATTGCATGATGGAAAAAATTATTTCAAAAAAATAGTAGAGAATATTAAAATTTTAAACAAAAATAAAAAAGGAACGGTCGGGACATCTTTTGTTGTAATGGAAAATAATGTAGATGAGATATTCGAAGCCGCAAAACTTATAAAAAAGATTGGGTGCGATTTCATTCAGTTTAAACCGAGATATATACCAAATATCAAAAATGAGCGTTCTTTAACTAAATATATAGCAAATTTGAATAATAGGGTAAAAAAAGAGCTAGAAAAAGCCAAGCGACTTGATGATGCCACTTTCGCAGTCCTGATAACAGGGTCAATGGAAACTCTGTTGAGTAGCGAGCCAGTAAATCAGAGAAAGGGCTATACCTATTGCGCTGCGCAGCAATTCGTTCCGTTGGTTACGCCTTACGGAGTATATGTTTGTCCGAATTTAAGAGGATCGGAAAAGGGTAAAATTGGTGACATCTCCGCTGGTTCCTTTAAAAATATTTGGGAAAGTAAGCAAAGAAAAAAAATAATAAAACAGATTAATCCATCGAAGGATTGCAAATTAGCCTGTCTAAGACATCAGATAAACTCAGTTATAAATAGCATCATAGAAAATAAAAAAATTGGTGTTGATTTGTTGAGTTTAATAAAGGAAACGAAAGATAATGATATTTCTGATAAATATTTTATATAAAAAAAATTATATGAGCAAGGCGATTCCATCACTAAAAGTTCTATTTACTGGCAACGAAAAAAAATACATCCAAGATAATATTGGCAGGGTTCTTGATTCTGGCTATCTGACATTGGGAAGGTACACAAAGGAATTTGAAGACAATTTTAAAAAAATATCAGGCACAAAGTGTGCCTTAGCTGTTAATTCTGGCACAACAGCACTGGAAATAATTTTTAGAATACTCGATGTCGACAGGAGAGATGTCTTAATCCCCAGTAATACTAATTTCGCAACTGCAATCGCAGCTGTCAATGCGGGGGCTAGGCCAATTTTTTATGATGGAGATGCTTTTCCAAATTTAAAAAGTATAGAAAGAAAAATTACACCAAAAACTAAGGTTATTGTCGTTGTTCATATTGGTGGCTATATTTGTGAAAATATATTTGAAATAAAAAAACTCTGCATAAAGAGAGGCATCTTTTTAGTAGAGGACGCCGCTCACGCACATGGCTCTGAAATTAATGGAGTAGCAGCTGGATCAATTGGTGATTTTGGTGCATTTTCTTTTTTCCCCACAAAAGTTATAACAACCTGTGAGGGAGGAATGATAGTTGCCTCGAACAATGAATTCATTCAAAAAGCAGCAATTTATAGAGACCAAGGAAAGGATGAGTCGGGAATTAGAAATATATTACCTGGAAATAGCTGGAGGATGTCTGAAATTGAAGCAGTTGTTGGGTTAGCTCAGTTGAAAAATTTTCATAAGGATACTAAACATAGAAGAGAAATTATTGACCTGTATTACAAAGAACTAAACAAATTACCCATAAGCTTTCCGAAAACTTCCTGCAAGCCAAGTGGATATAAGGTTATTATTTCAGTTAAAAATGAAAAAGAAGCAACCGGATTGAAGACTTTCTTAAAAGAACAGGCTATTTCTACTGGTAAGGGTGTATACGACATACCATTGCATTTGCAGCCTGTTTTTAAAAAATTTAACAAATCAAAGCTTCCTATTTCTGAAAAATTTTCCAAGATACATATATGCCTTCCCATATGGAGATTTATGAAAAAACAAGAAGTGAAAAGAGTTTGTGATGTGATAAAATTATTTTATTCAAGATAGACAAAAGATTGCGATCACCAGTTTTAAATTTTAATATCGAAAATTATTGCTTATTTAATATAAGTTATAATGTCGTAAACAAAAAAATGAATGACAAAAAAAAACTTCTCATCACCGGTGCTGCCGGTTTCATCGGCGCTAACTTCACCCGCTTCATTGCGAATAAATATCCCGACTATACAATAATCGCGCTGGATAATTTGTCCCCCTATGGTAATCGGGAAAACATTGCTGATCTTGAAGCGGCAGGAAAGATTGTTTTTGAAAAAGCAGACATCACAGATATTCAAAAAATAAGTGAGCTATATGCAAAGCATCAAATTGATCACGTGGTTAATTTTGCCGCAGAAAGTCACAACGATCGCGCAATTTTGGATCCATCGATTTTCGCCAAAGCAAATGCACTGGGCGCGCAACAAATGGTGGAAGTTTCTCGCCAGTTCAAGGTAAAGAGGCATATTCATGTTTCCACGATTGAGGTTTATGGCGAGCAGGGAAAAGATGTGCCCTATTTCACCGAAAAAAGTCCCCTCAATGCCAAGACACCATATTCCGCCGCCAAAGCCGCTGGCGATTTGCTCGTGCGGGCATATATGCAGACATATCGGGACATGGATATTTGTATCACACATTGCGCCAATAATTATGGGCCATATCAATTTCCCGAAAAACTGATTCCGCTCGCGGTTAGTAATTTGATGCAAGGAAAAAAGATTGCTCTCTATGGTGACGGAATGCAAAGGCGAGATTGGCTGCACGTTTCGGATCATTGTCGAGCGATTGATTTGATACTTCACATGCCAAAAAAAGTGGAGTTCGGCGAAGAAGCGGCAACTGATGCCTCGAAGCTGCCGATTTTTGATATTTCCGCCAGAAACGAAGTGACTAATTTGGAAATTGCCAAAATAATTTTAGATGAAATGAATTTGGATTTTGACCAGTGGGTGGAATTTGTTGCGGACAGGCCCAATCACGACAGGCAATATCTTATCAACCCGGAAAAAATTGAAACGCAGCTAGGCTTTAAGCCGGTCACAAACTTCAATGAAGGAATGCGCGAGACGGTGCAGTGGTATATGGAAAACAGAAAATGGTGGGAGGATATCTTGTCACGGTCAAAAGATTTGCAGATGGATTGGAGTGGAAAATAGCAACGGTTGGCCATTGACGTTCCCTTAGTCAGCTTCTTTCTTTGTTGCTTTTTTCTAATTTCCCTGCTACAATAGCCTTATCGAATCAGAAAAGAACCATATGCAAGCTTTCAGACAAAATAAATACCAAATGCAGATAGATCCCGAATTATCATCGGCTGAGTCGATGAGCCAGTTTTGTGTTTTAAATTGAATATTTCTCCTAAACGCCATTGTGGCGTTTTTTTGTCGGCTGAGGCCTATTTTAAACAAAAGAGGATGACTGTCAGGCAAGTTTTCGATAAAAAATGCCTAAATAAGCCATAATTTCTCAACCCGCTGGACAAGGCGGGTTTTTTGGTGTATAATGGCAGGTTATAGCTTGAAAAAGATTTTCAATGCTATGCAATAAATAGTTTTTTGACAATTCGCGTTTTTGAGAATTTGCCAGTTCAGTTATCTAATTCGAGTTAATCATCCTTGGTTATTTCGATTAGGTAACTGTAGTGGCATTTCGCCAACTTTCTATTTCGCAAAGGAGACGGACAATGAAGAAAATGAGTTTGATTTTGGCAATACTGACAATGGTATCTTTTTTCAGCTCGGCTGTAGTTATGGCCGAGGATGAAAACGAGAAAAAAGAAGAAAAGATGGTTTCCTTTTCCGGTGAAGTTGGTGCTTTCACCTCCTATTATAACAAGGACACTGGAGAGCGTGTGTCCAAGGAGGCGTTGTTGGCACCGGTTTTTACCCTGACCCATAATGCGACAGAAGCATATATTAGCATATATGGCTACTTCACTAAAGACAGTTCAGAGTTGGACGTGTCTTTCGGGAAGCTGTTTCATTTCGGGAAGTATGAATTTGATTTAGGGGTTAGCTATTATAACCCCGAATCACTCACGGAGATTAAAGGTGATTTCGTAGCTGCCTATGTTGGAGTTAAGGGTCCTAAAGTCTGGGGGTTTGTACCAGCTGTTTATATCGAAGCTGTTTCCCCGCTCGATAGAGACCTTGGTGGAAGCGGAGTTTTGTACAAAATCAGCTTCCAAGATGATGATTTTATGGAGATTTATGGCCAATCATTCGGCCTGTTGCTAGAGGGTGGTGGAAATAATGGCGTTTATGGCTCCGACCCAATACCTGTTAGTTTTTTGCGAGGGACTATTTCGACAAAAATTAACGTATTTAGTCAGGAAGTTCGTCTTGAGGGTTCCCTGCAGGATTGTCTCGGAGGAATTGCCAGGGCGGCAGGAATAGAGCCATATATTGGCCTTAGAATGGTTTTCTGAAAAACCAGGGAAGGCTCTGCGCAATAATATGCGTATCCTTCCTAAATCAAAAACAAACTAAGGAGGTGTCGTGATGACACGGTTAATTGAAAAAATTGCCGTGATTATCACGGCACTGGCAATCGTTTTTCTTCCAACGGAATTTTTTTCAATTCTTCGGGAGGAGGCCATTCGGGCGTGCGTCCTTATTGGCTTGATAGGGATGGTGTTCTATTGGCGGAAATTGATAGCGTGGATATTCTTTATTGAGTTCCTCGTTGTCACTGCTGTCGAAAATATGATACGTCTTTTTTTTAGGACCATCAAAAAGTTCGACATCCGGTCATTGACAATCGGAGTCATAATTTATCAGTTAGAGGATAAATTTTTTGACTATTTCGTCTATTCCGCCGTCATTATGCTGTTTGGACCGATCTATGGCGGAGCATTCATGATTGGCGTCTCTATCGTCATAAACCTTATTTATCTGTTAGTGTATGACTGGATAAAGAAGGATTGGCTAGGAATGGAAGCTCTCAAAGAAACCCAGAAAGATCTAGCAGCGGCTAGCAAGTGGGTTACTTGGGTTCTTTCTAAAGGCTATTGGCCGACACTTGTCTTGTTGTCCTGGAAATTTAGCCCGTTCGTGACAACGGCCTACATGCGGGCAGGAATCAGGCAGTACAACGGTATGCGCTCAGAAGACTGGAGGACCTTTTGGCGCAGTATCCTGATTGGAAATTTGTTTTGGATACTGGCGGTGTATACCGGGATATCCATTGCAAGCAATATCAACTATAGTTCATTCAAGGAAATTATATTGGTGGTATTGTTTTTGACCAATGCATTTTTCGAAGGGAGGGAAATCTAAAAAGGGCGTTGCATTTCATCTGATGTGCACGCCCTTTTTCTATATAGATGATGAGGTATGCCCGAAAAAATAAAACCAAGCGGTTGCAATTGATTGTTGAAGATAGGGAAAGGGCGCTTGCTTACTTACTATTTTTCTGCTACAATACGCTCAGAGAAACAAAAAGGAGGAACAAGCAAAGAATTCTATGATCGCTTTCCGCAAAAATCCGAATAAACTGCAGATAATTTTTGAATCACTAGCTATGCTGGTGAATAGTTATGGTTTGGATTTAGTATTAAATTGAATATTTCCCCAAGCGCCAATTATGGCGTTTTTTTGTCAGCCAAAATAGGCTTGACAAATGGGCTATTTTCTGCTAAGCTATCAAGTTATTTTAATCTAAGTTTAATTTGCAGAGTATAACTTTATGGAAGAGGAGGCTAGCAAGCTGGAAAACGAAATAGAGGGAATGTACACTTCTTTATCTGTGGCGAAGGATGAAATTCAAAAGAGGTGGGGCGATGAAGATCTTAAGAAGAAAGTCGGAGATTTCCTGGGAGGAGATATGCCGAAAATTTTTAGTGATCGGCCCAAAGCGATCATTTTTCGCAATATTGCGACGCCGAATTTGGAATTGCGGGTGGCACGAGAATATGCACAGATGATGGGGCTGGAGCTTGTTGTTGTTGAGTACACGGCGGACAGATTTTGTACCAGGAATCGCGACAAGCTGCATTTAGGTAAAATGGTTTTTATTGATACAAAAAATAAGCTGAAACCATCCACGAAGAAAAATATTATTGCGATTAAGGAAGACGATAATATGTGCTTGAATAAAATTCAAACATTGTGGGGAGAAAATCTCGTAGCTTTTCATCATCGAATATTTCAAGAAAATGGCTTTGGAGATGTGGCGACTTTTGATGCTTCTGTATATAAACTCGCAGGACTAAGTCCCTATGAAATTTATTTGAAGATTTTGTCTTTTTGTTCCCGTTCGACAGTGCTCTTGGAAAATTTTCTAATCAAGACGGACAAGGGAGAAAGAAAATTCACGGAACAAGTTATTTTTCCAGCCTTTGCGGAAATTGAGAAAAAATTTGGTTTTCGGCCAATGATTGTTCCACTGCTCAGTACCGACGAGGACGAGGATATTCTTTGGCAATATTATCCGGAGGAAGTGAAGTTGGGGTGTGGGGAATAATTGCTATGAGGTATAGAGTTCTTTTAGCTTGATTTTCGCTCGAGCCTATGCTAGATTGAAAATGGATTTGAATAAAAGTTAATTTGCAAGCTCAAAAAAATGAACAAGAAGGCTTTAATTGCGTTATTTGTGTTGCTCATCATCCTCGCTTTTGGCATGGGGTTTTTGAAATGGAAAAGTGTGAAAAAGGCGGAGATGGCTAAACAAGTTGCAATTCAACAACAAGAAGAAGAGGCGAAGAAGCAAAACAGTATTACTAATAAATTAAGTGAGGAAGAAATTCAGAAGTTAAAAAATGACAAAACTTTGGTGTGGTATGAAGTACCTGAATTGGGAGTTCAATTTCAAGTGACGGCTTATGGTAAAAAAGCCTTGGCGTATAAACGCATATACAGCCTAGGAGAAAACATAAACAGCTTGATATTTGTTGACTCTATGAATGAAAAAAATAATAATCTTTGTCATTTTATGAGTAAGGAAATTCACGAAGATGATGGTCTTTGTGACGATGGAGTTTTTTATTTGTTTAGTATGAAAAGTTATGTCAATGAGAGATCTAAGAAACCATATATTGGAGCTTATTATTTTTGCGGATCAAATAAAATTGTTAAATCATTGAATGATAATGGCGGTGGCATGATCCTCAAAGAGAATGATAATGTTATCTGCCTAAATGGATTTGATGAAAATAAATATTTTAAAGAATATGGAATTGTATTGAGCTCATTCAAGCCACTAGATCTCAAATAATTATTTAGCGATGCATAATTTCCATGTGCTGCTAAATGGTTATTTGTTGAATCTAGCGAAGAGCCAATTGGTGGTTCTTTGACAATTTATTAATCGGAAAAAAGGAAGGTGAAAAATGTTCATAAAGATCTTGGCAAGAACTGTTTTGATTTTGGCTATGGTGTGTATGGGCAATAATATCGCGCATACGGAATATCTTGATTATTATCTCTATAAAAGCGTCTGCCCAACAGGTCCGGATGGAAAGCCGGGTGGTAATATTGAAGGGGGCAGCTGGCATAAAGTTTATGATAAAAATGGCAACTATCTACCTGACGAAAGTTATTACGTAGACAAATGGGGATTTGCCCAATGCAATTGCACCTCATATTCATCTTTTGTTTTAAATGAATATGGCATACTTTTTAACAATAACTATCTTAGTGCGCACTGGGGAGATGGAAAAAACTGGAATGATGCAGCAAGTGATGTTGTTTGGACGAATGATGATGGAAAAAAAATATATCAAGACATTATTGTTGATAGCAAGCCTATTCCGGGAGACATTGCCTATTGGGATAATCTTGGTGGCTATGGACATGTAGCTTGGGTGGAAAAAGTCTATTACGATAGTAATGGAAAGGCGACAGATATTGATGTTACTGAATACAACTTCACAAATAAAAATGATTTTGATCCACGAAAAATTTCTCTCAGCGACACTTCGAATCGGCCGGACGGGTACATTCATATCCTCGCTTTTCATGAAGGCGTCACCAGCTTGTACTATCTGGATTGTTATGATATGGGGAATATTTGTGATGGACAAACTCAGGAAGAATGGGGGAAGATTGCATCAATAGTATGGAATAATTATCGCTGTAAGGATTGCATTGGCAATTATGATGTTGCCTATATCAATTCTATCGCTGGCGGTTTTGGTGGAGGATCAATACCTCCTCCTAATCCCACCCCACATCCCACCGCCCCCTATCCCAATCTCCGCATCCAAAGCATCGGAGTTTTTGATCCCAGTGATCACGAACTTAATGAGCAAAAAGATTATCTGAACATCGGAACAAAATATGCCGTCAAAGTCTATCTCGTTTCCGAAGAAGAAAATTGCATCAACGGCGTAGACGCAGATACGGAAAATGTGGAAACCGATGTCTATGTTAAGATTTCCAATGAAGATTCCGATGGCACTTGGGAAAAAATCGGTCGAGTTTACACTCAACCTTCAACCCTCACTAAGGACAATCCTCATAAGGAAACTGTCTATTACACCATTCCTCCCGAAGCCCGCAATAAGCGGGTCTATTTTAAAGCCATTGTTGATTCAACAAAGGAGGTGCACGAAACTAATGAAGATGACAATGAATCATATTGGCAAAAGGAATGGTATCCCGTTCCGGGCAATACCGACCTCATCATTTCAATCGCTCAACTGGTTGGTCAGAAAACTTCCATCACTATGGGTACCAATTATCGGATTGAAATGGCAGTGAGAAATATTGGATCGGATACGCCACTTGTTGGCATTCAAAGCGGCTATTATCTTCAGAAGCCAGGTGAAACCGCTTTCACTAAAATTGAAGAAGATGGTTCCGATGCCAGTGAGCTCACTCCCAATCGTGACCAATGGGAAAATACTCCCACCAGCGGTTATCTGCCAGATCGCACCGGTACCCATCGAGTTAGGGTTTGCGCCGATATCGGAAACACTGTTCCCGAGACCGATGAAACCAATAACTGCAAGGAATTCAGCTTTGAAGTCACTCCCGCTCCACCGACAGTCGACCTCGTGATAGTTTCCTTGGGTCTCAAAGAAGGTACCAGCATCAAAAAAGGCTCCAAGATTCATCCCTGGGTGATTGTTAAAAATATTGGTACCACCACTCCCGCTATCGGTGTTCGCGTTGCCTACTATATTGACAACGACTATCGTGATGATGATGGTATTGATGCCAATCAACTGGCTCCCGGACATGAACAAAAAGAGTCGGTGGATAATGATAATATTAAGATGGGCAACACCGGCACCAGAACGCTCAAGTGCTGTGTGGATTACAAAAATGCCCTGCCGGAAATCGATGAGAACAATAATTGCGCTTCAATGACTTTCAAGGTGAAATAATGGAAGGCACTTATTCTTTTGAAACAATATTACCCCCCGCTTAACCAAAGGATTAGGTGGGGGATTTAAATTTTATAAAGAAAAGAGAAGGCGGATATTCTAAGCCAATAGACTAAACCTTCCCCATCCAAAAAAATATGCTATAATGAATTTGCTGAGATTGGGGATTGATTTTTGTGTATATTTTTAGCTTAAATCAGGTTATGAATTATAAAGGACATGAAAAATAATGAAAAAGTGAGGCATTTTGAATATAAAAAGTCAAGCGCCAATGATTTTAAAAAGGCTTTGATTAGAATTGGTGTATCCAAAAGATTCGGTGGCATAGGGGTCTTTGCGGTCAGAAATTTAAAGAAGGGGCAGATGATTGCAGATGTGGATCTTATGAGGGAGGAGTTATTTTTTCCATGGAAAGAATTTGAAAAAATCGATAAGGAATCTCGAGAAATGATTAGCGCCTTTTGTGCTGAATCAGCGGAGGGTTTTTATGCGCCAAGGGATATTAATCATATATCAATTCCTTGGCATATGAATCATTGTTGTGATGGCAATATCGGTTTTGATTCGCAAGGTAATTTTGTCACAATAAAAAATGTAAAGGCTGGGGACGAGCTTTGTTATGATTATGGATTTGTTAAAACAAATCCAAAATTTAGATTGAAATGCAAGTGTAAATCAAAAAATTGTAGAAAAATAATAACAGGTGATGATTGGAAAAATTTAGAATACAGAAAGAAAAATATCCGCCATATGTCGCCTGATGTAATAGAGTTAATACAAAAAGAGGGCTAGTATAATAAACGTAAAAATAAAAATATTTCTATGGACTTCAATTTGGTTACGAACATTAAAGTTTGTTATGATTATATGAGAGATGCGCCATTAACGCTTGTTTATTATTCTCATTTGCCTACCATTGCTATCTCTCTTTTTTTCGGATTATTCGTGTTTTTTAAAAACAGAAAATCCTTGGCAGGCAGAGCCCTTCTTGCTATTACTATTTCTTTTTCCTTGTGGCTAGCATTTGATCTTGTCCTATGGACTAGTGCTAACAGCGGAGCATTAATGGCGGCATGGGCTCCAATCGGAATTTTGAGTATTTTATTTTTTATATTATGCTTGTATTTTGTTTATGTATTTATTGACAGAGAAGACACTTCATTTAAGGTGAAACTAATTTTTGCAGTATTGATGTTGCCTTTATTAATCGCAACTCCTATGCGGTATAGTTTTCCAAACTTTGATGAGACTCAGTGCGTTCCTATCGAAAGTAATGCTCATATATATTTTGTGTATTTTGTAGAATTTTTTATTCTATTGTGGCTAATAATCGTTTTAATTTATAAATACAGGAAGGTGGAAGTGGTCTTTAAGAAGCAAATTATATGGCTAGGGATTGGCATCGTTTCTTTTTTATCGATATTTCTCATCTCTGGTTATCTTTCGGATTATCTATATAATGCTGGTTATATGTGGGGATACAACGTGGAACAGGCAGGTATTTTTATGATGACTGTGTTTTTAGGCTTTCTTGCTTACCTTATCGTCAAATTCAAAGCGTTTGAAATTAAACTGATTGGCGCGCAGGCCTTGGTTGTCACTCTCATTGTCATCATCGGATCTCAATTCGCTTTCATTCAAAACAACACAAACAGAATTCTTACCGCAATTACTCTGGCGCTGGCGGTTGTGTTTGGTTGGATTCTCATTCGTTCCGTCAAAAAAGAAGTTCAGCAGAGAGAGGAGCTGGAAATTGCTAACAATGAAATTGAAAAGCGGAATCTGGAAATTGAAAAACGCAACAAGAAACTCAATGCTGCTAATAAAGAAATTAGTGATCGCAAAAATCAGTTGCAAAAAATCTCAGACAGTTTGGCGGTGGCCAATGATCAGTTGAAATTGCTTGATACCGCCAAAACGGATTTTATCTCGATGGCTTCGCATCAGTTGCGCACTCCCCCAACTCCGATCAAGGGCTATTCCTCGATGCTTTTGGAAGGATCATATGGCGAACTTAATCCCGAACAGAAAAAAGCGATTGAGAATATTGCCAATGCTAATAATCAACAGATCGCTTTCGTGGAAGATCTTCTGGCGGTTTCACGTATCGAGTCCGGCAGTATGAAGTTTGTGTTTGAAAAATGCCAGATCGAAGAATTTTGCCAAGAAGTGATTAGTAATCTGACCTTGAAAGCGAAAGACAAGGGACTCTATTTGGACTACAAAGCGCCCGCTACTCCCCTACCAGAACTTTTTGTTGACGGCGCGAAAATCCGCGAAGTAATTTCCAATTTGGTGGATAATGCTGTTAAATATACCCTGAAAGGCGGAGTGACTCTTTTGGTGGAGTTGTGTGAGAAAAAAGCAGAAAACTGCTTGGCAAAACCGCATCTGCGCATCACTGTTTCCGACACCGGCATCGGTATCCCGGCGGAAGAAATTCCCTACCTTTTTGCCAAATTTTCCCGCGGTAAAGATACCTCCCGTCTCAATACCGGTGGCACCGGCCTTGGCCTCTACGTGGTAAAAATCATCACCGAAGCCAACGGCGGCAAAGTCTGGATTGAATCCCCGGGAGCTAACCTAGGCACGAAATTCATCCTTGAGCTCCCCCTAGAACAAGAGCAAGAGACGATTGAGAAGAATGGGTAGGATGGCTTGAAATTATTTTAAGAAAAAACCAGCCTAGATACTGGTTTCTTGATTGAAAAAGGCCGAGGCAATTATTGCTTCGACCTTTATTTTGTCCAAATCGTTGTGTTAGATTTTCTTTGCGATAAAGATGTACCTTTTCGAAAAAAATGTTATTGGTTCACCACTATAATCTCCAAATGTTTGATATGGAACAAATCCTGCTGTTCTTAGCATTACTACGAGTTCTGGAATTGTATACATGCGAACAAAATGAGAAACCTCTTCTCGCATACCATTTTTCCATATTCTTACTCGTTTTTCTAAATTGCGACCGGTGATCTGGTCAAAGTTATTTTCACTAATAACGATAGACCCGTCATGAAGCTGCTTCCAGCGCCTTTTTTTATACAAGCGAATGAAGCGATTTCGATTAATAACATCGAGAACGAATTTGCCGTTTTCCTTGAGCGCTATTGCAATCTGGTTAAGAAATTTTTGGTCCTCATTATCATTCTCAAGATAACCAAAAGAACTAAAGAGACAAAGTGCTACGTCAAACTCATCCTCAAAAGGAATTTCTCTCATATCTCCTTTGATCCAGTGCGGGGCTGTTTTTAAATGTGATGCTTCTTTTTTTGCTTCCTGAATAAAAAACGAATTCAAGTCTTGTCCGGTTACATTGTAACTTCGACGAGATAATTCAATTGAATGGCGACCATGACCGCAAGGGCAATCCAATATTTTGTCTCCGCAGCGCAATTGAAGTGTTTTTTCGAGAAAATTGACTTCCGTTAGCGTTCTTTCCTTAGTAAGGTAGTTGCTGTATTCTTTGAGATATCCTCGACCAAAGAATCCAGCCCTTTCATCATACCAAGGAATTTGGCCTCTTTGATTTTGCATATAGCACCTCCTTCATATCAAGAGTTATATTGGGAAAATGGTAACAGCTTTATTATATTTTTGGAATGAACAGTCATGATGGGCTCGTAATAGAATAGACTACTAGAAAATGTTACATAAGTCAAGGGGCTGTATGCCGGATAAAGGGCTTGACCGAATGGGAATAATGGGTATATGATACTAGCCAAGGAGGCCATGTTGGTTCCTTAACATATCTCAACAATGAAGGGAGGTGAAAAAAATGGATAAAAGCCTTAAGAAATTTGCCTTTTGGGGTAGTAACAATGCGCCAAGAATCAGGTCATTTCAATCCTTTGAAGAAAAGACCGACAATAAAGGTGCCGGAAAAGCTCTGGCTGGGAAGCGCTATCAAGATATCGCCGCTTCGTTCAGCTGTAATGACGGGTGTCACTGTACCCCGTAACAGGAGTCTCGCACAGTATCGCTGTGCGTTTAACCAATAGCATTTCTTCCTTAGCTGAGAAGGAATGCTATTATTTTTTTAAGGAGGAACGAATGACTAATAAACGAGCCTTTGGATTTCAGTGGCATTTGACAGAGAAATGCGATCAAAAATGTAAGCATTGTTACTCTGTTGCCGAACAAAAAAAACGTCTCGTCAATGATGAGCTTAATCTAAGTCAATGTCGAGTTTTGGTGGACAAGATTCTGGATTTTTGCAAAAAAACAAAATGTGATCCAGGAATTGGCATTTCAGGCGGAGACCCGCTACTTGCCAGCCACTTTTGGGATGTTGCGGCTTACCTCAAAGAAAAGGGAATTAAATTTTCTATCTTGGGAAATCCTTTCCATCTCGATAAGGCGACTTGCGATAGATTGCTCAATGTAGGTTGCAGGAGTTACCAGATGTCTCTTGATGGACTGGAAAAAACCCATGATTCAGTGAGAAAAACTGGTTCATTCCACGCAACTATCAATGCTCTCAACCTCTTAAAATCCAGCGGGATCAGAACGGCGATTATGAATACAGTTACTGCGGAAAATTTTTCTGAGTTAATCCAACTTATCCACCTGGCCACGGATATGGAAGTAGACCTATTTGGATTTGCGCGTTACTGTCCGACAGGCCTGGAAACAGTTAGCATGATTGAGCCTTCAGCCTACAAGGGCTTGCTTGAAGAAGTATGGGAAAAATACTCCAGTCTTTCTGATAAAAATACAATTTTTTCGCTCAAGGATCATCTTTTTAAATTACTTCTCTACGAAAAAGGACTACTCAAGCCATCTAAAAAGAAGGTTGTTACCGATGGCTGTGGCTGTGGTGTTCGTCATTGCGCAATTCTCCCAGATGGACAAATCTACGCATGTCGTCGGTTTATTAGCCCAGTCGGTAACCTAATAGCTTCAAGTATGGAGGAAATTTTCTTTGGTCAGGAGATGGCTAAATATAGAGAAATTGAATCCATGGAGGGCTGTAGCGATTGCGAGCTTCTTTATCAGTGTCGCGGTTGCCATGCAACATCATATGGAGCCTTTGGCAGTTTCTTCAAAAAAGACCCACAATGTTGGAGGTTGCTTTAGCAGGGTGTATGAGAAGAGAATCAGTAATCATTTTTATTTCGAGAACAGTGCCTCATGGAGGTTCTTTGTGAAAAAACGGCGGTCATATTCTGATCGCCGTTCTTTATTTTTTTTGAGCAATCAACATTGCCATCCCATGCTCGTGTGGGGGATAATCGCCATGACCCTTATCTTGGATTGGCCCTTCGAAGTAATAAGCAATATTAAATTTTGTAGCAAAATATCTGAGTAGTTCGTTTTTATCAAAGTAACTCTTAAAACCTTTTGTTTTAGTTAAATATGAAGGATCCTCTATTGTAAGTGCAGATATTACAATAAAGCCGTTTTTTTTGACATATTTTTGCACCTTTTTTATCATTTTTTGTGAGTTATCTTTTTCCAAGTATTGCAGGACATTCCGCAAATTAATAATGTCATAACTTTTTTCAAGAAAATTAAACTCTGAAATATCAATATGCCCTAGCTTGATATCTTTCAAGCTCTTTTGCTTGATTTTTTTTCGGAGTTGTTCGATAGCAATCGATGAGCTGTCAACTCCCAAGCATTTGTAACCTAGTTTGTTCATAAAGAGCAAATCATTGCCCTGACCACAGCCAAGATCCAGAAAGGACACATTCTTTGGAAATAAACAAAGATGGTTATAAATCAACAAACTAGGCTTCTTTCCAAAGAAGGCTTTATCTTTTGAATATGCATTTTCATATTTTTCCTTACCCATGTTACTAAAGCTTGTTTAAGTTATTTTTTTCTAAAAGTTACTGCTACATTAAGCTTATTCTTTTTGGTGTCTGAGTCAGTGAAATTGTTTAGTTTGTAGGTGCTTGGTATCTCTTCAAATCGCACATCTTCTTTTATTTTTTGGATATATCGAAGAGCAATATCCGGAGTTCTAGTTTCAATGATGGCTATTTTACCCTCTTTTTTCAGGACCCTAAACGCTTCGTTAATAAAATCTGGCTTAATGTCGCGCTCTCGTTGTCCCGTTTGTCTTAGTGTGCCAATATGGTAGTAATATCGAATCAATCTTTTTAATCGGTCATCTAAATCAGCATATTTTCTTGCTTCGACTTCTTTTTTATAAAAAGCCTTCTTGCTTTCTGGCCATAGGCGACTATCAATTTCCTCAATTAATATTTTTTTTCCAAGAGCGATGTGCTCTTCGCTTTTTTCATCTAAATTGTCTTTTTTTGCAAAGCTGACGGAGTCGATAAATGGAGAGCCAAAAACATCCTTAAAGATTATTTCTTTTACACTATCATTCTCAAGCGGAAGATTGTCTCCTGTTGCGGAAACTAAATCGACCCTACCCTCGATTAACTTAGATTTTTTAAGGACATCTTTAGTTTTTTGCGGGTCCAGCCATTCTTCAAGGGGTTGATTGGTGGCTGGGAATAAGTCAACCCCGATATAATGTTCGTTTTTTCCAATTTTCCTTCCAGCCTTAAGGAAGAAAGGTGATTTCCCGCAACCAACTTCAACTATCAGATCTTTCTCAAGCTCTTTTTCTTTTTCTGGGTAAAACATTTCTGTCATAATGATAAAGTTGACAACTGGGTTATATTATTGTAATAATCTAGCTAGCTTGGTGGCTATCGCTTAATATAAGCGAGGAAGGAAAATATGATGAATTTTAGGTCTCCAGAATGCAACTTAACAGAATCGGAAATCAGAGAACTGTGGGATTGTGCTTTTGTTCCACCTATTCCATCTTATCACGAAGAAGATCAAAGGCAAGTGGCGAAAACTAGGGAAAATGTTCCCCTGGAAAAGAAGGGCGAAAATGATAATATTCAAGACAACTAACCGCCACCAAGATTTACCCGCCTCAATCATTGATTGCAGGCGGTTTTTTTATAATATCCGCCAAAAGTAAACAATATCCATGGCATCGGCATCCCGGCCGAAGAAATTCCCTATCTCTTCGCCAAATTTTCTCGTGGCAAAGATATCACAAGACTCAACACCGGCGGCACGGGTCTTGGGCTCTATGTGGTCAAAATGATCACCGAAGCCAACGGCGGCAAAGTTTGGATTGAATCCCCGGGTGCTAATCTGGGCACAAAATTCATCCTTGAACTTCCCCTAGAACAAGAACAAGAGACGATTGAGAAGAATGGGTAGATAGTCTTTGAAATATTCTGCAAATTAAAAACCAGCTAGGGGTAGCTGGTTTTATGAGATAAAAAAGCTTTCTCGAATTTGGAATAAAAAAGCGCAATCAAAGAATCGGACGAAAAACTTTGAGCAAGGCGAGAGTGAAATAGTCACTAATTTTCATTTTATATCTTTTCGGTTCAAATTTGGTGGAATGTTTTTTCCAAGTTGCGATGACCTGCTCCAATTCGCGGAGCAGGTTTTTTTCGCGGAAAAAAACGCCTACTTCGGAGTTGAGGCCAAAGGAAACCAAGTCCATATTTTGTGATCCGATGAGTCCTTCTTCGCCGTCAATAACTAGCAATTTTGAATGGTTCATAGTTTTCGAGAGATAGAATTTTACGCCTAAAGCATAAAGGTCATACATATAGCGATAATTCAAAAGATTGACAAAAGCGTGATCGCCTTTTTTGGGAATGAGAATTTCCACTGCGACACCACGCCTCACGGCGTTGTCCAAAAGCGAAATCAGCCAGCGTGGGGGAGTGAAATAGGGCGTGGCGATTTGGATCGATTTTTTCGCTCCGGAAATTTTCTCGACGTAGTGATTTTTGAGCGTGTGAATATTTTTGGTTGGCCAATGCTCCAAAAGCCAAAATCTCAATTTGCCGACCAGTTTTCTTTCGCGATAGGCGAGAATTTTTGGGTTTTTCCCGCCAGCCATTGCGTAGGTATAGGCGAAGGATTTCAAAAGGCTTTTAACAACTCTGCCGCGCAATTCTAATTGCAGATCTTGCCAATGCCTAAAACGCCGTCCGATGTTTACTCCGCCGATGAAAGCGATTTTTTCATCGACAATCAGAATTTTGCGGTGAATGTGACGCAACCAATGGCTGAAAAAAATAAACTCGATGCCGGATTGGACAAGGGTGCTGGCGATTTCTTCTTTCAAAAGCTTGCTTCCATAGGCATCGGCGACAATCACCACGCGCACACCTGAGCGGGCCTTAGCGCGCAGTTTTCCGATAAAATTATGACTTTTTTTTGTGTCATCCAAAAAAATATACATCTCAAGATAGATGGATTTTTGCGCGCCATCAATCGCTCGGAGCATTGCGTCCCAAGCTTTCAGCGAAGTTGTATGCAAGCGGTATTTCATTTTCCTTAAAAGTTTTTAAGTTGGTTCTAGTTTAGCATATTTTAAAAAAATCTGCATTTGTTTTTATCCCCTACCACCTTTTTGCTTTTAAAGTTGCTCTTTCTATTAAACAATTATTCTGGTTTAACTAAAGCAACTCCTCAAACTATTCTTTACTTGCGCACAAAGTGTGAGCGAAAAAGTGGTGGGGGATGAATGGAAATAAAAAAGCTCATTTCAGACAGGTGTGAATGAAATGAGCTTTTTCCTAGTTGGCTTCTTGGGCCGAACTAGGCTTGATTAGTGCTGTCTTCATCGGGTTTTATTGTGATTCCAGCGTGGCGGGAGGTGTCGAATTCTTTGTTGGCATTGGTTTTATCGATTTTTTCTCCGCCGCCGTCAAATTCGTCTTCCTTGGTTTTAAGAATTGTTTCACCACGAAGCTCTTCGGTGCCGGCATCAATGGCCGTATCTGCCGCTCCTTTTTTCTCGGGAGCAAAGTAGCTCTCAAACAAATTCTGGAGCTGCTTGACTGTCCATGATGGCTGTTTTATGTCATCATGACCTGCCAGAATTTTTTTGGCCTGGCTGATAATGTCCAGCGCCAGATAGTGGCAACGTTGAAGAAATTTGAGATCGGTGGGTAATTCACTCCCACCATCAAACATCTGGTCCAGCGCCCCCGTCTCACCTGGTGTATGCATCGGCATCCCGAAGGCCAGTCTGCAGTTTCGAATAGTGGCAAATGGATTGCTGATTGCGTCCTTTGCCAAAAATCGCCTGACGCAGTTGTTGGTGCCGTTTACGGCATTCAACTCCCAGATCTCCTTTCTGGCCTTATGCAGAGCTCCACTTGCAATTTTCTCGCTTTCCGCCATTTCTATAAGGCGATTTCGCAGAGCGATTGTTTGATCAGCAAGGGTGCCAGTCTGATTCTGTGAAATTTCCAGCTGAGTTTTGAGTTCAGCATTCTGCGATGAAAATCGTTTAAGCTCATCGAGCAAAAGTTGAACATGGGAATTTTTGGCACCAAGCTCGGCTTCTAGTGCGATTTGCTCGAAGGGCTTTTCTTTTTGGGCATTGCTTGTCTGGGAATCATCATCGCGCCCATCGATTAAATTCAGAAAATCTTCCGGAGCTCTGATCATAAAAAAAGCACCGGATGGAATTACGGGGGTGTCTTTGGAAGTCCCGGCCATTTGTCGCAGGTCGATTTTTTCATTCTTTGGAAAAAGCGCCTCGAGGAATTTTCTTATTTTCTCCATATTTTGTGCGCCATTCAGTTCTTTTAGTTCTTCCTGAATGAATCCGTCGCCGAAGTGAATGATGATTTCAGTGAGACTTCCCGGATCAAAATCCGGCGGAATTTCGAATGGCACTCTGCCGGTCAAAATTCTGTCCTTGAAAAGCATTTGCGAAATATTCCCTCGTTGCCCTGTTGCTTGGTGGATCTGTTTTTCTGTCATGTCGTTCCCCTTTCTACTGAAGATTTTTTGCCAAAATGGTCCAAAATGGTTAATCCCTTATTCTCCGCCAGCAAAGAGCACGTTCCTGAAAGAAGTAGGCTGTTCGTGTGGCGGAGTTTTTTCCTTGGTGTGGGAAATCTTGAAATCATTGTTTATTCCGGCAACGCCCAAAGCGGGCAGGCCAAGAATTTTTGCGATTTCATTGAGAAGATCACTCGGATTGTCTCCGTGTCCTCTGGCTTTGAGAATTTCAACGATCCTATCGACTTGTTCGCACACTTTGATCAAAAGGCAGTTTTCTGTTTCAAGTTTCTTTTGTAAATAGTTTTTCCCAAAAGGTAATCCACTAGTTCTACTAGTGAGACTCGAAAAGGTTTTACCGTTCCGGCAACAACAAAAAAAGACATAATGATGTATAATGAACAATGGCTTGAAGAACCAACCGTTCCTAAACAAAAT
>JAPLXG010000014.1 GCA_026396175.1 Candidatus Moraniibacteriota bacterium | reverse complement strand
AGTATATCCGAGAACAAAAAGCCGAAGATGATAAATTTTAACCAAGTTTAATTAACAAACTAAAACGAACGGTTGGGTAGCTCGCCTTTTAGGCGATAACACTCATCAAGCCACCGCCTTTGGCGGGGGTGTTCTGACTATGAGATTTCTGTCATGAGTCCTTCTCCTTTCCTTCTCAAAAAAAGTTGTTTGCCAAAATGGCGATTAGTCACTCAAAATAAGACGAGCAGTTTGAGGGTCTTTCCGCCAGCTGGCAGTGACGCCCAAAATGCTCATCTCATTTTCCCGATTTTTTAAGGAGCTAATAGAATATGATTGCATTTTCTTGTTAAACTGTCAATACAGAAAACAAAAAAGGCTTAAAAAAGCCATCATTAGACATACTTTCATTCAACCTAATTTTATGTCAGTTATCCAATTTTATGCGCCAACTTGTAGCCCAGCCAAACTCCCAAAAACGCTCCCAGTGCGCTGGTGAAAACGGCGGACATCGAAAATGCACTGTCGCCCCAAAGCACAGGCAGATAACCGCCAAGGACGGAGCCGATAAACAGGCCGAAGAAAATTAGAGTTTTTGTTGGGTTCATGATAATTCTATCTTAGCACAAATTTAGTAGTGTGTCGTTTTTTGGCAAATAAAAAACCGCCTCGCAAATTCTTTCGAATATGGGAAGCGGGGGTGAGTCAAATCGTGGAAGCGGGGGATTATTGAATGCCCCATTGGCCATCGAATTTGGCTCGAATTTCAGGCGGGAGTTCACCGATACGGGGGAGAAATTTTGTGCGAAATATGTCGTATCCATAGTTTGCGCTCACGTTCACCCGTTTGTCATTCCTTACTTCCCATGCGGATTTTTCGATTGTGTGTTTGATGGAGTTGATTTTGACGAACTGGCCCAGGAATTTGCCATGGTAGCTATAATCCTTGGAAAAAATACATAACTCGCTTCCATCCCTCGTGAGGATGAGGATACATACGCATTTTCCGAGTTCGAGTGCGTAGCTTTCTTTAAAAATATCGCTACTCTCATCATACACAACTCTTCGCCATTTTGTTTCCTCGGCGGAAGCCAGGGAAGCGAAGATGATAGTGGAAAAAATGGCCAATACACATACCAACACTGTTGTGAGTTTTTTCATCGCGGGCTCCTTTATTTAATGATATCAAGCTGCTCCGACCACGGCTCTTATTTCTTCCAGAATTTGATCATCAGTTTTTCTGATGAGTTCTTGAAACGAGAAGCTGACGAGTGGGTCCCATTGTCCCATGTGGTCAGTAAAACCGACCGTCAGTAAGGCTAATCTCGGGTAGGCGCGAGCGCATATGCCTACTTTTCCGCTTTGCGGGTATCTGACGAGAAAATCCAGTGCTCTCAGGAAGGTGAAATGTTCGTCCCGTTCTTTTTCGTCAGTAGGACATATTTTGCGGAAACTTTTCAGGTCGACGATCCTTCCGTCGCCGATACAAATAAATTTTAAAGTATCGGTGGCGTTAAGGGGTGTTTCTACGACGCAAATTTTCATAGCATTCTCCTTTTGATGCGTTGTGAGTTAGTAATATGATCTATCGAAATCGTGCATAAGCAGTGATAAAATCGCAACTTTCTGTGACTTTATCACTGCTTACACTAGCTACTTATTGTTAATGAGCTAACTAATGATACTAGCGCACTTTGGGATTTTTGTCAATCAAAAATACTCAAGCAAAAAAGGCTTAAAAAAGCCCGATTTATTGAATGTTGGGGGGGGGAGGATTCCTGCCTACCGGCAGGCAGGCGGACCGAAGTGACTTATTCAAATTTAATATTCAACTTTCTCTCTAAATCTCCTTTTAACGATTTTAAATATTTTTCTCTTTGCATTGCCTCTGTTCTGCTCGGATATTCTTCTTGATGAGTTATGGTAAGCGGTCTTCTGTTTCTCGTGGCCGTAACTTTCCCGCTATTATGTCTCAAAAGTCTATCTTCAAGATTGTTCGTTTGGCCAATATAAAGTTTTCCATCTTTAATGCTTCTGAGAATGTAAACAAAGAATGGCATAAAGTTTTATATACACTGTTGGGGCGGTCACGATCGAAATCAGGACGCATGCCCCGCCAAGGCGGGGTGCCTTGCACAATTTTATATACACTGTTGGGGAGGAAGGATTCGAACCTTCGCATGACGGAGTCAAAGTCCGTTGCCTTACCGCTTGGCTACTCCCCAATTAGTATCTAGTAGCTGGTATTTTGTATCTGGTATGAATTCAAAAAATACCAAATGCCAAATGCCAAATACCAAATACCAAATACCAAATACCAAATACCAAATACCAAATACAATATACTAGATACCAGATACTATTCCACGATTTTCCCTCCCATAATCTCCATCGCGGAGCTGAGGAGGGAGGATTGTTCGTGCGTGGCTTTTTCTTTTTCCTTCGCCTGTTGAAGTTCGTCATCGACGGCGGAGTTTTGGACTGGTGCGAGGGCCTTGTCGACGACCACATTGATGCGCACGGCCAATTCTAAAATCTTACTAAAAACTTCCTCAATTGTCAATCGATTGCCCGGGTCGTCCAGTTTTTCTTTGTAGAACTCATAGGGCGTGGCCAGGGTGATGACGTTGCCCTCGGTGGTCACAACTTGGCAGTTAGTGAGGAGAGCGGAGAGGGAATGGTTGTAGGGACGAATTTCGATGAGCAAGCGGTTCCAGCGGCTCCTGAGCAGGTCACGGTCGATTTGTGCATCTGGATTTATGGCAGTGATTTTAGTTGGTGGTAGCTCTGTTGATGCAAGTTCAATTTTTTTTTCCGGCGTGGAAAGGGGACTGATTTTTTTTGTTTCCATCGCACTTATTTTGTCCACGGTATTACTCCCTGTATTTATACCAGATACTTCATACCGGATACCAGATACCACCTGAGCCGGTGCGGGAAATTTCTGCGTCGCCTTAATAATCGCAATTTCCAGGGCGAGTTGGGGGAGGAGATAGGAGAAAATTTTATTTTGTGCCACCAAAAGCAAATCAATCGTGGCAACAATTTCAGAGAGTTCACTTTTTTGCGCGAGAACGATCAGTTTTTCAATTTTATCCTCAGTCAGTTCGCGCGTGAAATAGGTCTTGAAATTCTCATCAATTTTGAGAAGCATCAGTTGGCGAAAATGATTGATGAGGGCTTTGGCAAAAATTTGCAAGTCATAACCGCCGGCAATCAGCTCATTAATTTTCGCCAAGGCTTTCCCGGTATTTTTGAGCATAATCTCCTCGGCGACGTCGCCGATAAAACTTTTGTCGACTGTGCCGAGGATTTCTTCCACCTCTTTGGCGGAAATATTTTGATCTTCCAGCGCAATAATTTGGCCGAGCAGTGATTCAGCGTCACGCATTCCGCCTTCGGCTGAGAGAGCAATCATTTCCAAGGCTTCTTTTTCCACGGTGATTTTTTCCTGCTTAGCGATGAGCGTCAGCTTTTCGATGATGTCCGCCATTGGCCAGCGGGGAAAATCAAATTTTTGGCAACGCGAAACAATCGTGGCGGGGACTTTGTGAATCTCGGTTGTGGCGAGAATAAAAATGACGTGAGCGGGCGGTTCTTCAAGGGTTTTCAAAAGTGCGTTAAACGCACCAGTGGAAAGCATATGCGCCTCGTCAATAATATAGACCTTATATTTCAAAAGTGTCGGTGGAAGGGCAATCGTTTCTTTTAGTTCGCGGATGTTGTCCACGCCAGTGTTCGATGCGGCGTCAATTTCGATGATATCGAGCGATT
This sequence comes from Candidatus Moraniibacteriota bacterium, assembly GCA_026396175.1. GTDB lineage: Bacteria > Patescibacteriota > Minisyncoccia > Moranbacterales > UBA2206 > UBA9630. The sequence goes on along the minus strand of JAPLXG010000014.1, from coordinate 60,117 downwards.
GGCCGGATTGAATGGCGAGACATGCCGGACATTTTTCGCAAGCATTAACATCTTTATTGTCTTGGCAATTAATCGTCTTAGCAAAAATGCGCGCAAAAGTAGTTTTGCCAGTGCCACGCGGTCCGGTAAAAAGATAGGCGTGAGCGACGCGATTATTTTTAATCGCATTGGAAAGCGTGCGCACGATGTGCGCTTGACCGATGATTTCGGAAAAGTTTTTTGGGCGGTATTTTCGATATAATGTTTGGGACATGGGGGTAAATTTAAAAGGCTAAATTTAAAATTTAAAATGAAGGCTAAATTAATAAATTTTTTAATTATTTATAATTTGAAACATTTAAAATTGATTGAAAATTTCAAACTTAAAATTTAGAATTTAGGGAGAATTCTTTGTTTACTTGGGAGTTTTAAGATAAGGACTTATATTATGTTTAATTCCCAAGATCCTGTATGATCCTAGCTTATCATTATTCCGACAAAAAGAAAAATCCTGCCAAAATGGCAGGATTTAGCGTGAAAAAAAGACTATTTTTTAAAAACGAAAAACTTGTAGCCGATGAAATTCCAAGCGAGACCAACGATACTGCCCATGGCGGCGCCAATTAGTCCCCATTGGCCTTGAGCGAGATCACCGGTGGGATTGCCGAGATGAAAGACTAGTGACGCGACGGCGACGTTGATGAAAAAACCGACCAGACTGACAAGAAAAAATTGCAAAAATTCCGTTTTCTTTTCACCGGTTTGTCCGAAGGTCCAATATTTATTCCAGATGTAACTGTTGATGTTGGCAATGATAAAAGAGATGGCCTTGTAGACGGAATAGAAAGTGAGAAAGGCGAGTCCGGCAAAAACTAAATCCTTAGCTTCGATTTGCAACGAAGTGCGGAAAAAATAAATGAGCAGTGAGAGGACGCCCATATCGACTAGCACATTCAAAACTCCGGTGACAATAAATTTTCCCAGTTGCCAAAACACAGCGATTTTTTTACTGATGTAGTAGGTGATGGTGAGTCCGAAAGGTGTGGCAACGAGGAAAAAGGGGATGAGCCAAAGCGAGAGTTTGGCATAGAGGTCAGGTTTCGCCGCGGCTAACGTGGGCATTAAGAGTAGCCCGATGAGCAGGCCCGCGCCAGCAGCAAAGGTGACGTCTTTTTTGGTCATTTGAATTTCTTCCATATTTTTATCCCCCACCACTTTTTTGCTCGCATTCGCGAGGTAGGCAGAAGGTTATTGGGTTAGTTTATTTTTTTAGTAGGTTATTGTAATTGTATAAGAAAAATAATTCCAAAAAAGCAAAAAAGTGGTGGGGGATGAATTATTCTTGGGATTTATTTTCCAATTCTTTTCTTAGTTCATCCAAGTTAGGCATCCATTCATCAATGACGGAAGTATTATCGCTGGTTGATGCTACTTCTTTTTCTGGAGCGGGAGCGGCTGGCGCGGCTGTTTCATCGCGCGCCGGTTTTTCGTTGAAGATGCCGTCAATTTTTCTGAATCCGCCGATATCCTGGTCGGCATCTTTTCTTGGCAGTTCTTTTTTCTCGCGTGATTTTTGCAACAAATTTTCAATCGCGCCCCATTCGGAATCGATGTCGCGTGGAGTGACCAGTGTCACTTCATCGCCCGGCTCGACTTTGAAGTATGTAATGGAAGCCAGGAGTACTCGATAGGCTTTGCCATCAGCTACGACAAAATAATTGCCATCCGTATCTTGGTTGACTGTGCCGATGGCCATCTTGCGGACGACCGGCCCGATTTGTTTATAGATAAAAGAGCCGTCCGAAGTAATTGACAGCTTCATCATATCGCCCTTGACCAGTTTTGATTTGGAAGCATAGTTAGCGGGGACGGGATATTGCTTGCCGTCGGTTCCCAACATAATCTGGCCATCAAAAGTTCCCTCGATCACTTTTTCATTCTCGTCCGCGTCTTCTGTCTTTCTGCGGCGACCGGCTTTTTTCTTGCCTTCCAATTGCAAAAGCATCGATTTCGCGCCTTGCAGAGTCGTCTCAGCGGTGGAAATCATATCGCGAAGCGCCTGAATTTTTTCCGCGTTTTTATTAGCGTCATTAGTATTTTTTTCTTCCATCTTTGTTTTGGTTTAGTATTTTTATTTTACGAAATAATTATACAGTTTTTAGAAATTTAACGCAAGGGGAAATTTCGAAAGGCTTATTGAGTTGTTGTTTGTTCGGTGGTATAATGGGAAATATGAAGCATTAGTCGCTGGAGGTATAAAAATCAATGGAAATTTGACGAAAAGATAGAGTAGTGGTATAATGTCATTATGATTATCACCAAAAAATAACAACCAACATGAATAGGGAACAATTAATTTTAGATTATGAAAAATACAAACCCTTCTTGAAATCGTTTCAATTGGAAGTTTATGATTTTTTAAATGAGCTAAGGAATTTAAAAAAAGACGTTGTTGATATACATGAGGTAGAACAACGATTGCAAAATGATATAAAGAATATCAGCTCAATTCTTGCACACATAGACAATGATACTGAAAAATATAGGAAATATAAAAGCATTCTCGATATAAAAGATATTGCAGGAGTTCGAATTACTTGCCATTGCAGTAGTGATAGAGAAAAAATTTATGATTTATTAGAGGGTGAACTTAAGCAAAAGTATTTGGATGTTATAGGAGATAAAAAAGAAGGAAATTATAGGGCGTATCATTTTAATTTTTCAAAAGTTATTAATTTTGGAGACGAGGAAATGAAGATGCGTTGCGAAATTCAGCTTAGGACTGTTTTGGGAAATGCCTGGGCAATTCAAGATACAAAATATGTGTATAAGAATAAAAATAGCGAAGGAGAGCCGAGAATATTATCAGGTGCAATTTCCAATATATTGAATAGCTGTGAAAGTTTATGGGATCTTGTCAAAGAAAAAGGTAGATCTGGGCTTGCTGATGTTGAGGTGCCTTTAATATTGGAGGCAAACAAAAAAAGTCTAGATACCATAAAATCAAGAATTATTATTTCACATTCAAATAACAAAGATTGGTTTTCCATTCACAGAAAAGTTGCAGAAGCAGGTCTTTCAAATCTTGGAATCAAAACTTCTATGGAGGTTAAATCATATCTTACTAATCATTTTTTAAGTAAGGGCAAAAACGAATTGAAAGATGCTGCAAGAACTTCGCAAATAAATACTTTTGGCTGGCCGATAGGTGTATTCATAGATGCTGTGGAAGAATATAAACCAAAACCAGACAATACTGGTATTCATGCCGAGCTTTCGATTAAGAAGCAGGATATTTTTGAAACAGAAAAAGAGCAGATTTCTTATGACTATTGGGCTATAAAGCAAGACGGTTCATTTTATTTACTGAAAAGTTTATTTGAAGATCAGAGAAGGCCAGGCTATATATTTTTTAACACAAGAATTGTGCGAATAGCTGAATCGCTTATGTATGTTGCTAATTTATATAAAAATCTTGGAGTCGACAGAATGCAGGAATTTTCTATTGAGATTAAGCATGCTGGGTTGAAAGGAAGAATAATTAGCGCCTCCGGACAAAGATTTGTTCGCGAAAGAAAGACTGATGAAAATGAGAGTGCCGTTGCTATTGTTACTTCTATGGCGCAAATAGAAGAAGATCTTGCCAATTTAGTCAAGGAATTTACTAGACCGCTATTTGAAATATTTGATTTTTTTAGTATAAATGATGAAATCGTAGACGATATAGTAGAAAAGTTTAAAAACGGAAATATCACGTAATTTGTTTTGTTTTTTTAAGAACAGAGTTATGGCTAATGGTTTCGCTAAAAATTTAATAATCAATAATAATGAAGCAGTGCTAAATCTAGAAAGCGCGGCTACTTTTTTGGGAATTTCAACAGCAACTGTTAGAAATTGGGTTAAGTGTGGCCACTTGCAAACATTTGAAGATAAGAAGCATTTTTTTCACAAAAAAGATGTCGAGGATATTAAATCAAAAATTTTAAGTGGCGATTTGGAAAAACTAAACAGACGTGCCAACAAGGCGAAAGCTGATAAAACTTTTGTGCCTGACGAGTATGCAAAGGACAGATATAGTTTTGACGAACTTAATTTTATAGTTGATTTTATAAAAAGTAATAACATAGAATTGTTTCCGGCGCTTTTACTTATTAGTTTGAACTTGCTCAAAAAAGAGGGGGTGTTATTAAGCGTTAGCATTCAAGATGTTGTCCAGAAAAAGGATTTGTCTTTTACGAACAAACAAATTAAAGAAGAAATTATATCTTGGATTTTAGAAATAGATGAGGGAAAAATAAAAGAAGAGTTTTCTTTTCTGCTTGATTGTAATATTCCAAAACAACGGGATGTTCTCGGATTTCTATATCAATCCCTTTTGCTTGAAGGAAAAAAGTCTCAGAGCGGATCATATTACACGCCATCGAATATAGTTGACGAAATAGTAGCTGATTATGCGAAAAGAGATTCAAAAGTTCTAGATCCTTGCTGTGGGACAGGACAGTTTTTACTAGCTTTTTCTGATGTTGTGGAAAATCCCGAAAATATTTATGGTGTTGATTTTGATGAGATTGCTGTCAGGATTGCTCGACTTAATCTTTTAATAAAATTCAAAGGCAGAGATTTCGCTCCAAATATTGTTTGCAAAAACACACTTTTCGACATTGGCAACTATGATTTATTTAGCTTAAATGATGAAAATATTAGAAATTTTGACGTTATTGCCACGAATCCGCCGTGGGGAGTGCATTTTTCAAAAGAGGATAGTGGGAGGCTGAAAAAAACCTACCCCACGATAACATCCCTGGAGTCTTTCTCATATTTTCTCAAAAAAAGTCTCGATTTGCTTTGTGATGGCGGAATAAGCTCGTTTATTTTACCAGAGTCAATTTTAAATGTAAAAACGCATAAAGATATACGAGGAATTATTTTAAAAAATGCTCAAATTAAAAAGATAACCTATCTTAATCGAGTTTTCAAAAATGTTTTTACTCCTGTCATTAGGTTGGATTTCAAAAAGAGTGAGGTGAATAATGGTAGAATAGTGATTTGCAAAGAAAACAAGAGTTATAGTATTGAGCAAACAAGATGGCTCCAGAATCAAGATTTGGTTTTCGATATTCACGCAAGTGAATTCGACGCTGAAATAATTAGTAAAATATATTCAGCGAAGCATACAACTTTGGAAAATAAGGCTGATTGGGCATTGGGAATTGTTACTGGAAATAACAAAGAATTTATTGCAGATGAGCCAAAAGACGGATTTGAGCCTATTTACAAAGGGAAAGACGTTGAAAAGTTCATATTAGATAAGCCTTCGAGCTACATTCAATTTGTGCCGGAAAAATTTCAACAAGTAGCTCCGACGGGAAAGTATCGTGCAAAAGAAAAACTAATTTATCGATTCATTTCAAAATATTTGGTTTTTGCTTATGATGATAAGCAGCAGCTAACTTTGAACAGTGCTAATATTGTTATTCCTAAGATCTCAAATTATCCAATAAAAGTAATTGCCGCCTTGTTTAATTCTTCTTTGTATCAATTTATATTTCAAAAAAAGTTTTCAAGCATAAAAATCTTGCGAAGTCATATTGAACAACTGCCATTGCCACTTTGGAATGGAGAAATCTTTTCTGAAATTATCGAACTTGTCGATGGGACAATGAATAATGAGGGTAATTTTATGAAATTGGATAATTATATCATGGATAAATTTACGCTATCATCAAAAGAGAAAGATTATATTAATGAATTTAACAAATAATTTATGGAAATACTAACGGAAAATTTGGAAGAATTGGTTGCGGCATTGCCAACCAGTAATAGGGAAAAGCTTAGGATTAAGCTTAGTGAATTGATGTCGGTTTATCCTTTTAATAAGTATGAATATATCATTTCGAATTTATTTGGACTGAAAAAGATAACCCTGGACGATTATTTGGCAATTCGTGAGGAATATTTGGCGAGAAATGAATATCTGCATATTTATGAAAAATATGGATCGCCAACAGCATTTGGCATCACTTGGGCTCAGTCTCATATTCACGCCATTGCTCCTGAGATACAAAAACCGACAAAAAAAGAATGCCCGGGTTTCGATAATGAATATGATTTCCTTTATAAGCATAAGAAGAAGCATATCAGGATAGAAGTAAAAGCTTCCAGGGCGGTTGATGCCAAAAGTGATGAGCCACTTTTTATCAAGGCTCTCGCTTGGAATTCAAAAAAATCATTTGATATGAATTTCCAACAAATAAAGCCGGGACATAGTGATGTTTTTGTTTGGGTGGCTGTTTGGCGAGACGTAATTAAATATTGGGTTTTTGCTTCCAAGGATGTAGCGAACAATAGATATTATTCCAAGGGACAACACCGAGGAAACGAAGGCGAAGGGCAATTACATTTTAATCGGGAAAATATCAATAGTTTTAGAAAATATGAGGCCAAACCGAAAGATCTGCTTGATAAAATTATTAAAGCTTACAAGAGGCAATATTCTAAATCGTAGCAACTAAAATAATACTAAAAACGAAAACCACCCGTGGGTGGTTTTTAAATTGTTGATTTCTGTCCACATCCTGTGGATAACTTTTTACAAAAAGGCTTAGGTTGGGCAATTTTAGTTTACGAGAAATGTGTTGACGAGTGCGAGCTAGTGGGGTAAAATAGATTTGTAGTCAATAGTAGTGGAGCAGAGTGGGGGAATACTATACGAACTACGAATCTGTACGAATATACTAATGTGGGTTTAATTGCGACTATCGTTATGTATTGCTTGAATTTTATTCGTATATTCGTACAGATTCGTAATTCGTAGAGACTTCGTAATTCGTAGAGAATCACTATGTTTATCGGCGAATACCAACATTTAATTGATCCGAAAAAAAGATTGGCGGTGCCAAGCAAATTTCGCAGTGAGCTGAAAAATAAGGTTGTTGTGACGCGAGGATTGGATAAATGTTTATTCGTTTACCCAATGAAAGTTTGGCAGGCGTTGGCAGAAAAATTGGGCGCCATTCCGGTGGGAGAATCAAGCACGCGCAGTTTTGTGCGGTTGATGCTAGCGGGAGCGACTGATGTGGAAACGGACAAACAAGGTCGGATCCTTATCCCGGATTATTTGAAAGACTATGCAGGACTCGATAAGAATGTGATTATTGCCGGAATCTATAACCGCTTGGAAATCTGGGACGAGGCAAAGTGGAATGAGTATAAAAAGAGCGCCGAAAAAAACACTGACGAGATCGCCGAGCAGTTAGGCAAACTAGGCGTATATTAGGAGAACTCTTAATTTTCGGATGTCCCCGCTGCGGCGGGGTTCGCGAAGCGAATAACTTTAATTTTGTAATTTTTAATTTTTATAAATAAAGCCAAATTTTTAATGTTTAAAAATTAAGCATTAGAAATTATTTAAAAATGATAATTCGTATGTCCCCCTTTCGTAGTGGGGGTTCGCGAAGCGAATAACGTAATGACCATCCATAAATCAGTATTACTGGAAGAAAGCATTGAAGCGCTAAATTTAAAAGAAGGTTCTGTTGTTATTGATGCCACACTAGGCGGAGGAGGACATGCCCGCGAAATACTAAAAATTATTGGTGACAGGGGAATGCTCGTAGTGATTGACGCTGATATGAAAGCAATAGAGCGGTTCGCGGAATTTCCAATTTCCAATTTCCAATTTCCAAACAATTTCCAAATCCCAATTTTCAAATTTAAAAACATATATTTAGTCAATAGAAATTTTTCTGAACTGGGTAGTATTTTAAAAGCGATAGGAATTGAAAAAGTGGATGCAATTCTGGCGGACATTGGTTACTCTTCCGATCAATTGGAAGATCTAAAGCGGGGGATTAGTTTTCAGTTGGACGCGCCGTTGGATATGCGGTTTGATCAGTCGCAAGAACTGACGGCCGAGAAAATTTTGAATGAATATAGCCAAACAGATTTGGAAAAAATAATCAAGGACTATGGAGAAGAGAAGTTCTATAAAAGTATCGCGAAAGGTATTTTGGAATATCGCGCAAAGAAAAGAATAGAAAAAACAGGAGAGCTGGTTTCAATAATTGAAAGTCATGTGCCGGACAAATATCGACATAGCAGAATCAGCCCGGCGACAAAAACATTTCAAGCATTAAGGATTGAAGTTAACCAAGAATTAGATAGTCTCACTCAGTTCATTTCAGCGGCAATCGGCGCGCTCGCGCCCCACGGAAGGCTGGCAGTGATTTCCTTCCATTCACTAGAAGACAGAATTGTGAAAGAGATTTTTCGGGAAAATGCTAGGGGATGCATTTGTCCGGGGGATTTTCCGGTCTGTCTTTGTGGTAATTTGGCAAAATTAAAGATACTAACAAAAAAACCAATAATAGCCGGACCGGACGAAGTGGAAAATAATCCGCGTTCACGGAGCGCAAAGCTTCGAGTCTGCGAATTTATCGGGTAGCTTAATTGGTAAGGACAAAATTATGGCTGAAGGAGAAGTTTTCCTAGTAGTGGACAACAAAATTAACCCTAGCGAGAAAGAGAAGCAGATGAAGTTGAAGTGTTCTTATTGCGAAAAAGATTTAGGAAAAAAAGAAGGAAACGCGGTGATAACTCATGGGGCATGTCCGGAATGTGAAAAGAAAGCAAATGAGGAGATAGATAGGTTTCCAATTTTCAAACAAAAATGAAACCCACATAAAGTCACCTTAGGACAACGGGGTAAACCGTAAAATTTCTGTGGAATAGCAGGGCAAACAAAAATAAAAATTCATCCCCCACCACTTTTTCGCTCGCATTTTGTGCGCAAGTGAAAAATAGCTTAGGCAGGTTATTAATAGCATATTGCTAGAGATTAATTTCTTAGACGTAATAACCTCAAAAAGCGAAAAAGTGGTGGGGGATAAAAACAAAATGGCAAAAATTCTTATTATCAACAAAACTGATGCGGGAACTTACCGTGAAAAAACGGCGGGGGATTCGCGCGGGGAAAAATATGCGCGAACGGGATTAGGCATGGTAAAAAAGGGCAGTATTAAGATTGGTCTAGCTAGCGCAGGATTTTTGATGATTTTCTTTGTAATTTTTTCCAGTGCGTTTTATCTGTTTCAAGTGAATGATTTGGCGGTCAAAGGTTATGATATCCGCGAATTGGAAAACAAGATTAGTGAGCTGGATAAAGAGAACAAGCAAATGCAGATCCATGAGATGGAATTGCGCTCAATGTATGTAATTGAAAAATCGGCTGCTGATTTCAATCTGGTCAGTCCGGTGAATGTGAGCTATTTGGGAGCTAGTAATACTGTCGCGCTAAGATAGTTATTCGCTTCGCGAACCCATACTATCTGCCTACCGGCAGGCAGGCGAAAATGGGACATGCGAATAATTTCTATACGATAAAATACAAATGGCCAATGTCCAAAGAGGAAAAAAATACGGGATCGGCGCCAGGTGTTCTTTGGCGGAAAAAATCAGAAATCCCAGAATAAATGTTTTGGGTCTTTTGGTAATCGTGATTGCTTGCGTGGTTATTTTTCGAGCTTACTTTTTGCAGGTCAATAGTTATGGCTACTATTCCGCGTTGGCGGAAAATCAGCATTCTCTTTTTCGCAAACTGATTCCGGAGCGCGGAGAGATCTATCTCAAAGACCGAGACGCGCTCTATCCTGTGGCAGTCAACAAAGAGACAAAAATGGCCTATGCCGTGCCGAAAGAAATTGAAGACGCTTCCGCGGCGAGTGAAAAAATCGCCGCAATTTTGAATTTGGATAAAACTGACTTGGAAGGAAAGCTGAGTAAAAAGGATGATATGTATGAAGTTTTGAAACATCGTTTGAGCGAAGATGAAATTGGCAAGATAGAAAACGCAAAGCTAGCGGGTGTGCATCTGTCCGACGAAGCTTTCCGTTATTATCCAGCGGGAGAATTGGCCTCGCACGTTTTGGGTTTTGTCGGCTGGAAAGATAATGATTTCGGCGGTCGCTATGGCAGTGAGCTATTTTTTGACGGGGAGTTGAAGGGAGAGAATGGAAAACTTTTTCAAAACAAGGATGCTTCCGGTCGGTGGATTGCGACAGGCGATCGGGATATAACTTATGCCAAAAATGGCGATAATTTGGTCCTGACAATTGATCATATCGTGCAATATGAAACGGAAAAAATACTGGCCGCCGCCGTTGCGAAATATCAAGCCGAAAGGGGTTCGATCATTGTGATGGAATCAAAAACAGGGAAAATCATTTCCATGGCTAGCTATCCAACTTTCAATCCCAATGAATATGCCAAAGTGGAGAATATGGAAGCCTTTCGGAATTTAGCGGTGAGCGATCCCTATGAATGCGGTAGCGTGTTTAAATCAATTACGCTTGCTTCGGCAATTGATGCCGGAAAAATTACTCCTGATATGACCTATGTTGATAGCGGGGCCGTAACGGAAGCAGGCTATACGATTAAGAATTCCGACTTGAAAGCTAATGGCAAACAAACGATGACGCAAGTTTTGGAAAAGTCTCTCAACACTGGAGTAATTTTTGCGGAAAAACTAATGGGCAATCAAACTTTCAGCGATTATGTTAAAAAATTCGGATTCGGAACCCTCACTGGAGCGGATATTTTTGCCGAAGTGCCGGGCAATCTTTCTAACTTTGACAATTACAAAAGAAATATTGAATTTTTCACCGCTTCTTTCGGACAAGGCATCACAGTCACGCCGCTGCAATTGATTTCCGCCTACAACGCGATTGCCAATAATGGAGTGCTTTTGAAACCGCAAATCGTTGATCAGATAATTCACAGTGACGGAAGTGTGACGGAAACTTCTGCTACTGAAGTGCGCCGGGTCATTTCAGAGCGGAGCGCCTATGAGATAACACAGATGCTTCGTGGCGTGGTAACGGATGGACACGGAAAGCAAGCGAATGTGCCGGGATTTTTAGTGGGAGGAAAAACAGGAACGGCGCAGGTGGTCGGACCGAGCGGCGGATATGAGGATGGAAAAAGCATCGGTTCATTTGCCGGATTTGCGCCAATCGATAATCCAAGGTTCACGATGCTGGTCAGATTGGATGATCCCAAAACTGTGCAGTGGGCGGAGTCTAGCGCCGCACCAACCTTTGGGGAGCTGATGAAGTTTCTCTTGGAATATTATCACGTCGAACCGACTGAGAGTTATACGCAGGCGGATGTGGATAAATTTAATCAAACGCATACGTTAGGCAATTCTTTTCTCAAGACAGATAATCCAGAAGATGTGAAAGTTCCGGCAGCAGCGCCGGTAATCAGCACGGACGTAAATTCTGCTTTCAATAAAAAAGATGGACAAAAAACCAAGAAAAAATAATGCAAATGAAGGGACGGAGAAAAAAACCGCAAAGTTGGAAAAACTTTTGCGTTTTATGGCGAGCGCGATGCTCAAAAAATATCGTCCGCGCATCATTGCTGTGACTGGTTCAGTCGGAAAGACTTCGGCGAAAGAAGCGATTTTTGCCGTAATTTCCAGTCATTATCGTGTACGTAAAAGTGAAAAAAACTATAATAACGAAATCGGCGTTCCACTGACAATCATTGGTTCGGAAAGTGGGGAGCATTCCATTTTCCTTTGGGCGGGGATTTTTTTGCGTTGGATTTTCAAGTTAATTTTCCCGGTGAGCTATCCGGAAATTTTGATTCTGGAGCTGGCAGCCGATCAACCGGGAGATTTGAAATATCTGACTGATTTTGTCCCGCCAGACATCTCTGTTATTACGGAAATTTCCGCTAGTCATTTGGAGCAGTTTAAGCATATCGAAGCGATCTTTCGGGAAAAAGTTGTGCCGGCAAAAGCATTGTCGGAAAAAGGTCTTGTGATTTTGAATATTGATAATCCATATCTTTTGAAGTTGAAAGATAATCCGCATCAATTTGGCGTGGTGGCGCGAATTTTTTCTTTCGGATTTGGGGAAAATGCTGACGCGCGAGCGATGGATGTGTTTTTGAATCAGCATGACGATCTGCCTGCGGCAGAGACGCAATTTATCACGTCTTCGCTCAGCGGACTGAGCTTTAAATTAAACTACGAGGGCACAACGATGCCGCTACGCCTCAATAATATCTTGGCCAAGCACAACATTTATGCGGCGCTAACCGGCGTTTCTGTCGGGATTGAGCTAGGATTGAATTTGGTGGAAATTGGAAAAAGCTTGGAAAATTTTTCTTTGCCATCTGGTCGGATGAATCTGATCCGCGGGATAAAGAATACTTCTATCATCGATGATAGCTATAATTCTTCTTTGGCTTCCGCCGAAGGAGCGCTGGAAGTTTTGCGGGAAATAAAGCAGGGTCGAAAAATTGTCGTTTTTGGCGATATGTTGGAACTGGGCGAAAGCACGGAAAACGAGCATCGGATGCTGGCCAAAAAGTTTCTGGAAATTGGCGGGGATGTTTTTTTGACGGTTGGCAGAAGAATGCTCTTTGCGGTTGATGAGTTAAAAAAACACAAATTTTCCGGAGAAATTTATGCTTTCAGAAATCCGATGGAGGCAGGCAAAAAATTACAAGAAATTTTGCACGCAGGGGACGTGGTCTTGGTCAAGGGATCGCAGGGAATGCGGATGGAAAAAGTGGTGGAAGAAGTGATGGCCGAGCCAGAGCGCGCGGAAGCTCTGCTCTGCCGCCAAAACACGCAATGGAAAGCTACGCCGTGGCGGGAGGTTTGAAATGCCAATTTGTCGTAGAGATGCCCCGCTGGGGCGTCTCTGCGGGTCGCACATTTGCTTTTTTCTTTCCAAAAGCTATAATTATAGTATAGTCAAAACTAATCCATAACTTATCACTATCATGTCTGAAATCTTAGAGAGTCTTTTCGGTTCCAAGGAAAGGGCGCGTTTGCTTCGATTTTTTTTGCAAAATCCCGACGTACCTTTTGATTCAGCGGAAATTGCGCGGAGGAATATGCTCAAGGGTGCTAAAATCAGGCGAGAAATCGAAATGCTGGTGCGAGTGAAGTTTATCCTAAAAAATACCCAGAAAGGTAAGTTTTTCTATCGTTTGAATCAGAATTTTGATTTCTACCCCGAGCTGAAAAATCTGATTGCTAAATCTAACACCTCTCCACAGTGCAAAAGCTTGGAAAAAATTGGCAAAATTGGCAATGTGAAGCTAGCTGTGATTAGCGGCGTGTTCATCAACTATCACAAAAGCAAGGCGGATATGATTATTGTCGGGGATGATATCGGAAAAGCAAAATTGAAAAATTTGATGAGCGCGCTGGAGGCGGAAATTGGTAAGGAGATCAGTTTTGTTCTGATGACAATGGAAGAGTTCAAATATCGCTTGAATATGCTCGACAAATTTGTCTTGGAGTTTTTGGAAGGACCACACGAAGAGGTGATTAACAAAGTTGCGGGATTGAAACAATTTATTGCTAAAAGAAAACTTTAGAACTTACGCATTTGGCACATTTCTTCGTTAACCCCGACGTTGCTCGTTTAACGTAACAGTAATTACGTCTCACTCGCTACTCGGTTTTGCCTCGAATTGCACTCAAATGCCTAAGTTCTAATTTTGTACGGCGTATGTCTGAAAATAATATTAAAATTTCTTGGGGAAAAAGCTTGAATGAAAAAATCAAGCTTTTTTTTGGTCGCGAATATTTTAGGAGTCGGATCATTTTGTGGCTACTTTTTTTGAGTATCTTCGCTAACATCATTGATTGGCTGGCACTGGCAATATACCTTCATCCGGCGGGCAGTGAAATCATTCTTCATTATAACGTTTATTTCGGAGTTGATTCAGTGGGCACCGTTCGCGGAGCCTATGTTTTGCCGCTTGTCGGACTGATTATCTTGCTTGCGAACATAACGCTTTCCTTTTATTTTTATGCGCAGAAAGAGCGAATCGCCAGTTATGTTTTGCTCATAACGGCGCTGATGGCCGAGCTGAGCTTGCTTATTTCCGTGATTAGTGTCATTATTATTAACTATTAATATTTTTTTGGTATGTTTGCATTTCCCAATCCCAGAACTAAAGATCCGAGTGAAAGGCGAAAACAAAGGATACTTGAGGTTATTCCGGGGATTTTGACTTGGGTGACGCTGATCGGGATGTTCCTTTTTTCCTTTTCGGTGCCTATTTATGTAGCCTATTTCATTATTACTTTTGATATTTACTGGATTTTACGCACGATTTTTATCGCCTATTATTCAGTTGATGGGTATAGAAAACTGCGCGATGGCAAGAAAATCGACTGGTGGGAGCGCTGTCAAAATATCAGCAATCCCCGAAACTACCTGGAAATTATCAAAGAGCGAATTTTGCAAATAGAAGGAAGCTTGAAAAATAGAGGTGGAATGAAGAGGCGAGACGTTAAGATATTAAAAGAGGAATTAAAAAGACAAAAAAAATATCTACAGGAAGTGAAAGAGGTGGAAAAAATTTCTGGGTCTGTTCTGGATTGGCGGGAAATTGTGCATGTGGTAATGCTGCCAACAGCAGGCGAGCCGGCGGGCGTGATTGAGCCATCAATTACGGCGATTAAAGAAGCGAATTTTCCCAATGAGCAAATTATTATCCTTTTGGCAACGGAGGAAAGAGAAGACGCGGAGCATCGAAAACAAAAAGTGGAATATCTCAAAAATAAATTTGCCGGAGTATTTCGCGAGTTTATCGTGACGACGCACAGGGTCAAGGATGATGAAATGAAAACAAAGGCGGCCAATGCATCTTTTGCTGCCCGAGAATTAGTCGAGTATTTAAAAGAAAAAAACATTGATTTTCGGCGGGTGATTTTTTCCAATTTTGATTGCGATAGTGTGGCGCATAAAGAATACTTTGCCGCTTTGACCTATGAATACATCATTGATCCCAAAAGATTGCAACGGAGCTATCAACCGTTACCAATGTACCACAATAATCTATGGGATACCAATGCTTTTGTGCGAGTGATTGTGACCGGTTCCAGTTTTTGGCACATTTTTCAATCTACCAGGCTAGACGGAATGGTGACTTTTTCTTCGCATAGCGAGCCGTTTGATACGCTCTACAATGTTGATTTTTGGCCGGTTAATATGATTAGCGAAGACTCGATCATTTATTGGAAATGCTTTACTTATTATAACGGCGACTATCGGGTCAAACCGATTTATCTGCCGATTTCGTTGGATGCTGTTTTGGCCGATACCTATTGGAAGACAATTGTCAATCAATATAAACAAAAAAGACGTTGGGCCTATGGAATTGAAAATTTTCCGGTAATTATGCGCGCAATCGGGCCGAACAAAAAAATCAGTTTTCGTCAGAAATTCAAAACAGCTTTTGAGATGTTGGAGGGCCATCATTCTTGGGCGACTTCGGCGTTGATTTTGGCGGTGCTCGGATGGCTACCTTTGATTTTTGGGGGAGACGAATTTAATCAGCAGGTCATAGCGCATAATTTGCCGATCTACACCCGCTACCTTATGACACTGGCTATGCTTGGGTTGGCTGTTTCCATGTCCCTCAGTTTTCTGCTTTTGCCTCCCAGGCCGGCAAAATATTCCCGCTGGAGAAATATGTATATGCTCTTGCAATGGATTCTAGTTCCCATTATCGCCCCATTTCTTGGGTCATTTCCGGCGATTGATTCTCAAACCAGAATTATGCTGGGCAAATATTTCGGTGAGTTTTGGGTAACGCCGAAAAAAAGTGTAAAAAAATAGTCAGTTTTACAGAGCGACGTAATTGATTTTTAAATACCGGATTATGTTAAAATACCTCACTCCATTTCTAGAAGCGTTTTTTTTCACCATTTTTAGCATTAGCGCTATTTTGCCGTTAGCAAAAAAAATTCATTGGAGCGGGCGCAAAGCAGTAAGGCATATCCATAAAGACGGTGTCTATCGGATTGGGGGAATCGCGATGGTTTTAGCTTTCAACTTAGCGATCCTTGTGAATGGGAACCTTGTGCTCACACCGGAACTCTTGGGTTTTATGGTTGCTTCTGTCATTTTAATGCTAGTGGGAGTTTGGGATGATGTGCGGGAGCTTTTTTGGAAAACACAGCTTTTTTTTCAAATGGCTGCGGCCTTTTTTGTTTTCATAGTTGGTGTAAGGATATACTATATAACAAATCCGCTGACCGGAGGAGTATTTAATCTTGATTTGGAGGGAACGGTGTTGATTTCTTTAGCACTCGTGGTCTTTTGGATAGTGTTTGTGATCAATGCGATTAACTGGATTGACGGAGTTGATGGACTTTCCGGAGGGATCAGTCTTATTTCCATTGGGACGATTTTTTTTCTCAGCTTTAAGCCGGAAGTCAATCAGCCTCCCGTCGCGATCATCTCTAGCATCTTATTTGGAGTCATTTTAGGATTTTTGGTGTTTAATTTTAACCCGGCGCGCATATTGGCGGGAACATCCGGTGCGATGTTTATGGGGCTCGCGCTCGCAATTTTAGCAATTTTTTCTGGGACGAAGATTGCCACAGCCATTTTGGTTTTGGTAATCCCGATCATTGATTTTATTTGGGTGATTGGTGAGCGGATAAAAAACAAGCAGCCGATTTTTAGGCCGGACAATAACCATCTGCATCATAAGCTCCTGGAAATTGGTTGGTCGCAAAAAAAAATCGCCACCTATTATTATGCGGTAACGATTATTATCGCACTTATCGCGCTTCATACAAAGACGATCGGCAAGAGTGTGACGCTTATCGTTTCTATCTCGATTATGCTTTTTGCTTCTTTTTTGATCACTAAAAAACTGGCCAAGCGCGGGAAGAGCTAGGAGGGCGCAAAAACACAAAACCCCTCACTTTTGATTGCGAGGGGTTTTTGTGTTTTTATATAGGAAAGTAATAATATACTTGGCTTATATTCAAAGAACAGTAGAATTTTATTTCATAAAATTAAGTTTTTTCCGAAATTCTATGTCAAAGACGGCACTCTTACGGCGTATTTGTGCAAATTCTTAAGTTGTCCGGCAGTCAGATTTTTGGATTTCGAGATTGCATTAGCAATTAGGGTTTTGGAAAATTCTACTGATGTTCCAATACGTACTCCTCCCTTGTGGCCTACATTTTTTCGCAGATAATCTTCGATGTAGATTTTGTGTTCAGGAGTGAGAGCGGAATCAGGATTTTTCTCCAAATAATCTGCCAAAGCCTTGCGGGCTAATTTTGTTGTGCCATCTCCCTTGCCAGCTGTCTCAATGAATGATTGGTCAGTTTCTTGGCTGGTAGTGGTGGAGGACACTACGTTTGTTTTGGCAGTAGTTTTCTGGTCGCTATTAACTTGCGCTCCGCTTTGATCTTCGCTTTTTGTCAGATCTTTCAGAACATCGCTTTGTTGCGACTGGTCGTTTTGAGCAGTATTTTGTGAACGGTTGGAATAGGAATAAATGCCGGCAGCAATAATAATAACAATAAAAATGCTGACAATTATTCTCAGGTTATCCTGAAACCATTGCTTTGCTCCAGATTGGTTGTTTTCCTCAGCTGCCTCCTCTTCGGTTACGTTTTGCTCGTCGTTTGATTCTTGGTTGAATTCCATAGTTTTCACCTTCCTTTCTAGTTTAAATTTTTAATGTGCTTACGTTGAAGCTGACTGCCAGTGAGACCTTTTTGAGTAGTCTTTTCAGCAATCGGGGTTTCTAATATTCAATTTTAGCAAAGCTGGAAAGCGCGTCAACTAGACAATTTTAGTTATTTAGGGTCTGGTATAAATAAGCAACTGCGGATAAAAATGGAAAGAGAGAATTTATTTGGAAAAAATGTGCCTGATAATGTTTGGGACTTACGCGCTTACCTCAACACCAACCTTCCAATCAGCGTGGCACTTTTGAATTTATTTTTGCTTTCTATCGCTTTTTGAATCTCCAGGTTTTTCTCGGACTATTTCTGGCTAGGCGTTAGCTTGCTTTTGGAGTAGGCGTAAGTCCTGATGTTATTTTTTTCGTCAATATTTTTTATTCGATTTCCATTTTGCACAATAATTTTTTTATTTTTCATTTTATTTTTCAAAAAACACCTGTGGATAACTTTTTGCTCTTGCATAATTTTCAGAGGTAGTATATAATTTATTTATGAAAGTTATTTTTTAAATTTAAAAAATAATTTTCAAGAAAAATAAAGGTCGAAACAAAATTATTAAAAATATTTCAGAGAAGTTTCCAAAAAAGAAACTTTGGAAAAAATAAAAATAGAAAGGATGGTGAACTAACATGCCAGCAAAAAAGAAAAAGAAAGCTGTAAAAAAGACTGTTAAAAAGGTTGCAAAGAAAAAAGCTACAAAGAAAAAGAAAAAATAGTCTTTTAGTATAGTGCAAGTCCCCGTTTATTCGGGGCGCGTTCTATGTTTTGGGCAAAATAACCAGGCATAGAATTTATATCAACGTTGAATATAAAGCAAAAACCGCTAACACGCGGTTTTTGCTTTGTGTGAGGCATTTTCTCCTCTCTATTGGGGACAGATGAGGCTGCGGAACAGTCTCTTCAATACCTCTTCTCCCTTAGGGAGAGGATGTCACGTACTCGTGACAGGTGAGGGAAAAGGGCGTTGATAAAAAAGAAAATTATATAAATTAGAAAGGTGGTCGGTTATTGAGAGGCTCCTCTCTCATCCGCCCTACGGGCGCCTTCTCCCTAATGGAGAAGGGGAATTAAATACTCAAATCAATCAATTCAATTACACAAACTCGCCACTTTCCCGCCAAATCTTTTTTGAATTCTATTTTGGCGGAAGGGAGAATTTTTTTGACTAAAATAGTAATGGGGTTTTTTTGTTCGGGACTAAGCTCGAGGATAGTATTTGGTATTTGGTATTTGGTATTTAGTATTTTGATTTGTTTCAGAAGTTTTTTGTAATGTTCTAGTCCGGCCTTTGGACTGTATAGTGCAGACTTTGGTTCGAAGTTTTTGACGTTCGGAGCAGTGGCGGAATAAATTTTTTTGGAAAGGTAGGGGAGATTGGCAAGAATGATGTATTTAGTATCTGGTATCTGGTATTTGGTATTTTTAAGAAGTGGCTCAAGAAGATTTCCGTGAAGGAACTTTATTTTTTTATCAACATTATTTTTCTTTGCGTTGTATTTTGCGATTTTCAAGGCTTTTTCGGAAATATCCGTTCCATATAGCATGTAACATGAAGCATGTAACAAATTTTTACTTTCAATCGCTTTCGCGATTGAAATAATAATATTTCCCGATCCTGTCCCTACATCAACAATATACATCACTTGTTTCTTGCCTGCCTGTCCGGTAGGCAGGTTTCTTGTTTCTTGTTTCTTGCGGAGAGCAAGCTCCACAAGCATTTCCGTTTCCGGGCGGGGGATGAGAGTGTCACGGGTGACCTTGAAATCTAGACCATAAAACTCCTTGTGTCCTAAGATATGCGCCAGCGGCTCATTCCTAAGTCTTTTGTTGAGTAATTTCCTGATTTCTGCTTCCTGTTTCCCGTTCACTGTTTTTTCCGGATAGGTTAAAACAAACTCACGAGACTTCTTTAGTTCGTGAGCAATGATTAGTTCTAGATCAAGAGAGTCTATTTTGGGGCGATATTTGGCAAGAATGGTCTGAATTGTAGCCATAAGTTATTCGCTTCGCGAACCCCGCCGCGGCGGGGACATACGAATATGTGCTGTTGAAATCATTACATGAAAAAATTAGAGAGTAGCTAGTTTCATTTTGATATCTTCTTCTTGCAGCGCAGTGATAATTGGTTCGATGTTTCCTTCAAGAATTCCGCCAATGTTGCTCCAATTTTGTTTGATGCGATGATCAGTGATGCGATCCTGGGGAAAATTATAGGTGCGAATTTTTTCACTGCGATCGCCGGTACCAATTTGAGATTTTCTTTGATCACCCAGTTCTTTACTGCGTTTTTCTTCTTCTGTTTGCAAAAGACGGGAACGCAGCACTTTCATGGCCTTATCTTTGTTTTTCAGTTGCGATTTTTCATCTTGGCAAGAAACAATCACTCCGGTCGGAATGTGCGTGATGCGCACGGCGGATTTGGTGGTGTTGACGGACTGTCCGCCCGGGCCGGAAGAACAAAAAGTGTCGATACGGATATCTTTTTCTTCAATTTTGAAATCAAACTCCTCGGCTTCAGGCAGAACTGCCACAGTCGCGGTGGAAGTGTGGATGCGGCCATTTTTTTCTGTCTCCGGGATGCGTTGGACGCGGTGCACGCCGGATTCGTATTTCATCTTACCATAGACTCCCGCGCCATTGATTTCAAAAACAACTTCTTTGAAACCGCCCACGCCGTTTTGGTGGGAATTGAGCAGAGCAACTTGCCAACGATTTTTTTCGGCATAGTGCGAATACATCCGAAAAAGACTGGCGGCAAACAGAGCTGATTCATCACCTCCGGCGCCCGCGCGGATTTCCACGATGACATTTTTGGCGTCATTAGGATCTTTGGGTAAAAGCAGTGTTTCCAATTCTTTTTCCAAAATAACTTTCTTCTCGGCCAAATTGATATTTTCCTCCATCGCCATCTGCTTCATTTCGCCGTCTTCTTCACTGTTCACAATTTCGGCGTTTTCCCGCATATTTTTTTCCAACAGTTCTAATTCTTCAATTTTGCGCATCACTTCGTTCAACTCCGCTTGTTTTTTGGAGAGCGCGGTCATTTTTTGCGTATCAAAAACCACATCAGGATTGCTGAGTTCTTGGGCAATTTGGGCATATTCGGCTTTGATTTGTTCAATCTGTTCGCGCATAATGCTGTTTTGTTACTTCTAGCATTATATAGTTAATTAAAGGAATAAGCAATATGGCGCGTTTGCTTAATTTTAAATCCTAGGCTATAGTAACCTTAGATTAAACTGGTAAAATATGAAAAAGTCCAAAGTCCAAAATTTTCAGCTAGCTAGCATCTTTTGTTGTTGCTGTAACCACCTGATTGCGCAGGGAGCAGCTTTTTTCTGTTGATGCTTTGAAAGAAAAAAGATAGTGAGATTGCTCCCGAAATAATCGGGATTTTTTGTTGCTCTCTACGAATTACGAATTTGTACGAATGTACGAATATACAAATTGGCGAGACTATTTTCTCAATAATAATTAAAAATAAATCTATGATTTATCAAAATATACTTGCGACAATTGGCAATACGCCATTGGTCAAAATCAACAAACTCAATCCGAATGCAAATCTGGAAATTTTTGCTAAATTGGAAGGACAAAATCCGGGCGGGAGCATCAAGGATCGTGTGGCTTTGAAAATGCTGGGGCATGGGATTGAAAATGGGGAGCTGACAAAAGAAAAAATTATTATCGAACCAACATCAGGGAATACCGGCATCGGTATCGCGATGATCGGAGCGGTTTTGGGTTACAACGTAGAAATCGTGATGAGCGCGGCGGTTTCGATGGAAAGAAGAAAAATGTTGGAGGCCTTTGGAGCAAAAATAACCTTGACTGACGCGGACAAAGGCACGGACGGCGCGATTGTGAAAGCCAGAGAACTGGTCAAAAATAATCCGGAAAAATATTTTATGCCGGATCAATTTTCCAATGTTTACAACAAAATCGCGCACTATGAAACAACCGCCAAGGAAATTTGGGAAGGTATGGGCGGAAAAATTGATTATTTTGTTTCTTCCATTGGTACTTCCGGCACGATTATGGGTGTGGGAAAATATCTGAAAGAATATGATTCGAACATCAAAATTGTTTGTGCCTATCCGGAAAAAGGTCACTATATCCAAGGCCTCAAAAATATGGACGAAGCGATTGTGCCGGCGATTTATGATGAAAAGCAAATTGATGAGTTTGTGAACATTGAAAGTGAAAAAGCCTTCGCAATGGATAGAAAAATTGCGAAAGTCGAGGGGATTTTTGCGGGGATGTCCAGTGGCGCGGCGATGCTCGCGGCGACAGAGCTGGCCAAGCGAGATATCACTGGCCGGATGGTTGTTATTTTTCCCGATCGCGGAGAAAAATATCTCAGCACGAAGCTGTGGGGTGAATAGGGAAAAAATTTGATTTTTTCTGTCAGTTCGCTATAATTCAAGAGTAGTTTAATTAGGGCATAAATATGCCGGTTTAACAGCGTTTTGAAACAAAATATGACAAAAGTGCTTATCGCGGAAGATGATCTGATGATTTCTGAAATTTATCAAAAAAAATTTACGGAAAATGGCTATGAAGTTTTGGCCGCTTTTTCCGGCGACCAAGTGTTGGAAATCGTCAAAAAAGAAAAGATAGACATTATCCTCTTGGACCTTCTTTTGCCAAAGTTGGATGGTTTTCAAGTGACTGAAGCTTTAAGAAGTGGTAAATATGATCCAAACATTAAAATTATCATTTTCAGTAATATGAGTCAAAAGGAAGATCAGGAAAAAGTGATGGCGCTTGGAGCGAATGGGTTTATCACGAAAGCGCAATACACGCCGAGTGAAATGGTGGAAGAAATTAAAAGACTGACGGGAATTGGTAATTAATAGTGCATGATTTTAAAATAATAATAATTCGTATGTCCCCCGTTCGCCTGCCTGCCGGTAGGCAGGTAGTGGGGGTTCGCGAAGCGAATAACAATGGAAAGAACACTCATTTCAGACGCGCCAAGAATGATTGGGCAATATGTCAAACTGGCTGGCTGGGTCAACTCTCGGCGCGATCATGGCAAATTGATTTTTATCGATCTGCGCGATCGTACTGGTGTGGTGCAAGTGGTGGTTATTCCTGACAAAGAAAGCGCCTACCAAAACGCGAAAGACGTGCGTAGCGAATTTGTGGTGGAAATTGAAGGCTTGGTCAAGGAGCGTCCGGGCGGCCAGGGCAAGGAAGATAAGATTGGCAAAATTGAACTGGAAGCCGCCAAAATAACCGTAATTTCAAAAGTAGAAGCCGAGCTACCTTTCGATGTGGCGAAAAGTGAATTGGATGTCAATCTCAACACACTTCTCGACAATCGCAATTTAGTTCTTCGCAATAAAAAAGTCAATGATATTTTTAAAGTCAATGCGGAGCTTTTTAAATCCTACGGCGAGGTGATGCGTGAACAGCAGTTTTTGGAAATTAAAACGCCAAAAATTCTTTCTGCCGCGACTGAAGGCGGAGCGAATTTTTTCAAGATAAAATATTTTGATCGCGATGCCTATTTGGCACAAAGCCCGCAGTTCTACAAGCAAGCCGGCGTTGGTGCTTTTGAACGGGTGTTTGAAATCGGCACTGTTTTTCGCGCCGAGCCGCATTTTACCACGCGCCACGTCAATGAATATACGGGCCTCGACGCCGAGATGGGTTTTATTGATAGCTTTACTGATGTGATGGACTCTTTGGAAAAAGTGATGCAACAAATGCTTTCTGACGTCACTAAAAATTGTTCAAGTGAACTAGAAGAGTATGCCGCGGGAGAACTGCTATTCGCCGAAAAATTTCCTCGCTTGCGACTAACCGAAGCGCTGGAAATTTTGGAAAAAGAATATGGCAAAAAATCGGAAGATGTCGACATCGATCCGGAGGGTGAGCGTTTAATCT
Source organism: Candidatus Moraniibacteriota bacterium (assembly GCA_026396175.1). Lineage (GTDB taxonomy): Bacteria > Patescibacteriota > Minisyncoccia > Moranbacterales > UBA2206 > UBA9630. Next base: position 36,716 of record JAPLXG010000014.1, on the reverse strand, counting down.
GCGAATGGGCCAAGAAAAGCCACAATTCCGATTTTGTTTTTCTCACGCACTATCCGGTCAGTGTGCGGCCTTTCTATTCGATGCCAAGTGAAGATGGTCAGTATACAGAAACGTTCGATCTGATTTTCCGTGGCGTGGAAATTGCCAGTGGCGGGCAAAGAATTCATAACTACGAACAATTAAAAAATAGCATCGGAAAACACGGACTCAAACCAGAGGACTTGGAACATTATTTGGATATTTTTAAATTAGGTATGCCCGCGCATGGGGGTTGGGGACTGGGATCAGAACGGATCGTGCAAAAAATTCTCAATCTCGGAAGCATTAAAGAAGCGATTCTTTTTCCGCGGGATGTAAAGAGAATTACGCCGTAATCCATAGTCCACAGGCTCTAAGAGCCCGTTGGGGCGGGCTCTTAGAGCCTGTAAAACTTTCAAAAACAAAAATAACAATGCCAAAACACAAAGAACATTTAGATCGAAAAAAAACTAGAGCGATAAATTACATCTCATTTTTTTTGGGATTTTCTCAAGCCGTTCTCATCTATGTGATGTCGAGTTATTTTAAGCAAGCCTCCGGCACGGAAAATGTTGGTGGTTTTTATTTTATTGCATATTCCGCTTTGCTTTTGATTCTTCTAAACTTGCATAAATTAACCAGAAGGATGGGAAAGACCAGCGTTTTTTTGGTTATCCTGGCGCTGAAAATTATCAGTCTTGTTTTTTTGGTCAACTCAGCTCCCTCGAGCTGGGGAATATTCCTGCTGATGCTCTATGTGATTTTTTCTGGTCTGGAATGGGTTAGCCTCGACACGATTTTGGAATCTTTTTCTTGCGACAAAGAGTCGGGGAGAATTCGTGGCAAGCATCTCACAGTGCTCAATGCCGGTTTTCTTTTGGGGCCGTTTGTTTCGACGCGACTTTTGGGGCTAGTTGATTTTTCCGGAGTCTTTGTGTTTCTTTTGCTTTTCAATGTCCTGGTTTTTTTCTACGCGCTCTTTAAGCTGAGAGACACTAACGGAAAGCCACAAGTGGATATTTCCGTGTCGAATTTATTGCGCAAAATTTCCAAGCGAAAAAATGTGATGGCAATTTATTATGTTTCTTTCGTGTTGGAATTTTTCTATGCCCTCATGATCATCTATATGCCGATTTATCTGCGAGACATCGGCCTCAGTTGGAGTCAGATCGGGATTGTTTTTTCCGTGATGCTTTTGCCGTTCGTGTTTTTGCAATACCCGATGGGATTTTCGGCGGACAAAAAAATGGGGGAAAAAAAGCTTTTGATTTGCGGACTTTTAATTATGGCTGTTTCCACCACGGTGGTCTATTTTGTCCATGCGCCCGTTGTTTTTGTGTGGTCACTGACGCTCCTGGGAACCAGAATCGGCGCGGCGATGGTGGAGATTTTGCGCGATTCCTATTTCTACAAACGCATCGACGGTGATGACGTTGATCTGATTGGTTTTTTCCGCACCGCCATGCCAGTTGGCTATATTTTGGCCGCCAGTCTTTCTTTTGTGCTTTTGCTATTTTTACCGCTTTCCGCCATCTTTCTTCTCTCAGCGCTGATAATTTTTTCCGCGCTAATCCCGGCTTACCGCTTGGCGGAAAATAGGTTGGCGAAAAAAAGTTAAGTACCATGGCGGTTTTGCGGAAAAGATGCTAAAATAGGGAGGTTAAAATAGTAACGCATAAAACTTTGTGTATCAGGTAAAACTGGAAAAATTTGAAGGACCATTGGAGCTTCTGCTTGATCTGATTGAGAAGGAAAAGCTGAGTATTACTGAGTTGAATTTGGCTCACGTGGCAGATCAATATTTGGACTATATCAAGGATAACCAAAGCATTCACCTGGAAAATTTGGCGGACTTTTTGTCTGTGGCGGCAAAATTGATCCTCATTAAGTCGCGCGCGCTTTTACCAATTTTGAAATTTAGTGATGAAGAAGAGGAAGAAATCGAAGATTTAGCGCAACAGCTGGCGGAGTATAAAAAGTTCAAAGAAATTTCAGCCAAAGTCAGAAAATTGGCGCTGGAGAATCGAGTCTGCTATTCCAAGCCGCCCTATCAGGGAATTAAATCGGTTTTTTATCCGCCAGAGAATATTAATGCGTTTGATCTGAAAAAATATTTTCAAAAAGTGCTCTCGGAAATTCCGGCAGTGGCGGTTTTACAAGAAGAGCTGGTTAGCGAAATTGTGACAATGGAAGAGCGGATCAGTGATTTGGAAATCGCTTTGCGGAACAAACTGGAAACTTGCTTTTCTGAATTAGTGTCCGAAGCGAAAGATAAAATCGATGTGATTATCTCCTTTCTCGCGATGCTGGAAATGGTCAAGCAAAGAATGATCCACGTCGAACAAAAAGAATTATTTCAAGATATCAAGTTGAGTATGAGGAGCGGAAGCGAATAACATGACATATCCTCCTCTCCCTTAGGGAGAGGATGTCCGGAGGACAGGTGAGGCTACGGAATAGTCCCTTCAATTCCTCTTCTCCCCTCGGGAGAGGATGTCATGTACTCATGACAGGTGAGGGGAAGGGCTATAAATTAAGAATAATCTAAACAAAGCTAACTTGTTATTAATCGAAAGGCTCCTCCCTCATCCGGCTTTCAGCCACCTTCTCCCTAATGGAGAAGGGGATATAAATAAACAATTGTCGTAACCGTTAAATAAGTTATAAAATTATATTATGCAACCAGAAAAACTAAAATCAATCATTGAAAGTATTTTATTTGTCAGCGGTGAACCGATGAAACTTTTGCGTTTAGCAAAAGTGACTGATGCGACGGAGGCGGAAGTGGAAGAAGCGGTCGCGAAACTCAATGCGGAATACGCCCAAGGGCGAGGGTTGCGAATTGTTCAGATTAAAGATACAATTCAACTTGTGACCAACCCCGACAACGCTGAATTTGTGGCGGAATTGGTGAAAAGTGAAATCCAAGAAAATCTGAGTCAAGCGGCGCTGGAAGTGCTCTCAATTGTGGCTTATCGTGGCCCGATTACCCGCGCCGAAATCGAAGCAATTAGGGGTGTGAATTGCAGTTTTACTTTGCGAGCGCTCCTCATTCGCGGTCTCATCGATAGAATAGAAAACATCAAAGATAATCGGCGCTATATTTACAATATTTCATTTGATTTTTTGAAAAAACTGGGGGTAGAAAGCGTGGAAAAATTGCCCGATTGGGAAGCGTTGAATAAAAAGGAAGATGTCGCCGCGGAAGAAACATTAGAAGAAATAACAAAAGAAACTCCAGAGATAGTGTGATCAAAAAGGCTAAATTTGAAATTTGAAATTTGAAATGAATTTCAAATGAACAAATTTTAAATTGACGTTTAATTAATTAGTATTTAAAATTTGATATTTAATAATTTGGCCTTGATTTCAAATTTCTAATTTAAAATTCAGTTACTCAATGTTTAACATACTCTACACAATTCTATTCGTTTTGCTTCTTCCCGGAATTCTTCCCGGGAATTTTTCCGCTCGGTTGGATACGTTAAAAAAAGGTCTAACGCAAGGCAAGCAAGAGCAGCAGGTGCTTGGTGAAGAAAAAACGGTAGCAATAAACAACGAAGATGTTCCGGAAAAAAAACCTGATGCGACGACGCAAAATAAGGATTATTCACCTTTTGATGTGGCCAGCAGTACTGGTCTCGTTCCCCAAAGAAAACCGAATTGTCAAGATCTGAAAATGTGGGCCGGATCGTCCGTGGCGATTGATGTCGACAGTGGCACGATCTTGCACTACGATAATGGCCGAAAGCAAACTCAGATTGCGTCGCTGACCAAAATGATGACAGCGATTTTGACTATTGAAAATATTCCCGATCTCAATGCTGAGGTGACAATCAAGAAAGAAGGTTTGCATGTTGATGGAACTGTGGTCGGTTGTCCGACGAGTGTATTTTGCAATGGTAATCGGATGTATGCGGGAGAAAAAGTGCACGCCATTGATCTTTTGAAAGCAATGCTACTCAATAGCGCGAACGACGCGGCTACGTCACTGGGCATCTATATTTCCGGGTCGCCCGATGCTTTTGTGGAAAAAATGAATCAAAAAGCTAAGGATATGGGTTTGGTTGATACGCATTTTTGTACTCCTTCAGGATTGGAAATTGACGGACGGGAAAATGAATGCTATTCTTCCGCCTACGACATTGCCAGAATTGCTGCTACCTCGATGCAATATGAGTTGATCTGGGATATAATGAAAATACCGGAAGGCCAGTTCTATTCCACTGATGGAAAATATATGCATCTGCTGAAAAATACGGATATGCTTTTGGGGAATGTTTCCAATTGTTTGGGCGGGAAAACAGGATTTACTCCGCTGGCTGGAAAGTCATTGCTCCTGGGTTCGACCGATCCGACAGGTAAGCATAAAGTAATCACGGTGCTACTGAACGATGAAAAGCGTTGGGATGATATGAAATCTTTATTAAACTGGGTTTATAATAACTATACTTGGAAATAATTTATGGAACTATCTCAAATCCAAACTCTCGCTAGTGTAATCGGCGTGCTAAAAGTGCTCTCTACGGGAGTTATGGCTTTTCTTCTGGCCTTTTTTTTGACGCCGGTGCTTACACATTTTCTCTATAAATACAAAATCGGAGTGAAGATAAAAACCAATGCGGTTGATGGTGAAAAACTGACCTATGTTAGCGAGATGCATAAACATAAAAGCGGCACGCCGGTGATGGGCGGCATCTTGGTGTGGTTTTCCGTTTTAGTGCTTGTGTTGCTTTCGCATTATCTTTTTCCCTTGATTGCCAAGTGGTCGAGTATTAATTTTTTCGCTCGACTGGATTTTTTGAGCCGCAAAGAAGTTTGGCTTCCACTCTTCGCGCTCATTTCCGCCGGAATTTTGGGGCTCTGTGATGATTGGGCGAGTGTGCGGGGAGTGGGCAAAAACAAGGGTGGCGGGATTCGCTTTCTTTCGCGTTTTGGTTGGTTGATTTTAATTTCCGCTCTTGGCGCGTGGTGGTTTTACTATAAATTAGGCTGGAGTCATATTCACATTCCGGCGATGGGAGATTTTAATATTGGCTTATGGTATATCCCGCTGTTTATGTTTGTCATTTTGTTTACCGCCATTTCGTCAAACGAAACGGATGGACTGGATGGTCTCAATGGCGGCGTACTGCTCATCGCCTTCAGCTCATTTGGTCTCATCGCTTTTTTCCAAAACAAAATGGATTTGTCCGCTTTTTGCATGGCAATTGCCGGAGCGCTCTTGGCTTTTCTTTGGTTCAATATTTGCCCGGCCAGATTTTTTATGGGTGACACCGGCGCGATTTCCCTGGGCGCAACCTTGGGCGTCGTGGCTATGCTTACTAATTCCACGCTGGTTTTATTTGTCATTGTTTTTATCTATGTGCTCGAATCAGGCTCAGTCGTCATTCAACTGACTTCTAAAAAGTTTTTCCATCGCAAAGTATTCCTCGCCGCGCCAATTCATCACCACTTCGAAGCCAAAGGCTGGCCAGAAACAAAAGTTACAATGCGTGCCTGGATCTTCACCATGGTCACCGCGCTCATTGGTGTGATCATTGGGATTTTAGGGATGGGGAAGTATCATTAGAATAGCCCTACCACAAGGAAGATAAGGGTAATACGGAAGCATCAATTTCAAGGGGTGCTTTTTCATTTGACAAGATTTACAGGCGCGAGTATATTATACCTAGGGGGGAGGTAGGCGCCTAGCGGCAAATTTTTAATTTTTAATTTTTCCATGCCTATCGGCAGGCAGGAATTTTTAAACTATATGCAAGACAAGGAAATTATTACGGCTCTTAAAAAAGCCAGTACGCACTTGAGTAATGTCATTAAAATGATTGAAGATGGGGAATATTGCGTTTCGATTATGCAGCAGAATTTGGCGGTGGTCGGGCTTTTGAAATCGGCCAATGACAAACTTTTGGCGCGCCATTTGAGCAGTTGCTTTATGAACGCCATGAAAGGCACGAATGAAAAAAGAAAACAAGAAATGATCGATGAAATTTTGCAATTAAATAAGATGAGCAAGTAAAGTTTATCCCCCACCACTTTTCCGCTGTCAGAACTTAGCTATTTTCATAAAAGATTAACTGTAAAATTACAGAAAACTAATTCAATAATTACTCACCGTTAAATCGCGAATGCGAGCGAAAAAGTGGTGGGGGATGAATATGCAAACAAAAATAATCTATATCAAAGGTATGCACTGCGTCAGTTGTGAAAAACTACTCGACGACGAATTGAAAAATATTCCCGGTGTAACTCGCGTTCATGCTGACAGGAAAAGAGGCGTCGTGGAGCTGGGTTATGACAAAGTCGAACCCGATTTCCAAAAGGTTAAAGCAGTAGTGGAAAAATTTGGCTACACGGCATCGCAAAAGAAAAGCGAGCCCACTGCGCTAGTTAGCAAAAATTCTTGGCAATCTTGGCTTTGGGCGGTTGCTTTTGTGATTCTCATTATTCTTGGTTTTCAGCTGTTTCAAAGTTCCAGTCTGGGACAAAAAATTGGTGTGGCTGGTTCTGGCGCTGATTTTGGCACGGCGTTTCTGATTGGTCTTGTGGCTTCCGTTTCCAGTTGCTTGGTGGTGGTTGGATCAGTGGTGATCGCTTTTTCGGAAAAATATAAAGGAGAAAAAAGCGGGTTTTTGAGTGGCGCGGTGAAACCGAATCTATTTTTTCACTTTGGACGGCTCGGTGGATTTTTTGTGCTCGGTGGACTGCTGGGCGCGATTGGTGGCGGGATAAATATCAGCGGAAACTTCATCGCGATCTATACGATAATTATCGCCATCGTACTCGCAATCTTAGGTCTCAATATTTTGGGACTATTTCCGGATATTGCTAGTTTGGGTCTTTCTATGCCGAGACTTTTTAGTGCGCCGTGGGGCAAACTGAAACAATCAGAGAATCCAGCCGCGCCATTTCTCTTGGGTGTGATGACATTTTTTTTGCCGTGCGGTTTCACGCAAAGCATGCAAATTCTGGCGATTGCTTCTGGCAGTTTTATGCGCGGAGGATTGGGAATGTTTTTCTTTGCGCTTGGCACTGTGCCGTCTCTTCTCACTCTAGGTGTGACAACGGCTTGGAGCAAAGGCAAAAATGCCGCCATTTTTCAAAAAGTAGCCGGAATACTCATCGTCCTTTTTGCTTTCTATACTTTCAATTCCGGGCTAGCTTTGGTCGGCGCGTCAGGCGATGTCTTTGGTAATCAAAATGGCCAAAAAGAAGAAGTAAAAAACACAAAAACGGATGTGGCGGAGCAAATAGTGGAAATGCACGTCACTAACGCCGGATTTTCACCGAGCGTTTTGCATCTGAAAAAAGGTGTGCCGGTGCGTTGGGTGATCAAAGGGGATAGCATCACCGGTTGCACGAGCAAGATTATTATTCCCAGCTTGGGAATTTCACAAGCACTTAGCTCTGGTGATAATGTTGTAACTTTTACGCCTGATAAAATCGGTGAAATTCCGTTCAGTTGCTGGATGGGGATGGTCCGTGGTAAATTTATTGTAGAGTAGGTATATTCCTCCTCGCCCTTAGGGAGAGGATGTCATGTACTCATGACAGGTGAGGGCAAGGGCTATGCATTAAGAATAATCTAAACAAAGCTAACCCGTTATTAACAGAAAGGCTCCTCCCTCATCCGGCCTTCGGCCACCTTCTCCCTAATGGAGAAGGGGATATAAATAAAAAATTTCTTAACTTAAAACATATGCCAACAAAAAAAATCATCTTCGAAATAACCGGAATGACTTGTGCCAGTTGTAGCGCGAGCAATGAGCGGGCGCTTTCTAAGGCTCTGGGAATCAAAAAAGCCTCGATTAATTTCGCGACCAAAAAAGCGCTCGTGGAATATGACGACGAAATACTCAGTGAGAAGGATGTGAAAAAAATTATTCTTTCCAATGGCTATGGCATTGGCGGAGATCCTGCTTGCAAATATCAAGTGGTCAATAAATATGCCCAATATAAAAATGAACTTTTTGGCAATGTGAAGGTGCGCCTTGTTTTGGCGGTGATTTTTTCCTTTCCGATTCTGCTCGGAATGTTTTTTGATCTTAAATCCGGGGTTATGATTTTGGGGATAGATTTTGTCATGTGGGCACATATTTTCCTAGCTACCATTGTAGTATTCATCTTGGGCGGACCTTTTCACCGGATGGCCTATCTCCAAGCGAAAAAGCGGGAAGCCAATATGGATACATTGATTTCCATGGGAACACTAGTAGCCTATTTTTTCAGTCTCTGGGCGGTTTTTCACGGCCAAAAAGAATATTTCGAAACAGCGGCGGTGATTATTATTTTTATTCTGTTGGGAAAATATTTTGAAGACATTAGCGTGCAAAAAACTGGTGAAGCGATGCGAAAATTGATGGAAATGGGAGCCAAGCGCGCACGCATCCTGGTCAGCGGCGAAGAAAAAGAAGTGGAAATTGCTGAGCTTAAAATTGGAGATGTGGTTGTGGTGCGACCGGGCGAAAAAATTCCCTTGGACGGGTATATTCTAGAAGGACGTTCGGCGGTTGATGAGTCAATGCTGACGGGTGAGTCGCTTTTGGTGGAGAAAAAAGTGGGGGATTATGTTTTTGGCGCGATGCTCAATGAGGATGGGATTCTTAAGGTGCGTGTGGCTCAGACTGGAGAAGGAACGGCTTTGGCGCAAATTATCCGAACAGTTGAGGAGGCGCAAAATTCTAAGTCGCCGATTCAAAGATTGGCTGATAAAACAGCTCGAATTTTTGTGCCGGTAGTTCTTCTGCTGGCTCTCTTGACTCTTTTGGGTTGGTCATTTTTTGCGCAGGATATAACAAGGGCGATCATCTATGCTGTTTCAGTTCTCGTCATTGCTTGTCCTTGCGCGCTTGGACTGGCCACACCAACCGCCATTATGGTGGGGGCAGGGCGTGGAGCAAAACAAGGGATTCTCTTCAAAAGCGGGGAAGGTTTTGAGCGGATAAAAGATATCTCGATGGTTATTTTTGACAAGACCGGAACGCTCACCAAGGGCAAACCGGTGGTAAAAGAAATATTGAAAAATTCCCAAGTTGGTGATAGCGAAGCTGATTTGCTTAGTCTTGCCTATAATCTGGCACTGAACTCCGAGCATCCCTATTCTAAAGCAATCGTGGCTTATGCTAATAGTTTGAATGTGACTACGGATAAAAAAGAAGTGGGAAATACTACGGAGTATAAAGGCAGGGGACTTTCCGGAACAGATGACGCGGGAAGGGCAATCTTTTTGGGAAATGCAAAAATTATGGCAGAAAATAATTTGGCCGGCGAATGGATTTCGGAAACAGAAACAGATCCAAAAAATCAAGCGGGCGCCCTGCTCTTTGTAGCGCGAGGTGGCGCTATTCTGGGAGCGTTTTTGATCGAAGACGAAATTCGCGATGAGGCTAAAGAAGTCGTGGCCACGCTAAAAAAAATGCATCTAAAAGTGGGAATAATTTCTGGTGATCGCTTGGTTGTGGCGCAAGCGGTGGCGAAAGAGCTGGGCATTGAAAATATTATCGCGGATGTTTTGCCGCATGAAAAATTAGAAGCCATCAGGCGATTTCAAGTACAAGGCGAAAAAGTTATTTTTATCGGTGACGGAATCAATGACGCGCCGAGTCTCATTGCAGCCGATCTGGGCATCGCGATGGGCAGTGCGATGGATATCGCCAAAGAAGCCGGTCAGATCGTGATGCTGGAGAATAATCTCAAAAAAGTGGTGGAAGCGATTTTGATTTCGAGAAAAACTTTCCGCGCTATCAGACAAAATTTATTTTGGGCTTTTTTCTATAACATCATTGCCATCCCACTTGCGATGCTTGGGTTTTTGACGCCCGCCATCGCCGCCGCGGCAATGTCTTTTAGTTCTGTTTCAGTAGTCCTCAACAGTTTGCGGGTTTCGAAATAGTTTTCCTTTGTTTTCCGAAATAAACGCTTGACAACGTGTCTATGTTTGGATAACATACCAGTACTCGATTACGCTGGTTGGAAAGAAATCTAGCGGTGTCTGTTGGTGATGCAGACGCGTAACTCTAGGGCCAATGCGCCTACCAATCAACTTTCGAGTTATCCAAAGCATTGGTAACAGAAGAATCACCTAGCCTTCCGATTGGCTCCATTATGGCAATCGGAAGGCCATTTTTTTAGATCTTTGCAGGAGCCCCGCCGTGGCGGGGGTCCTTTTATTTTATAAGCTTAATAATATTGCAGACCAAGTTTTTCATGTTACTGTCCGCAATTGTATGAATTAGCAAACTATGCGAAACGGGTTGCAAACCCGTTCCTGCTATGTGTGAAAATCAACTCTTTTTTCTTTCCTCCCCCGCATTTCCATATGCTTTTTTTGCAAAACATCGAGTAGTTTGGTTTCGTTGACAAATTGATGCCGGCGGTCTTTGACGATGATTTTTCCGTTGATCATCAGGTCACGCACCATCCTTCCGCCGTGCGTGATGAGGTTGCCGATGAGCGTGGCGGGATTATTTTCATCATAGGGGACAAAGCCACGATCACGCAGTTTCCAAAAGACAATATCCGCTTTCATTCCGGGGAGAATTTTTCCGCGGTCGGGGAGATTGAGGACGCGTGCGCCGTTAGCGGTCATCATTTTAAATAGCGTGCCATATTTAATTGTGCGTGAGTATAAGTGAGTAATACGAGCCTGATAGGCTTCAGTGAGCAGGTCGAGTTGATTTTTGCTCACGACGCTGTCAGTGCCGAGCGAAATATTTTTATAGCCATTAGCATCATTGAATTGCCAAAAAGGAAACACGCCGCTTTTGTGGAGCGTGTTGGAGGTGGGGAGATGAACAATCCCCACTTGGTTTTCCGCCAGCTCAATAATTTCTTTTGGTTTGATGTAGATCGCATGCGAAGCAATGGTGTGAGAATTTAGAAGTTTGAATTTTTTCAAAACTTCCACTTCGCTCATTCCGTGCGTGCGCAAAGTGCTTTCTGCCACATTTTGACTTTCCGCCAAATGGACAGTGAGTAGTGTTTGATAGGCATCAATAATTTTTTTGACTTTGCGCAGAGTAGCAAAAGGAGTTTTATAGAGATAATGGAGCGAGATGGCGGGGGTGGAGTAGAATTGGTTTTTCTTTTGGAGTAGTTTTTCTACCATTTCCGGCGAATTGCTCGGGCGAGAATTACTGACAGCGCTCACGGCGTTCAAGAGATTATGCCTCGTGATTTTCGCGGCGATTTCGCCGGACTCAAAGCTTGGTCCGTGGGTGAGCGTTGTGGTGATGCCGTTTTTTTGTTGTTCGGTCAGATCGCCGACGGAGGCATAAAACAGTGATTCTTCCGTTTCGAATTTCTGCCAAGCCGCCATATTGGAAATGGTTTCATCGACGCTTTTTTCTTCATCCAAGGTCATCGCGCTGCGCAAAAGATACATATGGATGTGCGCGTGAGTATTGATTAGTCCCGGCGTGACCACTGTTCCGCCACGTTTTCCGGCGTCATAGATGAGGTTGAATTTCTGTGCTTTGATTTTTTCCAACGGTTCGACTTGCGTGATGAGATCGTCCCTGATTGCAATAGAATGATTTTTAAGAATGACTAATTTATCTTTTTCATCACAAGTGAAAATGAAAGGAATATTTTTGATGAGCACAGTGCGATAGTTTTTTTTATTCACTTCATATCGACTATGAGCGGTATTGGAATCAGTGAAAATATCGATTTTTGCACCGACTTCCTTTTGGACTTTTTTTAAGATATTTTCTGGCATAAATTTTCGTTATATTTAGGATTTATGCATTTAAATTAAATGTCATCCTGAGCGGAGTCCCGATAGCAATCGGGACGCAGTCGAAGGATCTGCTAACCATAACCTAGAGCTTTATATTTAATAGTAAGGCTTACGATAATGCGAAGCAGATCCTTCGACTTCGCTTCGCTTCGCTCAGGATGACACAAGTTTGTTATTTTTTGGCAAATGTGCAAGTCCTGTGTGTGTTAAGGTTAAAAATCTATTCCCACTCCGTCGTTCCCGGTGGTTTATTAGTTAGGTCATAAAAGACATAGGAAATACGCCCGGTGGCTAAAATGTCTGTGGTCATTTTTTTGAGGATTGCTTTTTCCATTTGGTAGAAATTCAGCGTCATTGCATCGCGGGTGTTGACTGGTCGCAGGACGATTGATTCTTTACCGGTTTTGTCAGTGATGGGAATGAGGACGACAGGGAATTGCCAAATCTGGTCATATAATTTAGTCTCTTGAATATTTTTAGTGACAATCGCGTCAATTTCGCGGAGCGTTTCAATGCGTTCTTTTGTGAGGTAGGCGCCTTTTGGGACAAGTTGAAAATCGGCTTTCTTGGAAGGATTGAGGAGCAAAACGACACGATTAATTTCTCGGATCGAGTTTGTTGTATTAGAAGAGATTTGATCTAGCTTTTTCCATGCCCCTACACCAATATCGAAACTAATTGGGCTATTCAAAGCCTTAGAATTATTGGTGAGGGGGCAAGCGCTTTCTTTCCAAATAGCAAGCGGATGGGCATAGGTGCGGTTGTCGCCTTGCACGCCGACCGAACGGATGGGCAAAAGAGCCGAATTAATTCCGGGATAATTTTTTTGGTAGAATTTTTTAATTTTATTTTCCGTAGAGACGAGTCCGCTAGCTGGCGGACTCGTCTTTGTATTGTCGATTGATTTCAAACACAAAACACGAATAGCCAATCCCGGTCCGGGAAAGGGATGTCTCTTGATCAGATTTTTGGGAAGTTTCAAAAGTCGGCCGATTTGGCGTACCTCATATTTATAGAAATCAACCAAGGGTTCCACAACTAGTCCCAAGTCAATCATTTTTTGAATGGCGTCGACGCGGTTGTGATGGGTTTTGATTTTGTCAGCATTTTTAGTTCCGCCCGATTCAATGATGTCAGGATAGATTGTGCCTTGACCCAAGAGCCATTCTTTTTCGTTGAGCTTTAGCTTTTTGCTTACAGTGTCTTTGACGTCTAGGAAAGTTTGGCCGATGATTTTTCTTTTTGCTTCTGGTTCATAGACACCTTTTAGATTTTCGAAAAAAGTAGTGCTCGCATCAATCACTTCTAAATTATCAAAACCGATTTTTTGGAAATTTCTGACAATTTCTTGTGATTCGTTCTGGCGCATAAAACCCGTGTCGATATAAAGTCCTTTCACGCGCGCTTTTCCCAGGGCTTTTGTGAGTAGGGCAAAAACGACATTAGAGTCTACGCCACCACTCACCAAAACCAAAACTTTTTTCTTGCCCACTTGTTTTTTTATCTTCTCGACGAGATGCGCGACCAAATCTTTAATCTCCCAATTTTTTTGGGACGCAGCGATTTTCAAAACAAAATTTTCTAGCATTTTCCGGCCTTCGTGAGTATGATCAACTTCGGGATGGAACTGCACACCATAGATCTGCTTTTTCTCATCCGCCATTGCCGTTATCGGACAATCCTGGGTCGAGGCGGAAATTGAAAAATTCTTGGGAACTTTGGCGACTGAGTCGCCGTGACTCATCCAGACTTCTGTAGTTTTCTTAACACCAGCAAAAAGCGCCGATTTTTCTTTAAGCGCGAGTTTGGCGCGTCCATATTCGCGGACGTGTCCCGGCTTGACTCTCCCGCCCAAGAGATGTGCCAGCAATTGATGACCATAGCAAAGTCCCAAAATAGGAACGCCTAATTTCAAAATTTTTGGATCAACCGTCAAAGAATTTTTGTCATAGACCGACTGGGGACCGCCGGAAAAAATAATTCCGCTGGCGTTTTTCAATTCCTTGGCCGTTACGTCATGCGGATAGATTTTCGCCAGCACATTCATCTCGCGGATATTCCTTGCAATCAGGTGCATATACTGCGAACCAAAATCCAAAATAGCAATATGGTCTTTCATATCTTTGTGGCGTGTAATGGTTTACGCATTTACCAAAAACAATCTTCCAAAGCGCACAAACTTCTCAAGTTTGTTTTTGCTTTTTTTACCTCTGAAACTTCTAAACCTTACTCGACTAATCTTGGCTAGGTGTAAGCTTGCTTTTGGCAAACGCGTAAACCCTATTTTATATTAAACTTTGATTATTTGGTCAAGATAGTTTATAATCTTAATATTATTATTAAATCTAACTTTATGCAAGAAGCTTTGACCTATGATGATATTTTATTAGTGCCTCAATATTCAGAAATTTTGCCAAGCGAAACCGAGCTCGGAAGCCGTTTTTCTCGCAACGTTCCTCTGAAAACCCCGATTGCCAGTTCGCCGATGGACACAGTCACAGAGCATAAAATGGCGATTGCCATGGCACTGCAAGGTGGAATTGGGATTATCCATAAAAATCTATCTATTTCTGAGCAGGCGGAAGAGGTGAGGCTCGTGAAGCGTTACCAAAGTGGTTTTGTGGTAAATCCGATTACGCTTTCCTTGGAAGACACAGTGGATGAAGTTTATCGCATCCGGGAAGAAAAGGGCTATAAAAAAATTCCGGTTGTCGACGCAAAAGGAAAACTGTTGGGAATCGTGACTGAACTTTATTATTTTTGGCCCCAAGACAAAGGCAAAAAAGTGAAAGAAATTATGAAGCCGGTTTCGGAATTGGTTACAATTATCGAAGGAGCAAATTTATCCAAGGCGAATGAAATCATCCGTAAAGAAAATTTAGTCGTGCTTTGCGTGGTGGATAAAAAGGGGATCCTAAAATCAATTGTAACCAGAAAAGATTTAGAAAAAAACGAATCATTTCCGTTTGCCAACAAGGATTCCAATAAGCGGCTCTATGTCGGAGCGGCGGTTGGTGTCGGGGCAGATTTACTCGAACGCGCAGAAGCGCTCGTCGCGGCTGGCGCAGATGTTTTGGTGGTTGATACGGCGCACGGACATTCCAAGGGTGTGCTTGAGGCAGTGAAAAAAATTAAGAAAAATAACGCGACTAAAAAAGTGGACGTGATGGCGGGAAATGTCGCGACAGCAAAAGCAGTGGCGGATCTCATCAAAGCCGGAGCGGATGGCGTGAAGATTGGGATTGGACCAGGTTCGATTTGCACGACGCGCGTTGTGGCTGGCATTGGCGTTCCGCAAGTGACAGCAATTTTGGAAGCCCTGAAAGGTCGAGGTAAAAATATCAATGTGCCAATTATTGCCGATGGAGGAATTAAATATTCCGGTGATATCACGAAAGCTCTGGCGCTCGGTGCCAGTTCGGTGATGCTGGGCGGACTTTTGGCCGGCGCGGAAGAATCACCGGGAGAAACGGAATTTGTGGATGGTATGATGTATAAAATGTATCGCGGAATGGGATCGCTCGGCGCGATGCAACGCGGTTCGAAAGATCGCTATGGTCAAGGCAACGTGAAAGAGGTGGGGAAATTCGTGCCGGAAGGAATCGAGGGACGCACGATTTATCGCGGACCGGTGGAAAAAATTATCTATCAATTGACGGGCGGATTGCGTTCCGGTATGGGCTATCTTGGTGCCAAAACACTTCCAGAGCTCGTGAAAAAAGCCCAGTTTGTGAAAATTACCGGTGCCGGCTTCAAAGAAAGCCATCCGCATACCGTGACTATCACCAAAGAAGCGCCGAATTATTTTAAGGGATAGGTTTCTAGCATTTCAGGACTTACGCCTAACCCAAAAATAAGCTTTTCTATAGCCAAGATTAATCTAAAAAACCTCAATAATTGCAGGGGGTTAGAATAAACAAAAACAAACGCTGGAAGACCCTGCGCTTTAAAGATTGTTTTTGGGGTAGGCGTAAGTCATATAATTAAAAAACAAGCTAGAAGAGGAGGGAATTTTCGCTCCTTTTTTAATTTATTTCTACACAATTCGTGTCAGTTTTTTTGCAAGTAGCATTATATAAATTTAATCCTTTCGCGTTAGTGAATTGGAAATAGGGTTTCTTTTTAGCAGAGAAGGAAATATTTTCTAAATTGATTTGCTGTGCATTACCGATTACGATACCTTTCTCCGACTTAGCAGTGACATTGGACAATCGAATGTTTTCCATCGGCTGCTCGGAAAGTCCATCGATTTTTACTAAATATTTTGGTGGATTTCCAGATACCCTGATAGTATCAATGTTGATATTATCAATCTTCGGCGGCGTATTCGTTGTTGGGATGTTAGTAGATGAATCGTAGGTCATATCAAATTGCAAAGCAGCGTTCTCGATATTATCCATCTGCAAATCTCTCGCCCAAATATTTTCGACATAACCTCCACGCCCAAGCATTGATTTTATGCGCACTCCTTGTCCGGAACCCTCAAAAGAGCAATTTTGGATGTAGATATTTCTAACTCCGCCGGACATTTCGCTACCCACAGTGATACTGGAATGACCCAGCTCCATGCGAGAATTTTTGATAACGATATTTTCCGCTGGCCGATTAACTCTCCAGCCATCCTTGTCGAGACCTGACTTTATGGAAATTGAATCGTCGCCAGTTTTCAAATCAACACTATCAATCAATATATATTTCGAAGAATCAATGACGATGCCGTCCGTATTGTGGCCGGTCGTGTCGATTTTGATGCCGCGGATAAGCACATTTTCACTGTAAAGCGGATGAATTGACCACATCGGGCTATTTTTGAGCGTAAAATCAAGCAATTGAACATTTTTACAATTAACAAATTCCACGAAAAATGGCCGAAGAGCGTCGCCAGGTTTTCCAAAGATTCTTTCCTCAGGTGGCACATTATCATTCGCCATTTGGTAGAGTTTTTGCGAGTCACCTTTCTGGATGTCTTTCCACTTGAGCCAAGAGTCGCCCTGACCGTCTAGCGCTCCTTCGCCACTGATGGAAATATTTTCGCAATCATTAGCGTAGATAAAAGAAGAATAATTCATCAGTTCGATTCCCTCAAAACGAGTAAAGACTATCGGCAGGTAATCCTGGGGATTTTTACTAAAAAGAATCGTAGCATCTTTTTCCAAATGCAGATCAATATTGCTTTTGAGCTGGATTGCTCCCGTGAGCCATATTCCCGCCGGAACGATCACGTGGCCACCGCCGGCATTGGCACATTCAGTAATCGCAGCATTAAATGACTTGGTGTTGAGTGCTTTTCCGTCATTGTTGGCTCCAAAGTCCAGGACGTTGCAATTTTTTGGGGGAATAACGAGATCAGAAAAAACGGGCATTTCAAATGGGGGATTTGGCGGAAAGGGAAGCGCAATGGAGGTTTCCTTAAGAAAAAATTTTTGCTTTAGGAAAAATCCTCCAAAAATACCAAGCCCAATCAGGGCTAGTGATAAAAAAATATTTCTTTTTTTCATAAGATAGCGCGATTAACTTTTTTGAAATCCATTTTTTGCCTATTGATTAGTATACACTATTTGGCAGTGGAGATAAAATAGAGCAAAACGCTCCAGTGGACGGCGGGTGATAAATATTATATGATGCAAATAATGTTACTGGTTTTTTGGGGAGGGCTTAAACTATGGTAAAAATGACTAATAAAATTCAAATAGCTTTTTTTCTAGCAATCGCTTTTGTGGCCTATCTTTCTTTTGGGCTGTATCATTTGACGAAATTCGAAACAGCGGATGAGCGCTACTGGATGTATGAAGATCCGGAAAATGGTCGCATCCATGCCTATTGGGAAGCCATTGGGGAGGGTGATTGGAAAGGAACGTACATCAATGATAAGCCGGGAGTGGCACTCGCCTATGTTTCGGGGAGCGCACTTTTTTTCAAGAACAGCCCGGCAGAAAATCTATTTTCCAAAAAATCATTTGAGCGTGTCTATAGCCCGCAAGAGATTGAGCGGGTGCATTTTTTATTTCGTTTTCCGCTGTTGCTTTTCAATGGACTTTTTTGTTTTTTATTATTTTGGTTTATTTGGAAATTTACCGAAAATCAGTGGATCGCGCTTTGGTCAACTATTTTCATCTTGCTCTCCCCGATCCTTTTGGGTATCTCACAAATCGTCAATCCTGACTCTTTGCTGTGGTCTTTTTCGGCGGGAGCAATTTTTGCTTTTCTAGCTCATCTCAAATCAAAAGAAAAAAAATATTTATTTTTCTCCGCTTTGTTTTTGGGCTTCGCGCTACTCAGTAAATATAGCGCTATTATTCTTGCTCCTTTTTTTCTAGTGATAGTTTTGACGGAGATGCTTTTCGCGCGCGCCCAGGGGAGAAATATGCCCGGTCGAGAAGTGGGCAAGCTGCTCGGAGCCTATCTGGGCGTCACCCTCGGAGCGTTGGCTTTGTTTTTAATTTTGCTTCCAGCCGTATTTGTCAAGCCACTTTTTATGTTTCAAGTTTTTGAAAAACTCAATGGATTTCAATATCTTTTTATTGCGATCGGTTTTGCAATATTGGTATTTTTCTTGGATATTATTTTTTCTCAAGGCAAGGCGCAAGCCTTGATTATGGAAAAGTTAAAATTTTTGGCTGATCTTTCCCCTAGAATTTTTTCCTTGATATTTTTGTTCCTTTTTGCTTTTGTGCTCTATCATTGGACGTCTGGCACAAAATATGGCGAGTTTATTATCCGGAAAGTTCCTTTTGACATGGAAAAGGGAGTGGCATTTCGTGAGCAGGCACCTTTTGTGCAGACTATCCTTGAGTTTGTGCCCTTACTTTTTTCTCTTACCCCGCTCACACTCCTTGCTTTTCTATTTATCCTAGGAAAATCAATAGTCAGAAGAACTGTTTATTCGCAAGTAGTTTTTTTGCTGTTATTTTTTTTCTCCGCCTTTTATTTAGCGGTGGTTCTTCAGGTCTTGCTTGTGACTATTCGTTACAGTATAATGCTTTACCCACTAGTTTTAGTGCTTGCAAGCATTGGAATTTGGGAGTTGTTTTCTTTGAAGTGGTTGGAAAAAATTGGCAAAGCTTTGATCACGGTAGCAATTTTACTAATCAGTTTTTGGAGTCTGTGGGAGATTAAGCCTTTCTATTTTAACTATACCAACGATTTACTTCCTCAAAGTCGGATTATTACGGATGCTTGGGGCTATGGAGGTTATGAGGCAGCGGAATTTCTAAATAGCTTACCAAATGCTCAAAATCTACTTATCTGGACTGACTATAATGGGTATTGCCCGTTTCTTAGGGGAAAGTGTATTATGGGAAAAAGTGATGAAAAATTTAAATTTCAAAAGAATGATGTCATTCCAGATTATTTTATCAAAACTCGACGGGGAACAATTATGTATCACGAAATGTGGGATGTGATTAATGATAGATTTTTATACAAAGATGATAAGCCGGTTTGGGAAATGGATATTGGCGATCGGCCAAAAAATTATATTGAGATTTTCAAATATGTTTCAGAAAATAATGAATAGTATCAAACAAAAAACAACGGGTCTGATTTTTCTTCTTGCCCTGGCGGTTTATTTTTCTTTTGGGCTATATCATCTGGCTAAATTCGAGACGGCGGATGAACATTTTTGGATCAATCAAGATCGAATTTTGCAATATTGGAACGCGGTGGAAAAAGGGGATTGGAAAGCAACACGGATCAACAACAAGCCGGGCATAACCCTGGCCTATATTTCCGGCGTCGGATTGATTTTTGACAAAAATCATAGCGCGGAAATCAAAGAACGGGGAGCTGTTTTCACCAGCTATGATCCCCAAGAATTTCAAAGAATTAATTTTCTCTATCGTTTTCCACTTTTGATTTTCAATGGACTTTTTTCGATTTTCTTCTTTTGGGTTATTGCGAAATTGACTGAAAATAAGTGGATCGGACTTTGGTCGGCGACACTTATTTTGCTTTCGCCGATTCTCTTAGGCGTTTCGCAAATTGTAAATCCGGATGCCCTTTCTTGGCTTTTCTGTTCGGCAACCATTTTTTCCTACCTCTTATTTTTGAAAACCGGACGCAAAAAGGTCGTCGCGTTTACAGCGCTTTTTTTAGGCTTGGCATTAGCTACTAAATATATCGCGCTTATTTTGGTTTATTATCTATTTTTTGTTTTTATCGCGTATCTTTTGTTTTATTATAATAAGGACAAAGAGATGGCCGAGGTGTTTCCCGCTAAAATATTAAAAATGGCACTTTCCTATCTCGCGGTTGTTTTTGGCGGCCTGCTTATTTTTTCCTTATTGATGCCGGCGGTCTTCGTGAAGAGCAAATATCTTTTTCACGATGTGATTGATTTTGGCCATACCGGGCCGGTGTTTTGGGCGGTAATTTTGGCTGATGTTGCGATTGCTTTGGACGCATTTTTTTTGAAGAGCCGGATAGCTTTAGCTTGCTTGAAGTTGTTCAGCCAGTATAAAAATATAATCTTCAAAGGCATATTACTGATTGTTTCTGGTTTATGTTTTTTTACTCTGCTCAATTGGGTGCTTAAATTTAATTTTTTTAATTTGGAAGGCGTGCCTTTTGATTCCCGCCAAAGTGATTTTTTTATCAGTCTTGCCTTTTGGAAAAAGCTAATTCTTCAAGCGCGTCCGCTAGTTTTTTCGCTTACGCCGCTCACACTGGGAGCATTGTTTTTAATTTGGATAAAAACTATTTTCCAAAAACCCAAATATGCTTTTTTGGTGTTTGTGCTTTCCGCTTTTATTCTCATCTATTGGCTAGCCGTAACAATGCAAGGCTTGCTTGTTAATATTCGTTACGGCATAATTCTCACGCCGTTGGTTCTGTTTCTTGCGGCATTGGGAATTTGGGAGCTTTCGCGCCATAAGTTATTCCAAAGAGTGAATAAGGTCATCATTTCCTTGCTGATAATCGTCATTAGCCTAGTCAGCATTTGGTTCATAAAACCGTTTTATTTTAATTATGCCAACGCCCTACTTCCGCGGGAAAGCTTAATCACTGGTGCCTGGGGTTATGGTGGCTATGAAGCCGGGCAGTTCTTGAATTCTTTGCCCAGAGGCAGCGGCGAAATTCTGGTAATCGCGGATTATCCAGGTGTGTGTCCTTTTGTGCAGGCGCAGTGTGTGGATATGAATAATGAAAATCAAGGAGAAATCAACAGCGTACTTTCGCAAAACAAGGATAATGTTTATCTTGTTCTGACCAGGCGCGGTCAGGTGCGCTGGGGTTACATCGGGCAATTTATCTCAGTAATGAAAAAGCCCCCACTTTGGGAGCTTAAGATTGATGATCGTCCAGGGAACTTCATTCGGGTTTATAAACAGTAGGACTTACGCACTTACCTCACTAATCTTCAGATCGTGTGGCCTTCGCAATCTAGCTTTTGCCTTTTATGACATACAGCAATAGTAAGCGTATCTTGACTAATCCCGGCTCTAGTATAAGCTTAGTTCGGCAAACACATAAGTCCCGAGTAGAATTAAATTACTAGTATTTTTCAATCGTGATTTTTTCGTCTCGGTAGAAACTTTGCCCTTGAAACTTTTTTCGGTGCATCGTGAGGCGCATAAAAATATCGACAAAAATGTTAATCTTTCGCAAAAAAAGCGGGCGGTCAAAAAATTTGACGACGCGAAAAAAAATCGCGCCAAAAGTCAGGGTAATAATTTTCGGTGGGATGTAGGGCGTGAGGTAGGTGTCCCAAATCAGTGGGCGCACTTTTTTTCGATAGAATTTTTTGAGGTTAGAGCGATTTTGCGAAAGGGCAAGACCGGCAAATTTTCCGCTCAGCATGGCATAATAAATTCCTTCTCCCGTGAGCAGTTTCACCAGACCCATCGCATCGCCGCAAAGTAAAACATTATCGGTGCAATAAGTCCTGGTGACTTTGAGGGGCAAGGCTCCGCCAAAAGTTTTTTCAATCACATAATTTTCCGGCAAAATTTTCTTTTTCAGTGCCCGCTCGATGAAAGCATTCAAATAATATTGCAAAGCGTGCTTTGGTTTTCGCACGATGCCCACGCCGACTTGGTAGCCGGTCGCAGTGGGGAAGATCCAGCCATAACCGATTTCATTCAAATATCCAGCCACCACATAGACGTTCAAGTCTTTTTTTTCACAAACAATGTCACATTCCAAACAATAACCGAACGCATGCCTTTTGAGCGGGGGATTACCAAGAAATTTTGCCACCTGGCTATGCATTCCGTCTGCTCCGACTATATTGGTAGCGAAAATTTTTCTTTGTCCATCGGTCAGAGTGTAGCCGGCTATTCCTTCGTAATTCGTTTTTTCAATTTTTTGTAGATCAAACTTTAAAAAAGTGACGTTATCTTTTTTGAGTGCCTCTTCGAGCAGTAAATTATCAAACTGATAGCGACTAATCTGATCGAAGAAATGCTTAAAGTGACGATTGAGGAGATAGTCGTCTTTCCAATAAAGTTTCAGCGATTCGCAAGAATAGGCGGTTAGTTGGTCTTTAATCTTGGCATAATTTTCCAGTTCCAGTGGCCAATCGCGACTGCTCATCAGACCCCCGCCGCAAGCTTTGTGGCGGGGAAAATCAGACTTATCAATAATAAGCACTTTGAGGCCAGTTGTATAATAAGCGGCAGTACTACCTGCCGGTCCTGCGCCGACAATAATGACGTCGTATTTTTCCATAAGTTTGATAGCGTATGGTTGTATTTTAGGGGATGAGAGTTTTTTGGTCAAACAAAAAACAAAAAAACAATGTCATCCTGAGCGTAGCGCAGCGGAGTCGAAGGATCTGCTTTCCATTATCTCAAGCTCAGCTATTAAGTAGAAAGCTTTGGGTTGCAGTTAGCAGATCCTTCGACTGCGTCCCGAGTACGGGACTCCGCTCAGGATGACAAAATAAAAAAAGCACCTCGCTTTTTTTTGCGGGGTGCCTTTATTTTAAAACATAAAATCTACGAAACAAAAGTCAAAGCAATGCCGGTTTTATCCGCGCGGCCAGTGCGGCCGATGCGGTGGATGTAATCCTCATAGGTTGCCGGAACATCAAAATTGATCACATGACTAACATTGGGAATATCCAGTCCGCGAGCGGCAATGTCAGTGGCCACCAGAATTTCCACGCGGTCTTCTTTGAACATTTTGAGCGCCTGTTGGCGTTTGCCGTGGGACTTGTTGCCGTGAATTGATTCCGCCTTGAAGCCACGGACACCAAGAATTTTAGATAGTTTTTCTGTGCTACTTTTTGTGCGAGCAAAGATAAGCACTTTTTGAAAAGCCGCTTTACTGAGTAAGTTATGCAAAACCTCAATCTTGTCTTCGCCTTGTCTGACACGCACCACATCTTGATCAATCTGGGCCGGTGTCGCTTGATTGCGGATTGAAATTCGCACCGGATCCACGAGAAAATCTTTGATCAAATGTTCAATGGCTGGCGGTAATGTTGCGGAGAAAAACAGTGTTTGTTTTTTCTGCGTCAAAAAGGACAACAAGAATTTAATGTCGCCAATAAAACCCATATCCAGCATTTGATCAGCTTCATCAAGCACAACATTGGAAAAACGGGAAAGATCTAGTTTCTTTTGTTGGACTAAATCCTTGAGGCGTCCGGGTGTGCCGACAACCAGATTGGGGCGAGAGCGCAATTGCGAAATTTGACGGTGCATATTGGCGCCACCGATAATCACGACGGAAAAAAGATTGAGACCGCGTGAGAGAGAAATAAATTCTTCTTGGATTTGCGTTGCCAACTCACGAGTCGGCACGACAACCAAAAGTTTTTCATCATGATTGGTGAGCATTTTATTGATCATCGGAATGAGAAATGCGGCGGTTTTTCCGGTGCCGGTGTTAGCCAGGCCAATCAAATCTTTTCCCAGAAGAATGTGGGGGATAGTTTTATCTTGAATAGCTGTGGGCAATTTATACCCCCTCTGCGCAATGATCGTTTTTAGGCGACTATTGATTTTGAGATCAGCAAAAGGCGTTTCCGGCACATAGGCCTCAGCCGGCACGTCAGTGACTGGCGCGGCTTTGTTGATGAATTTGTCGATACTAATGAAACTTCCACGAAAGCCTCTTTGTCCGCCACGATTAGGGCCGGAACTCCGTCCGCCGGGACGGGAAAAATTTCTGCGCGAAGAAGTACTAGTCGCGCGACTATAGCGTTTTTGAAACATGTAGATTTCGAGAGACTTTCAAAAAAGAAAGGCTCTAAACATAAAAATTAAATGTTTTATGTTTAGATACCTCTGCAAGCGAAAACAAACGAAAGTATTAACATAAAAGTCAATTGTAGCACTGATGTGGAGGTTTGTCAAGCTCGGGGTTTTACGGTTGACAAAAAAGCCGATTCCTGCTTGAATTACTTATCCAGTGGCAATGAGGCTATTGGCAAACAATTTAATATGAGGAGGGACTATGATTAAAAGAATGCGAGCTGACGAGGTTCTCTTGTGGGAGATCGGGGAGGACGCTTTATTGCTGGCTGAGCCTAATAGGCCTTCAATATCCAGCGCCTTGTTGAAAGAGCGGATGCTTGGTCAAATTAAAAAAATGTTGGCCACTTCTATCCCTGAAGAAAATCTCAAGGAAGTCGTTGTGGCATTGCGAAGAATCAGGGAAACCGTTGATTCCGCCAGAATTAAACAGTCTTTGGCGGATAAGGTTCTCGAGAAGATTCTTTCTCCGCACTCGGAAAAAGCCGAAGGATAAATTGTGTCGTGCATAGTTTCAACAAGGAGGCATCAGACACTATGAAAAAAGTGCTTTTTGAAAATCGTTGCTCATGGGTTTGGATTGATCCCTCGAGAGAGGCCTGTAAAGCGCGTGGTTATGCGCCCAGGCAAATAGTTTTCAGAGGTGGAGATATTGGCGTTGTTGTGGGTGTTGGTCCCGCTACCATAAACGGGAAAGAGGTAGACGTTGTGTGGTGTCTTTTTAATAAAGACAATGGCAAAGTGAGATACTTGCCACCATCGCAATGTCGTTGCCAAAAAAAACTTTTATAGGACACAAAGAGGTGCTTATGGAGGAAAGTTTTTTTGTAATAGACTCAGGAACCCGAAATGTTGAACGGACAGATATACATTGTCCAAAATGCAAAACGGGTAAAATTGTAAAAGTTGCCAAGTATGTTTGAGGATGGGGCAGGTATCGCAGTTGCGATAACCCAGATTGTTCTTTTTTTGAACAGATTCCATTTGGCTCATAGAACCCTATGCGTGCTATTAAAAAATGCTCCCCACCTTTCAAGGTGTTTGGGAGCATTGATTTTTTTTAGGGAAAAAATAAACAATATTTTTCAATGCGCATAATCACCAAACTCAATTCCAAAAGCATTGGCCCAAATGTCGACAACGATCCATTGGTCGCCAACCTCCACTTCCAAATATTGATGCGGCGAAACATACCAAACTAAAGTCCACTTCAAGCAGATGTCGGATTCTTCGAAAAAGCCGCTTTTTACTAATAAAATCCTTGCGACATAATTAATGTTAGTGCAATGCAAGTAACCAATTCGATTCCAAAGCCAAAAAATATCTTTTCTAAATAATTGAAATAATTTCGTGTAAGTTTTCAGTCGTTCGCCGTGGTACTTGGCAGTCAAAAGCGCATAGACTTTTTCCAAGCATTCTTTTTGGTCACGCGATTTTTTCAACTCCAAAATCACCTTTTGCAGATCATCCGGCAAAACGTCTGGTAGGGAAGTTTTTGAAAATAGGTCAAGAGGCATTAAATATTTTTTTAAATAGGCTATTTTTTTTATGTCATCCCCGAGCAGTCGGGGATCCAGGCACCTCAGGTTTCAAGAAAAAGAAAAACAGAATTTATTGGTTGGTAATAAGAAGTTAGAGGATTTATAACTCGATTGTTTGTAATTTATAACTAGTGGAACCTGGATTCCCGCCAGAGTTTATACTCGTGAAAACGGGTGCGGGAATGACACAAGAGGGTCGATATTTTCAGCAGTATAGTGATTTAGCTATTATACCCCATTTGACAAAAAATCAAAAATGATATATCCTGCATATATTACAAAAAAGCCCCAAAGGGCTTTTAAAAAAGGGAATCTTTACTAATTACGAATAAAATACCAATATACGAATTTGTATTTTTGCTAGTTTGTCCTTATGTTAAGAGAAGCTTATTTAGTGAGGATTAGTATATTCGTACAAGATTAGTAATTAGTAAAGAAAGACTAAAAAACAATGAACAAAATCGTCCAATTTTTGAAAGAAGCTAAGTCGGAATTGCAGAAAGTGAACTGGCCTACCAAAAAACAAACTATCAATTATACCCTAACAGTGATTGGAATTAGTATTGTTTTATCCTTTTTTCTGGGCGGTTTGGACTTTATTTTCGAATACGTATTAAAAACATTTATCCTGAAATAGACAAATTTTTAATTATTTTTTAGTTTCCCAAAACAATGGCAAAACAATCACAACATCACGGAAGATCATGGTATGTGCTGCATACCTATTCCGGCTACGAGGATAACGTGGCGCGTAATTTGAAACAAAGAATCGAATCGATGGATATGCAGGAATTTATCTTCGATGTGATGGTGCCGATTGAAAAGAAAATTAAGATTAAAGCGGGAAAGCGCACGGTGATTGAAGAGCGCATCTATCCTGGTTATGTCCTCGTTGACATGATTGTGACGGATGCTTCTTGGTACGTGGTGCGAAATACTCCAAACGTGACTGGCTTTATTGGTCTGGGCACGACTCCAACTCCAGTTGATCCGAAAGAAATTGAGATGCTCAAAAAGCGGATGGGTGTGGACGAACCGAAGTATAAGATTGACGTGAAAGTGGGTGATGTGGTCAAGATTATCGACGGACCGTTCAAGGAATTTGATGGTAAGGTTAATGAAGTAGATGAAGAGAAGGGACGAGTGAAGGTGTTGGTTTCCATTTTTGGACGCGAAACACCGGTAGAGTTGGATTTTTTGCAGATACATAAGCTGTAGTTGTTATGACTATCCCGCACCAATTCCGAGAAGGTTCTTGAGAAATGGAAAAATGGATGCGCGGATTCGCCTATGGCTTATAAAAGAGATAATCTAAAATTTTTAATCATAGAATTGGTGCGGGACGCTCATATTTGTAGCTGCTCGTACCTCGCAGACAAATATGGCGAAGAAAATAAAGACAGTTGTAAAATTACAAATTCAAGCAGGAAAAGCTAATCCAGCGCCTCCAGTCGGACCGGCCTTGGGACAGCATGGAATTAATATTGGTGATTTTTGCGCGAAATTCAATGACGCGACGAAAGATAAGATGGGTGACATCATCCCGGCTGAGATTACGATTTATGAAGATCGCAGTTTTGATTTCGTGTTGAAAACTCCTCCAGCATCAGATCTCTTGCGAAAAGCGGCGGGTGTGGAAAAAGGAGCAGGCAATCCATTGAAAGATAAGGTTGGAAAGATAACTTCTGCAAAATTGCGAGAAATTGCAGAAAAGAAAATGAGCGATCTTAACGCCAACGATGTGGAAGCGGCGGAAAAAATTATCGCCGGAACCGCACGATCAATGGGGGTTAAAATTGAGGGTTAATATTTTTTTGATATAATATTCAGCAGAGGAGGAATACAGATGAGCCGTTCTTTAAATTTTCAAAATTTGCCAAGAGAAAAGCAGAAGAAGTTGGCAGAAAACAGGGCTGAGTCATTTTGGATATCACTTGTGCTTAATTTTATTTGCGCCTTGTTAACTGGCTATAAGCTTCTATTAGTGGTGGCAATAATCTTCGCGTGTATTTTATGCGTTTTTGGATGGAATCACTACCAAAGATTTGGATGTTTTCCATATCCGTGGAGTGATAAAAATCCGTAGGGTAAAAAAATGTAATTAGGCAAAAACAAGGAGGGCGTATGTCAGGCAAAAAGCACAATAAGATGAAACCACGCTTTATAGGTCTTGGAGTTTTGCTCTTGCTGGGATTGGGGGTAATCATTTATTGCCGCGAGCATATAGTGGTGAACTGGTTACAGGGTGAAAATATCGCAAATTACGTCATCGCGCTTTTGGTGGCAACAGTCTTTCTTGTAATTGGGGCTGTTGTAAGCATAAAAAGCCTTGCTACTTCTATTCATCATTGCGAAGAAGATTGTGATTGGATGGGGGAGTGCTCTGATAACGTTAAAGACAAAGATGACGACTAATTGAAAGGAGGGGCAACATGCGGCGGTTATGGTTAATCCTTGTGGTAGCGGCTATTGTTGCAAGCGGGATTATCGTTGTCATCAAAAAGAAGCCCGCTTTTTTTAGCAAAGAAGTTGATCATGACTTCTGGGGGGATTAAAAATAGGGGTGGAAGTTGCTTGAAAAAAGCTTTCCACCACAAACTATAAAATTATTTTTTTAATTTATTAATATTTAATCAGTGGGAGACTGAAAAGTCGCTTGAACCACAAAAATCATATGACACACGGAAAAAAGTATCGGGCAGTGGCGGAGAAGTTAGATCGCGAAAAAAGTTATTCTTTGGAAGAGGCGCTGCAACTTGTGCGCGATAATAAGATTGCTAAATTTGACGAATCAGTTGAGGTGCATATCAAAACCGGAATTGATCCGAAAAAAACTGATCAACAAATTCGCTCAGCGGTTTCTTTGCCGCACGGAACTGGAAAAAATAAACGTGTAGCAGTTATTACTTCCACCAGTCTTGATGACGCGAAAAAAGCCGGCGCGGAAATTGTGGGTGGAGAGGAGCTGATCGAAAGAATCAAAAGCGGAAAAATCTTTTCTGAAGATGGTGGCTTTGATGTTCTCGTAGCAACTCCTGAGATGATGCCAAAATTGGCCGTGGTGGCAAAAATTTTGGGACCGAAAGGACTTATGCCAAACCCAAAAACAGAAACAGTGACAACTAAAATCAAGGAAACCGTGGACGCGCTCAAAAAAGGTCGCGCCGCCTATAAAACGGATAACTCTGGCAACATTCATCAGGTGGTGGGAAAACTTTCTTTCACTGACGAAAAATTGGTGGAAAATATCAAAGCCTTCTTGGAAAGCGTGGACAAGATGAAACCAGCCAGTCTCAAGGGAAAATTAGTGCGCAATATTTCGCTTTGCTCAACAATGGGAGTTGGTTTCAAAATAACAACTTAACTACGAAAATACAAATAAAGTACAAAAATACAAAAGTACGAATAGTTTGGCGTTTCCGTTTTTTGTAGTTTTGCCTGCCTGCCGGTAGAGGCAGGTAATGATTCGTACTTTTGTAGTTAAGTAATAATTCGTAATTTTGTAGTTACTATGGAAAGAAAAGTAATCATTGGTCTAATTGGCGAAAAGGGTGCGGGCAAGGGAACAGTCGCGGATTATTTATTGGAAAAATATGGCGCGGTACATTTTGGAACTTCCAAAATTTTGCGCCGCACATTGGAAGATCTACATCTGCCGGTGACGCGGGATAATCTGATCAAATTAGCGCTTGTGCTTAAGGAAGGCTATGGGTCATCGGTCATCATTGATTCTTTGATCCAGGATATGGAAAAGAGCGACGCGAACATTATCATCGCGGATGGAATCAGGATGCACGGTGACGTTGAGCCATTTCAAAAAAAATATCGCGAAAATTTCTATCTTGTTTATGTGACAGCTAATTTGAAATTACGCTATGAACGGACCAAGGCACGCAAGGAAAAGGCTGGTGAAGACGAAGCGACATTAGAGCAATTCCTAGAAGAAGAAGGCAAGCTGACCGAAATTTCCATCCATGAAATCGGTCGGCATGCGGAATTCAAAATGAATAACAACGGCACAGCTGAAGAACTAAAAAAACAAACGGATGAGATGATGGAGAAGATTCTAGGGTAATTGCGGCTATCCTTCGTCAGGTTTAAATTAGAAGAAATGAGCTGACAAGAGGGAAACGAAAAATGCTGACGAATATTTTGTATTTTTTTAGAAACAGGTCATGGGCCTGTTTCTTTTTGTTTGACTAAAGCGTGCAGGCATGTTAATTTTGGAGTAGTTCTTTAGGCTCGACAGGCTACTTATTTAGTATCAAATTTCTTTTGGCATTGAACTGGTGACTTGTCGTCAATATGAGTTTGCAAAAACTTTTAATATGTGGAGGAGGGACTATGAACAATTTTTTTGCAAGAAGGGTTTTAAAAAAACCAAAACCAAGCAAGATCGTGGTTGATGAGCGACCCTCAGCGGAGGAAACAATTCCTGATAAGGAAAGAGAACTGGTTCCGACGCGTGAAGGCGCGGGAGAGCTTAATGTCAAGATGGCGGCAATAAGTACCCACACTGCGTGCGGGGAGATGGGTTTTGCGTCTAGATCAAAAGGTTTTTCTCAGCTTTCCGCTGAGTATCGTAGGGGCGATGGTCGTCGTCGACAGTGAAGTTGTAAACTTGGAAAAAAACGGGAAGACATGAATTTGTGTCGACCCGTTTTTTGAATTCCCCGTTTACCTCGTTTTGTCGTTTTCCATCAAGCCTGCCTTATTGACAAAAAGCTCGTTTAGTGCTATACTTTAAAGTTAGTATTATTTTTGAAAATTTGATTGTTTTTCAGGGTTTCGTGCGTAAGTTTGAAAGCGAAAACACCCTCCTTAGTTTTCGCCGGTAAGTCAAACTTATTTTTTTGGGATAATTCTCGAAAAGATATTACCTTACGTGCGAAACTTTGAAAGACAACTTTTAATTTAAGCAATAATTTTTTCTATTTCTTCAATGATGCCTTTTTCGATTGCTGCGATTTTTTCCAGCTCTTCAGGGGATAATTTTCCCAAAACAAAATCACTAACTTCCAGCTGAGTTGTGGTGCTATCGGTCAATTCATTTTTAATCCCAATTCGCAAGCGAGCGAATTTTTTTGTGCCCAGCGTGTCGATGATGTTTTGCACGCCATTGTGTCCGGCGGAAGTCGAATCTGTGGCCAGCTTATATTTCCCGCAAACTATGTCAATATCATCGTGGATGATCAATAAATCTTTGGCGTCGAGTTTATAGAAAGCGAGAATTTTTTGCACCGCTTCACCGGAGAGATTCATAAAATTTTGCGGCTTGGCGAGGATGATTTTTTGATTATTCAGTTCACCATGCGAAATTTGCGCCGTAAATTTTTTTTCTAGTTTAAATTCAGGCAAAGACCAAATCCCTTGTAATTTATCCAAGAAGATGAAGCCGAGATTGTGCCGAGTGCTTTCGTATTTTTGACCGGGATTTCCCAGGCCGATGATTAGTTTCATAAAATTTAAAAATTATAAGACTTATGCGTTTGTCTTAAAAACAACCAAACCATGTCATCCTGAGCGGAGCGGAGCGAAGTCGAAGGATCTGCTTTCCATTATCGTAGATCATACTATTAAATAGAAAGCACTGGGTTACGGCTAGTAGATCCTTCGACTGCGTCTGGGTACAGACTCCGCTCAGGATGACAGATTTAATTTAGGCGTGTAAGCTTTAGTTTAATTAGATTTATCTTGCATTTTCAAATAATCTTGGTCATCTTGAGCTTTCTTGAAATCATCAATTGAGTCTTCTGGCATCGCATATTTATCAATCAAATCCTTGCCAATCACGACCACAATATCTGGCGATTTTTGAGCAGTTATCCGCGTATATTTATCCGGCACAGAGTAGGAAACCTTGGCCGGAAGGCGCGTGGCGATTTCATCAAGTGTGAAAGGTTTTACGCCTGAATTAGAATCATAAACATTAGTTACTGGTTCCAAGTCCTTTCCGGGGTCGTTGATGACGGATACGTTTTTATAGACCAAATTTTCACTGAGCAATTTTTGAATTTTGCTGACAATACTATTATCGCCGCTTTTATTAATCAGCGCAACTGAGGCGTTTTCATTCGCGATTTCGTCGCGGCGTCTTTTGAGGATGTTGAGGTCAAAAATATTTTGCGCCAAGTCTTGAATTTCGCTGTAGTTTCCGACGCGCGGAATGAGGATGAAGGCCGGCGTGTCGCCATAAAAAACATGGGAAACTTTGAGCAAACTATCTTTGTTCCAAGCGTCGACGGTCGAGTTTATGATATTGTTGGTATCTAATTTAGTGCTCAGTTCAAAAAAACTTTCCAGTTCGCGTGAAGTTATGTTTGTTTTGACATTATCCCCGAGAGCATTGAAAAGATTATTGATCGAAACAATATTAAACAAAGTACCAGTGGAAAAAACTTTATTTTTTGTTGCTTGGATTATTTCTTGTTGTCTTTTGGCGCGACCAAAATCTCCTTCTGGATCATCGTGGCGTTCGCGGGCATATTTCAAGGCGAGGTCGCCATTCAAATGTTGAAAGCCTTTTTTGAGATCAAAAGTTTCATAGCTGTAATTTGGTCCGGGGTAGCGAGCGTCAAAAAGATCTCGGGCGTTGGTAATATTTACTCCACCGACGGCATCGATCACCTTAGTGAATCCATCAAAATTAAGTACGGCGTAGTAGTGAATGTCGAGCGTGGTGATATTTTTTATCGTGCTAAGGAGCGGATTAATCGCTTCACTTTCACTTTTGGCGTTATTGAGGCCAAATTGATAGACGGCGTTGATTTTTGTTTGCCAGTTGGAATCCGGTACGCTAACAAAAAGATCGCGAGGAAGAGAAAGGAGGGCGACCTGGTTGGTCTTCCGATTGAGGCTGGCAATCATAATGGTGTCAGTCAAATTTTGCCCAGGTTTGCCTTTTCCGGCCACGCCCAAGAGCAAAACATTGATTCTGCCGTCTGTATTTTTCAGGTCTAAGGGATTTTTTTTGCCGATTTGGGCAACTGAAGCGATTGTGTCAAGGATGTTCTCTGATTTTTGAGAGACGCTGATTTTATTGTTCAGCGAATTTAATTTATATAGAAAAAAAGCGCCATAAGCAATTGCGCCGAGCAAAATAAGAATGATCAACCAAAGAATTATTTTTATCAGTATTTTTTTTGTTTGCATTATTGAGTGGGCGTAAAAGAGTTTATTTAATCATACTCCGATAATCCGTTGTCGTCAAATTATGGCTCTATGAAAGGAAAAATAGACCTTGCCAAATGGATAATTTTCTGCTATGCTTAAAACTGTTCAGGTCGTATATAGGTTTAAAAAAGCACTAATTCGGATGTCCCCACCACGGCGGGGTTCGCAAAGCGAATAACAGCGAAGCGAATAACATATTTTTTATGAAGAATGAGGATATGAAAGAAAATTGCCACAAGACAAAAACAACTCCACAAGAAGCTTATGTCGGCGTTGGAGGATTTGTCCTTGAAATAATTAAGATTATTTTTTTGGCTTTTGTGATTATTGTGCCGATTCGCGTTTTTCTTTTTCAGCCGTTTTTTGTCCAAGGCGCTTCGATGGAACCGAATTTTGAAAACGGCCAATATCTGATTGTCAATGAACTT
This sequence comes from Candidatus Moraniibacteriota bacterium, assembly GCA_026396175.1. Lineage (GTDB taxonomy): Bacteria > Patescibacteriota > Minisyncoccia > Moranbacterales > UBA2206 > UBA9630. The sequence goes on along the minus strand of JAPLXG010000014.1, from coordinate 3,616 downwards.
GGTTTCAAGCAAACAACGGTTGGTTTTAATGATATCAAGTTTTTTTCCGTCGGGGCTTTTCGTGAAATCCCAAGACAAAAGGTGATCGTTTTCCGTTATCCCAGAGACACGAGCAAATTTTTCATCAAAAGAATCATTGCTCTCCCTGGCGAGCGCATCGAGATAAAAGATGGGGGTTACAAAATTTTCAATAAAGAACATCCGGACGGTTTTTCTCCTGATGAAAGTGCTTACCTTGGAAGCGGAGTGAAAACGGCGGGAGATTTGACAGTAATCCTTAAGGATAATGAATATTTTGTGATGGGAGACAATCGGCCATTTAGTTCAGACTCGAGAGTTTGGGGGGTTGTTCCCGGCAGTGACATTATTGGCGAAGTACTGTTCCGCGCCTGGCCACTCAACGAAATTTCAGTGTTTTAAATTTTTTGCATAATCTTTTCAAAAAATACTAATATTTGTATGTCCCCGCCGCGGCGGGGTTCGCGAAGCAAATAACTAATTTTTTTATTTTCATTTCCTATGCTTAAAGTCAAAAAGATTGCAGTCAAAAAAGCGGTCAAGAAAATAAAGCTAGAAAAACCCCAAGATGAACCATTGGTTTTGCAGACCTTGCGCGGGATGAAAGATATTTTGCCGGAAGATCAGGCCTATTGGGAGCAGACAAGAAGAGTGTCGGAAAGATTGGCGCGAGACTATGGATATTCTCGCATTGATGTTCCACTTTTGGAATTTGCCAATCTGTTCACGAGAAATATTGGAACCGGCACGGATATTGTGGAAAAAGAAATGTACACGTTTACTACGCGTGGTGGTGACAAAGTAGCGCTTCGACCCGAGCTGACCGCAGGAATCTGTCGCAGTTTTATTCAGCATGGCATGCACACTCTGGCAAAACCGGTGAAGCTTTTTTCCATCGGACCGGTCTATCGCTATGATCGTCCGCAAGAAGGGCGCTATCGCGAACACTACCAAGCTAATTTTGATGCATTTGGAGAAGATGATCCAATTTTGGACGCGCAGATGATTCAAATGGCGCATCGTTTGACGTCTTGCTTGGGCTTAAAATCAATTCAAATTCAGGTTAATTCAATTGGTTGCGGAGTTTGCAAAAAGGATTACAATAATTTATTGGTAAATTATTTGGAATCGAAAAAAACCAAGTTGTGTCAGGATTGCAAAAGGCGATTGGAAATGAATCCAATGCGCGTCTTGGATTGCAAAGAAGATAAGTGTGCTCAGGTTGCGGCGACAGCTCCTCAGGCGGTTGATCATCTTTGTGAGGATTGTCGCGTGCATTTCAAAATGCTTTTGGAATATTTGGACGAGTTGGACTTGCCATACACCATCAATCCTCGTCTTGTTCGCGGTTTAGATTACTACACCAAGACAGTGTTTGAAATTTGGTCCGGCTCCGAAGAAGGCAAGAAAGCATCTCTCGGTGGCGGTGGACGCTATGATCGGCTGATCAAAATGATGGGCGGAGAAGATACGCCGGCAATCGGTTTTGCTATCGGCTTTGAGCGGATGATACTGGAAATGAAACGCGTACAAGCCAAATCCTATAAACCGATGAAGCCGCGTGTATTTTTGGCGCAACTCGGGGGACTGGCCAAGAAGAAAAGTTTGCGCTTGTTTTCTGAATTGGAAAAAAATGGAATTCTCACTGCGGAAAGTTTTGGCCGCGGAAGTTTGAAATCACAACTGAAAATTGCCAATCGTCTCGGAGTGGAGTTGACTTTGATTTTGGGACAAAAAGAAACACTGGACGGTACTGTGATTATCAAAAATATGACGACTGGTGTGCAAGAAACAGTCAGTATGGAAAAACTGGTGGATATAATCAAGAAAAAATTAAAAACGGATAATGTGGTTATTTATCATAATCATGAGCATGAGGAACCTGTTATCTAAAATATAAAAAACCTAATAAATAATCCGCCTTTGCTTCCGTTGAAGCTTTGGCGTGACGAGGGAAAAATATGGAATGTGTATTTTGCAAAATCATCAACAAAGAACTCCCGGCCGCGGTTGTCTATGAAGACGAAGATATTTTGGCCTTCAAAGACGTACGGCCACTCGCTCCTGTGCACATTCTGATTATTCCTAAAAAGCATATTGAGAGTCTCAACGACCTGACGGAGAAGGATATTGACCTGGTGGGCAAAATGGTGCTTGTCGCCAAGAAAATCGCCGTTGACTTTGACATTTCGCCAAAAGGGTATAAACTACTAACTCGAGTCGGTGAATGGGGCGGACAAGAGGTTTCTCACCTACATATGCACCTGATTGGCGGAGTGAAGCTCTATGAGAACATCCGGCCGTGGGAAGATATGTAGGGAAAATTTAAAATTCTAAATTTGAAATTTACCTGCCTGCCGGCAGGCAGGAAAGCAAGTCTAAGCGCATAAATTATTAAATTTAAGATTTATTAATTTAGATTTGAATTTAAATTTTTTGCTCCAAGCTTATCCTTTGAGGGCAAATTGAAAATTTAGAATTCAAGAGTTTAATTGTAGAAGGGAGGTTTTTTATGATTGAAGTAAAAAGAAAAGAACGTGAGTCACCGGAAAGTCTAATTAGACGTTTCAGTCGTCGCATTCAACAGAGCGGAGTTTTAATGCGTGCCCGAAAAGTGCGTTTTCGCCAAGAGGAAAAAAGTAAAAGCGAAATGCGCGCCGGAGCGATGTATAAGGTTAAAGTGCGCAAAGTTGTGAACAAACTCAAAAAAATGGGCAAATTTGACGATCAAAATTTCAAAAACGTCAAAAAGAAATTGATCAAGTAATTCCTCTACTAATTACTAATCTGTACTAATATACGAATAATTTAAATCTTTGCTAGGCTATTATTTCTTACTATTTCCGATTAGTATATTCGTACTAGATTCGTAATTAGTAGAGAGCAACGTAATTAGTAGATACACAAACTAATGTCACTTAAAAAACAAATTTTAGACGATCTCAAAACGGCGATGAAAGCCGGCGATACTCTGAGGCGAGATACATTGCGAATGCTCGATTCGATGGTGAAAAACGTCGAGATTGAAAAGCAAAAACGCGAGACTGGTCTCTCTGACGAGGAAGTATTGGAAGTGATTGGCAGGGCCGTGAAACAACGAAAAGACGCCGCCGCACAATATTCTGTCGGAGGACGGCAAGATCTCGTGGAAAAAGAAAATCAAGAAGTTGCTATTCTCGCGGCGTATATGCCGGCGCAGCTAGACGAAGCGACTGTGCGTGAAGCTGTGAAAGCGGTGATTGTGCAAGTTGGCGCAACCAGTCTCGCTGACATTGGAAAAGTAATGGGACCAGCGATGGGAAAATTGAAAGGCCAAGCGGATGGTAATTTAGTCAAAAAAATTGCTGAGGAAGAGTTGGGGAAATAGTCCGCCAGCTGGCGGATCAGAATTTTCAATAAAAAAGAGTCTCGCTTTTGCGGGGCTTTTTTTGCGTTGAAATAAAAAGAGAATAATGCTATAGTCAGAACACCCCCGCCAAAGGCGGTGGCTTGATGAGTGTTATCGCCTAAAAGGCGAGCTACCCAACCGTTCGTTTTAGTTTGTTAATTAAACTTGGTTAAAATTTATCATCTTCGGCTTTTTGTTCTCGGATATACT
>JAPLXG010000011.1 GCA_026396175.1 Candidatus Moraniibacteriota bacterium | reverse complement strand
TTGTTTAGGAACGGTTGGTTCTTCAAGCCATTGTTCATTATACATCATTATGTCTTTTTTTGTTGTTGCCGGAACGGTAAAACCTTTTCGAGTCTCACTAGTAGAACTAGTGGATTACCTTTTGGGAAAAACTATTTAAAACATAATAACCAACTAAAAACCAAAACAATAAATGAAAGAGGAAATAATTGTCTTTAGCGATGTTCATTTTGCCAAAATTTGGGATGATATTGATAAACTTCTGGGAGACAAATTGGATATGCTCAATCCCAACAGAGAATTGCGAAGAATCGTAAAAATTATCAACAGTTCGACTAACGCTGTGGCCGTGATTAATAATGGCGATTCAGTCGATTATTTTTTCGCGGATTATTTTGGCAATAAACTTACGGGCAGCAGAGAGACTAACTGGGACCTGTTCAATTCGATAGTGGCAAAGATTAAAAAGCAATACTATGAAATTCCTGGTAATCATGATTACCGCAGTTTAGGCTATAATTTTGATCTTTATGGCCTAAAACATATCAATATTTCCGACCATAATCGGAAAAAATTTGCAAAACTTATCGGTCACAACAAGTTTCGCTGGCTCAAAGAATGGACCACGCTTAGTGTCAACGAAAAGAAATTTGATCCGCTAAAAAAATTTAATGGTTTCAAAAAACCGGTGGAAAAAGATTTTGGAAAATTTCATTGCATTTTTCTTAATACCGGCAGTGACGCGATTGTCCGATTTAAGAATATTTTTAAGTATATAAAAAAGGTCTTTACAAAAAGTACGCTAAAGCAAATTGTTTTAAAAAATAATTGGCGCGGACTTGTCAGTTGCGTCAATGATGGCATCAAGAAAAAAGATTTAGATTTCATCAATGAAGCACTCGAAAAAAACCATCATCGAGAATTCTATTTTTTCCTGCACACTCCCATTATCAATTCGCGCAAAAGTCATCCCGATAAGATTTACCAGCTGAAGATGGAAGGCTTTCTGGGATCTATAGCGAAACAAAATTTGGACTACGAAGTCGTTTTGAATGGTGGGGGAATGTTTTTGGAGATTTTAACGGATAAAAATTATCTGAAAAAAAATTTCATCATCGTGGCTTCACACATCCATAATGCAAAGTATTTTCTGATTCACAAAGAAACTTTGGTTGCTAAGGAAGTAACCCTTGGAGAATTGAATAAGGAAAAAAACAACCCCGCCTACATCAAGCACCTCACAACTCTTTCTTTGGGCGCGCTGGATTTTTGTCCGGAAAATCGCCATACGGGATACCTGAAAATAAGTGCTGATGGTTTTAGAGAGGTTGTTTTGAATAAATTCTAGCTTGCAGGAGCCCAAAACGTCTAAAGCCAGATGATATCTGGTTTTTTTGATTGACAAATTCTCTTTGGTGTGCTAGTCTCTAGGGCTAAGTATGGATTAATAATTTAATATTTTAAAGCCATGCAAAGTAAAATTATCGGTAAAAACTAATAGCTACGCCAGAATGCGAGCTTGGCGCTCAGTTCTTGGGATATTGCTCACAGTGATCCAGCTGATCGTAGCGGTTATTTTTCTGATTCAAACAGTGGTTTCAGATAGTGTTGTCAGGTGGTTCGTGGATTTTTCCGGACTGACTTTTTCCTCCACGAATTACTATCAAGTTAACGGGTTAGATTTGGGTGCTAATATCCACTTTCTAGGATCCGTGCTTGTAATTTTACTTTTCGGATATGTCCTCATCGTCTTTGTTCCGGGCTGGGTGAAAAGGAAAGAGTTGGAGCCGGAAGAAATGGATGAGTTTGGATTTTTTGAGGATTGAATTGGTAATTTGTGTTCCATTGCAGGAACGGGTTTGTAACCCGTTCCTTTTAGTTTACTAACTATAAATGTTATCAATCTTAATTTCACAACGCGGATTCGCGCTCGACCAATACCAATGTTCCGGTTCTGCAACATAATTTTTCTTTACCGAATTATTATGGATATAATTCACTTTTTGCAGATAAAATTCCTCAGTTTCGATTATTTTGGGCATATTAGTTTTTTCCCAAAGTTCATATTTTCCAGTGGTGTCTAAAAATAATTTCAACACATTGGGTTCTGTATTTTCAATATTTTTCCGAAATACTTTCGAAGTAAATTTTTTGAAATCACAAACAAAACCGGAAACATCCGGAGAGCTAATCACTAAATGAAGATGATTTAGCATGAACACAAAAGCGTGGATTTTTAGTTGCTTTTCTTTCTGGCAATATTTTAACGAGTCAGCCAGGATATTCCAGCGATAATGTCGATCGAAAAAATAGTAAAGATTTTTGACGCTAAAAGTGAGGAAATAAACTCCTGCATTAGACTCTTTGTGTATTTTTACCGAGGGCATTTTTTTGTTTTGATAAGCTAAGAGAGATTGTAAACTATGCGGAACGGGTTACAAACCCGCTCCTGCGACAAGGTGGGGCTACGCTAAGTTACAAACCCGTTCTTGCGACGAAGTGGGGTTCGTGCTGAATATAAACCCGTTCCTGCTAATCCATTGCATTTGTGCCTCGGGAGAGACTTGAACTCTCATGGGATTGCTCCCACCCCGCCTTGGCGGGGCGCGTTACATTAAGAATATATAAGTGCCGATGGTGGGACTTGAACCCACAAACCTTGCGGTACACGATTTTGAGTCGTGCGTGTTTGCCAATTTCACCACATCGGCGCGGGTTTTGCGTAATTTGGAATTATCCAAAAACTGTAGTATAATTCATTATATTGGATTATTCGTATGTCCCATTTTCGTAGTATGGGTTCGCAAAGCGAATAACTACCTATTGATTATGGCAAAGATTATTTCATTAGTCAACCAAAAGGGCGGAGTGGGCAAAACTACTTCGGCCATTAACCTTGCGACCTATTTGGCAGCAGCAGGGAAGTTTGTTTTGCTTGTTGACCTTGATCCGCAGGGCAATGCCTCATCAGGCCTCGGGTTTGACATTCGCACGATTGATAAAAGTCTCTATCACTCAATGATTTTAGGCGAACATCCCTCCAAAATTATTATGCGTACAGAAACACTGGGGCATGATTTGATCCCGTCTTCGCAAGATTTGGCGGGAGCGGGAATTGAGCTGGTGCATATGGATAATCGGGAATTTCGGCTCTATAACGTCTTGCGCGAAATCCGCACAAATTATGACTACATCATTATTGATTCTCCGCCGAGCTTGGGACTTTTGACAATCAATGGTCTTGTTGCCAGCGATGAAATTATTATTCCCGTGCAAACGGAATATTTTGCGCTGGAGGGACTCAGTCAGCTTTTGAATACAATCACGCTGGTGCGGGAGAATTTGCAGCCAAATTTGAAAATTATGGGGGCACTGCTGACGATGTATGACAAGCGCAATCGCTTGGCGCGTCAAGTAGTGAAGGAAGTACAAGATCATTTTCCCGGGCATGTTTTTGATAGTATCATTCCACGCTCAGTGCGTCTCGCTGAAGCACCTGGTTTTGGAAAATCAATTCTCGGTTTTGATGCATTTTCAAGGGGAGCAAGATCATATAAGAATTTTGCAAAGGAAGTGATTAATTTAGAGAAAAAAGATACGAAAAAGTTTTCGGTATAAAAATAAAATCCTCCTCTCCCTTAGGGAGAGGATGTCACGTACTCGTGACAGGTGAGGCTACGGAATAGTCCCTTCAATTCCTCTTCTCCCCTCGGGAGAGGATGTCATGTACTCATGACAGGTGAGGGTAAGGGTAATAAATTAAGAATAATCTAAACAAATCTAACTTGTTATTAATCGAAAGGCTCCTCCCTCATCCGCCCTCCGGGCACCTTCTCCCTAAGGGCGAAGGGGGTATAAATTTAAGTTTTAGTAAAAATAAAAAATATGGCTCAGAACTATGGATTAGGTCGGGGACTATCATCCCTGATTCCCCAAAGAAAACCAACTAACACTGGCGCTGATGAGACGGCGGACAAAAAGATTAATAAACCAGAAGAGGATTTTAATTATTTCGGTTCGCGGGTGGAAAAAATGGATCGAGACGGAGCGGCGCTGCGTGGTAATGCCGTGCCAAAACTTTTGGAAGATAATGAAATCGAAATTAGCAAGATTATTCCCAATCCGCATCAACCGCGGTTTCATTTTGATGAGGTTAAACTGCAAGAACTTTCCAACTCGATCAAAGAACATGGAATTATCCAGCCGATCGTAGTTAGTCGCAATGGTGAGAAGTTTGAAATTATTGCCGGGGAACGGCGGTTTCAAGCGGCGAAATTGGCCGGACTCTTGAAGGTGCCAGTGATTGTGCGTGATGTGACCGAGCAACAAAAACTTGAGCTTGCTATTATTGAAAACATTCAACGGCACGATTTGAATCCAGTGGAAGAGGCGCGCTCGTATCAAAAGCTGATTGATGATTTTGATTTGAGTCAAGAAGAAGCGGCTGTTAAATTAGGCAAAAGCCGTAGCGCGGTGGCGAATAAACTGCGCATCTTGAATTTACCGGTGGAAATCCAAAAAGCGCTAATGGAAAATAAAATTACCGAAGGTCATGCTAAAGCGATTCTCGCGATTGAAAACCCAGAAAAACAAAAAGCGCTATTCGATTTAATCTTGAAGAGTGTCCTCACCGTTCGCCAAACAGAAAACAAAACCAAGGAAGTTTCCGTGCGAACGCACAAACGCGTGGTCAGTGTTGACCCGGAACAAAAAGCACTTGAAGATAATTTATCCCAAGCACTAAACACAAAAGTCAAACTCCAAAAATCTGGCACAGGCGGAAAAATTGTGATTGAATTTTATTCCGAAGAAGAACTGAGAAATATCGCGGAGAATATTGAGCGGATTGGGAGGTAGTTACGATATCCGGAAAATATTTTGCATATAAACGAGTTGGGCGAAAGTTGTTTTTTCTTTTTGCCTGACGGTGGACGCATTCCTGTAATAAATTAATTAAATCATTTATTTTGTAAAAGGGGAATGGGGAAATAAACTTCATTAATTAATTTTTTAATAATAAGACTATGAAAGAAGGAAATCCAATGGAAAATATTCCTGGTAGAATTGACGATCTTGCAGCCAAAGAAAGGGCTGCGCTAGAAAGGCACAAAATAACAGGGACACCAGATAAATACAAAGAGCTACAAAAAATTAAGGCAGCACAGGCTGGTTTTGATTATTCAATGTTGCTTAGCGAACAAGGTGAGGGTGCACATGAGCTGAATGAAAAACACAAAGAATTACAAGAAAAAGTAAAAAATGCAATCAAGGAATTAGAAGAATTTGAAGCAACATTAAATGACAGAGATTCATCAGAATTTGAAGCGATTTTAGATAAAGCAAAACAAAAAAAAGAATAATTTTTGGGCATTCTTGTTGGTTCGGGTCTCCCGACCTGAACCATTTAGTTCTAATCAACTAAATATAAATTTCCAGTCTGAATTGTGCATTTTGCTTTTGCGAAAGCTGGGCAAGAAATAAATAGGTTCAAGTCAGAGACTTGAACCGACAATGCATTAGGCGAAGCAATTGAATTATATTTTGAAGATTAAAATTACAGCAACCCTTCTTTCTTCAAATACTTCTTAATCTGACTTTTTGCCAAAGAGGTGCGGACGAACTTCAGCCAATCGCGGCTGGGGTTTTTTTGATCGCGTGTGGTGAGAATTTCAATTACCTCGCCATTTCGAATTTTATAATCCAAGGTGACCATTTTGCCATTCGCTTTCGCTCCATTGGCGCGGTTGCCAACTTCACCGTGGATGCGATAGGCGAAATCGATTGGGGTGGCGTCTTCCGGCAGATCGATGATGTCACCCAGTGGCGTGAAAGCGAAAATGTGATTTTTGAAAAAATCAATCTTGAGTCCTTCGATGAATTCCGCGTCATCCTTGCCGAGATCATTTTGCCATTCGCGCAACTGATTGACCCAAGTCAACTCTTCTTCCGGTACGGCGTATTTGCTTTTCATGAAGAAATTTTTTAGCTTTCTTTTTCGTTCTGAATAGATCCAGTGCGATGCGATACCAAATTCCGCCTCATCATCCATTTTTTTGGTGCGGATCTGGACTTCCAGGAAAATTCCTTCCGGTCCGAAGATTGTGGTGTGAATTGATTGATAGCCATTGGGCTTGGGAAGGGAAATATAATCTTTGATGCGTCCGACGAGCGGGCGGTATTTTCTGTGCACGATGCCCAAGGTTTCGTAGCAATTAGCCAATTCCGGCACGATAATTCTGATGCCGATGAGATCATAGACTTTGCTGATGTCCATATCATGGCGTTTTAATTTCTGATAGAGGCTGTGAAGATGCTTAGTTCGTCCGAAAATTTCAAGCACATTGATACCTTCCTTGGTTAGCTCTTTTTTCAACTCGACTACCATTTTGTCAATATACTTTTTTCTCTGTCCATATTGATGCAGAGCCAGTTTTTCCGTCGCGGCATAGTTTTTTGGGTCAAGATATTTGAAAGACAGGTCTTCCAGGCGAACTTTAATCTCTCCAATTCCCAAGCGATTGGCAATTGGCACGAAAACTTCCATTGTTTCCAGGGCGATGCGCTGTTGTTTTTCCGGCGGCAGATATTCCAATGTTTCCATATTATGCAAACGATCGGCCAGTTTGATGAGCACAACACGGATGTCGGAAGCCATCGCTAAAAACATTTTACGCAAATTTTCCAAATAATTTTCCTCTTTTGTCCCGCGTAGTTTGATTTTTCCCAGCTTTGTGACACCGTCCACCATGCAGGCAATCTCTTTGCCGAATTTTTGTTCCAATTCCTTGAGGGTTACTTGTGTGTCTTCCGGCACATCATGAAGTAGGCCGGCGGAAATGGTTTTCGAGCCAAGTCCGATCCGGGCCAAATTGAGCGCGGTGTTGAGTGGATGCTGGATATATTCGTCCTTGCCGGATTTGCGACGTTGCCCCAAGTGGGCCTTTTCCGCCACAGCATAGGCGCCGCGAATTAAAGCTTCTTTTTTGAATTCCAAATTAAACTTGACGTTGGCCAAGACATCTTCAATGGTAATTTTTTCTTCGATAGACATAGCTTTTAAATTTTAAATTTAAAATTTAAAATTTTAATTCAAAACCCTGCCTACCGGCAGGCAGGTAAATTACTAAATTTTCAATTATTTAAACATTTGGTCATTTGATCTTGATTTCAAATTGTAAATTTAGACTTGAAAATTAATTTTGGTTTATTTCTCAAATGAGCATTCTTTATTTGAACATTTAACTTTGCCTTTGGCGGCGAACACTAGGAGGGAGTTGCAGGTTGGACAGACTTCGCCGTTTGGTTTGTTCCAAAGAGAAAAATCGCAAGCTGGATAGGTGTTGCAGCCGAAAAAGAGTCGGCCTTTTTTGGATTTGCGTTCCACGATGTCGCCAACTTTGCATTTGGGACATTTGATTCCGGTCTTGTTTTCAATTCGCTTGATATTTTTGCATTCGGGATATTTGGAACAACCCAAAAATACGCCAAATTTTCCTCGTTTCACGGCCATTTTAGCGCCGCATTTATCACAGATTTCTCCGGAAAATTCCTCATCAATCTTTTTTTCCGCTCCGGTTTTTTCGGTGTAGCGACAATTAGGATAGTTGGAACAAGCGATGAATTTTCCAAAACGGCCAAATTTCATAATCAAATCTCCGCCGCAATCGGGACAATTCTTGTCCAGTTTTTCTTGGAACTCTTCCTTTTTCACTTCCTTGGTTTTAGTTTTGAGATTAGCGTGAAACGGCTCATAGAAATCTCTGATTACTGGTACCCATTTTTTTGTGCCTTCAGCAATCTCGTCGAAATCTTTTTCCAATGTGGCGGTGAAGGTCATATCGACAATTTGAGGAAAATGGGCGACCAAAACATCGCTGACTAGCGTGCCAATTTCCAAAGGGAAAAGACGTTTCTCTTCATTTTTGTCGATATATTTTCTTTCAATAATCGTGGAAATGGTCGGAGCGTATGTTGATGGGCGTCCAATTCCGTTTTCTTCCAGCACTTTCACAAGCGTTGCTTCGTTGTAGCGGGGAGGTTGAGCAGTGGCCTTACCTTCGGCGTTAGCGCTGACTAGTTCCAATGCGTCGCCAGTTTCCATCGGTGGCAAAAGTGTGTCGGTTGTGGCGGATTTTTTGTCGGCATACACTTTCAAATAACCCTCGAAAGTCAAAGTTGACCCGCTGGCGCTAAGCGCATAAATATTTTTGTTGAGTTTGCTTTTGGCGGAGATGTCGACTTTCACAGAATTGAAAACAGCACATTCCATTTGTGACGCAATCATCCGGTTCCAAATCAGCTTGTATAATTTGTATTGTCCTAGTTCTAATTTATCTTTCAAATCATCCGGGGTTTTGTCGGGATAGGCCGGTCTAATCGCTTCATGGGCTTCTTGCGCGCCTTTCGATTTATTTTTGAAATACCTCGGGCTTGGAAGGGCAAAGTTTTTGCCGAATAGTTTTTGAATCGTTTTTTGAGCGGAGAGTAATGATTCCAAAGAAAGGTTTAGGCTATCAGTTCGCATATAGGTGATGTAGCCTTGCTCATAGAGTTTTTGCGCCAAGGTCATTGTTTGCTTGGAGCTGTAGCCCAAACTGCTGATGGCGGATTGTTGCAAGGTTGATGTTGTGAAAGGTGGTGGCGGAGTTTTGGTCGTTTCTCTTTTGGAAATATTTTCCACCGCATATTGGCATTTTTCCAAATCAGCAATTATCTCTTTGGCAGTTTTTTCTTTTGAGAGAATGGTTTTTTTAATTTTGTAATCGCCGGCGAAAAGTTTTAGTGTCGTGACGGCATCAATTTTTTCGTCGTTTTTCTTGACCAGCTCGGCGGGAAACTCGGAGTCTTTTCCAGTCGCCTTTGTTTTTAAGACTAAATTTATTTTCCAATAATTTTCCGCTTTGAATTTCTCGATTTCTTTTTCTCGCTCGACAATGATGCGCAGTGCCATAGATTGGACGCGACCAGCGCTAAGACCGCGGCGGATTTTTTTCCAAAGAAAAGGGGAAAGTTCATAGCCGACCAAGCGATCCAAGATACGGCGGGCTTGTTGAGCGTCGACCAAATTTAAATCTAGCTCCCGAGGATGCTCAAGTGCTTTTTCAATCGCTGTTTTGGTGATTTCGTGAAAGACGATGCGAGAAATCTTTTCGCCCTTAAAATGCTTGTCTAGCTCTAGCGCTGTCGCTAGGTGCCAGGAAATGGCTTCTCCTTCGCGGTCTTCGTCAGTCGCGAGAATCACTCCGTCAGCTTTTTTGGCTAATTTTTTGAGCTCATCGACACGGTCAGCCACTTTATTGGGAATGATATATTGCGGAGCAAAATCATGCTCAATATCAACCCCCATCTCTTTTTGAGGCAAATCACGAATATGGCCATAACTAGACTTGACTGTGTAGCTTTTATCCAGAAATTTAGTGATTGTTTTGGCTTTGGTGGGGGATTCGACAATGATCAGTTTCATAGTTATTCGCTTCGCGAACCCCCACTACCTGCCTACCGGCAGGCAGGCGAACGGGGGACATGCGAATTAGTATTTTAAAATTCCTATACAACAAATTAAGTGTCCATTGTCTATCATAAACCAAAAGCTTGTTTTCTCCAAATTTTTAAAATATAGGGCTGTGTCGGTCGGTGTTATTTACATTTTGGATATTATCTGGCATAATATAAAAGTAATCAACTAAAAAAACAAAAAATGAACAACAAAAAAATTCCAACCGGAGCTGGAACAATCGTGCTCATAATTATCGCAGTGACGGTTTTTGGGGTGGTGTGGAAGTATGAGAAAAATCAGCAAAACATTCAACAACCTCTAGTGATGATTAATGCAAAAAAACAAACAATTACACAACCTGCAACAGTGGACCAGCGAAATATAGAATGGAAAACATACAAAAATAAACTCCTAGGACTATCATTTAATTATCCGGCTGACTGGGGAGATATTATAGTTGAAAATGGCAATATTGACAATGTTGGCACTCCTCCCTGTAAGGCTCCAATGATGATGAGTTATTTGCAAAAACAATACCCTTGGGGCCTATATAACACTTCTCTTAAATTTTCAAAAGTGCCAATCGATTTTGAGATTAGGTTAGCCAATTTAGATATGCCAAGCAATCCCAAGGAAGTTTGCAATGTCAAAGGAGATCTTATAAAAACTTCAGATATACAACCGAAAGTTCAAGATAAAGAAATATCAATTACCAATAAATCGGGCATAGTGTTTATATATGATTCCAGCCTGCGCAACAGCATAAACACTTCATTGGAAGGACCGACATATGCAACCAGACATAATAATAAGCTCATTTGGATTTATTCTGGCTTCTCTCCTCGTTACAATACACCAGAAGAAATTGAACTACGAAAATATACAAATACTCCAGAATGTCAAGGGGGCAACTCTTATAATACGGATAAAGGATGTGGTATTGTTGCTTGGGCTCAAGCGGGTAAAACTTCTACAAAAGTGCGTGAATCTTTTAGTGACCTTGAGGAACTCGTTCAATCGTTCGCATTCAATCAGTAGTGTGTAAGTAAAAATTTAAAGGCCTCACTCGATGTTCCGAGCAAGGCCTTTTTTTATCTTTCAAAATTTATATTCGGAAAGATTATTCCCACAAAGTGATATTTGTGGCTCTTGTGTAAGGATCTGTTCCGCTTCCTGTCCAGCCATAAGGATCAACAGGAACCCAACCATTCGGAGTATTCTTTTGAACCTCAAAATGAAGGTGATATGAGCCAGTAGCTCCTACATCTCCAGAGTAGCCAATAATAGTCTGGCCTTTGTAAACCTGTTGATCTTCGGTTACATTCTGACTATAGAGATGCAAATAATAAGTCTTATAACCGTTCTCATGATCAATTTCAATGGTATTGTAATTTTGCGCATTGGCATATCCAGGAAAACTGGAAGGCATATGGGCTATACCATCAGCGGCGGCGTATACGGGCGTATTATTTGCTACGGGATAATCTGTTCCGGGATGGCCGTTATAACAAAGATAATAAATGCCTCCTGTTCCAGATGTCCCTGTGTAATTAAACCCTGATCCAAAAGCAGAGCTATCATTCTTTTCATAGCATGTACTTCCAGAATAATACGTTTGATTACTTGTCTCGCCGGCAAAATCAACAATCTGGTGGTCGGAATCACTATAGTCAGCACTTCCACTATGATCAAATACTGAACTGACTGGCGCCGTGTATGGCGTGTAGTTGTTGATTTGCAGAGGGAATGCAAACGTCGGAGAAAACACTGCCTCCACCTCCTTCTCCGCATCCATCGTAAACGTATGCGGATTGTCGGTATACTGTGTCGTGCCGTCAAGCCAATAAGCGAAAGCATATCCGGTATTAGGATAAGCCGTCAGCTCGACTTCGGAATTGAGAGGAAAATCCGCTTGGCAATAATTGTTGGAATTATAACCGCACTCAATCACTTGGTCCGAACTGGCCACACCGCCACCCGCTACGGGGTCGGGACTGACTGTTAGCTGAGGAGGAGGATCGAGGGGAGAATATGCAAAATAATTTGCACGTGGCTCATAAATATAATTAAATCCACCGCCACCAGTATAATACTGAAAACCGTGACCAGTCCAAAAAGCCAAACCTCTATCAACGTAATTTTGCCCATTGGGCTCGGTAATTACGCTATATCCTTGGCCAAACGGTAACGTTACGCTGTCAACATAGTAATTAACAGAATTTCCATCACGAAAATGAGTGTAAGCACTTCTCATATAGTACATATCACCATAACCGTCGGCATACCCAATATTATAATCGATGCCGTTATAGGAACAAGGGACGTGCAAAGTTGAACTGTCATTACACTCGGAATAGGCAAAAACATTAGAAGAAAACAAAAAGCACATAGACAGCAAGATGAGTACTAAAAAGTTTTTTCGCATCGTTCGGAATCCTTTCTTTCTGAGGTTTAAATCAATTGAATAATACCCAGCATGAATTTTAGCCAATTAGAATCAGTTTCCATCACCTCCTTTCTTGATATTATATTGGTAAGTAACAAATCATTTTTACTCAAGTTCGAGTAAAGTTATTCTAGCATACCCCCCCCCACTGGGATTTTGTCAAGCAAAAGAGCACGCGATAAGATAAAACAAATCTACTGAATTAGATAATGCCGGCGGCTTTCAGGATGCCAACTGCGCCAATGATGATCCAGAAAATATTCAGTAGCGAATAGGCTTTGTCCTTCTTTAAAACTGAGCACCAAGAAAGGAGAATGGCATCAGTGGTGTTGAAAACCCAAACAAACATAAAGGGACTAGCCGGTCCAAGCCAGCTGACAAGCGAAAAGCTGGAAATACGCATCACAACCCCGACTAGTTCGAAGGTTTTGATGTTTTTGTGAACGAATTGGTTGAGTGGTTTCATGGGTTTAGTTTTTAGTTAATTACGTCAAAGCTTTCTTAATATCCTCTTCTCCCCTCGGGAGAAGGTGGCTGAAAGCCGGATGAGGGAAAGGGTGTTATGTCAGGAAAAAACTAAATTAGCATAGATTATTTTTAATTTATAGCCCTTGCCCTCACCTGTCATGAGTACATGACATCCTCTCCCGAGGGGAGAAGAGGGCATTGATATATTTTTTCACTGCAACAAAATATAATTCTGCCCGCCAAGGTTTTTAACCCAGCCTTTGATTTCCATCATTGTGAGGGTGGCTGAAATTATCGGCACCGTTAGCTTAGAGCGTTTGGCGATATTGTCAATATGGAGCGGAACGTCAGATAGGATTGCGAGCAAAATTTCCTCTTCTTTGTTTTCCGGCAATTTTAGCAGTACTTGTTTAGTTTCCAAGCTTTGCGAAAGATTAAATTCTTCCAGGATATCTTGCACGCAAGTGACCATTTTTGCGCCGGATTTGATGAGATTATTAGTGCCTATGGAAGTAGGAGAAAAAATTGAACCGGGAATGGCAAAAACTTCACGGTTGCTTTCCAGTGCCATTTTAGCAGTAATAAGCGTGCCACTTTTTTCGCCGGCTTCAATGACGAGTGTGCCCAAAGACAAGCCGGCAATAATTCTATTTCGGGCGGGAAAAGTCATTGCGGTGGCCGGAGTGCCTGGTGGATAATCGCTCATAACCAGTCCGCCACTTGCTATAATTTCTTGCGCTAAATTATAATTAGCGCGCGGATGGATGCTTTCATTATCAATACCACTGCCGAGGACCGCGATGGTTTTTCCTCTCGCTTCCAGTGCTCCCCGATGAGAAATAGCATCAATGCCGAGTGCCAATCCGCTGACAATCGCAAAACCAGCTCTTGCCAAATCGCGAGCAAAAGTGCCAGCCAGTTGTTCGCCATAGTTAGAAAATTTTCGTGAGCCGACAATGGAGATGGCCGGAATTTGATTAAAGACTAATTCTCCACGGGCATAAATCAGATAGGGTGGATTGTGAATTTCTTTGAGCGCTTCGGGATAGGCGGAGCTGGTAAAGTCAATCAAACGGACACCGGCTTTTTCTAGTTTTTCCCATTCCGCATCCGGATCAAGTTTTTGTTTTTCCAAAAAAATTCTTTCCGGCAAAATATCACCGCCTAAAACTTGTTGCAAATCCGCCAAATCCGCCCGCCAGATATTTTGCGCCGTGCCGAAAGCCGCCAAGAGCGATTTCATTTTTTGCGGACCGACCCCTTCGATTTTATTGAGTGCATGGAGATATTTCATTTCTCAAGCGTAACATGGAGCACCTAGACTTGACAAATTTATCGAATATGTGCTAGTATTCCTGGAAGTCAAAAATGCTGTTATTCGCTTCGCGAACCCCGCCGCGGCGGGGACATGCGAATAATAAAAGCCATACAATAATTATTTTAAAGCATAAAACGATGAATCAGGACACAAACTTAAAAAATATGCCGAAAGAGACGAAAGCAGACTCTTTTTTTGATGTAGCAGAAAAAATGCTGGCTCAATTACCACAAAGAGCGCAAGAAATTCTCAAAAAACGCTTTGGTCTAATGGACAGCTTTTCCGTCCAGACACTGGAAAAGATCGGTTCCGATTACAGTATAACCAGAGAGCGCGTCCGTCAAATTATTTCTGACGCTAAAAAGACGATTAGTAACAAAAAATATGCAGAAGTTGATTTTCAGAAAGTGGAAGATCGATTATTTTTGGCAGTTGAAAAAAAATGTGGTATAATCAAAGAGGAAGATGTTTTAGCCGAGTTTAATTTAAGTGGACTCGAGAAAGAAAAAAGCGCTATGCGATTCTTGGTGGATTTTTCCCAGAGGATTAAAGTAGTTTCAGAAAAAAATATCGTGGAAAAAACTTGGGCGACTTCCGAAGATGTTTTGGCTAAAGTGTTGAAAATTGCCAATACTGCGCAGGAATTATTGGAGAAGAAAAAACAACTGCTCAGCGACGATGAAATTTCAAAAGAACTGATGACCTGTTTGCCTGAATTTTCCAAAAAAGAACTTTTGTCCTATTTGAGCGTCCTTTCCGGAATTAAGAAAAATAAGTTTGGAAAATGGGGGATGCGTCAATGGCCGGAGGTCACACCAAAGGGCAGTCGAGAAAAAATTTATTTGATTTTGAAAGAAGAAAAAAAACCGTTGCATTTTACTGCCATTGCCAAGTTGATTGAAAAATATAAATTGGGCACGAAAAAAGTGCATCCGCAAACAATTCACAACGAACTGATCAAGGATCCACGCTTTGTGCTTATCGGTCGGGGAATCTATGCACTGGGCGAATGGGGCTATTCCGGCGGAGCGGTGAAAGATGTGCTCGAGGGAATTCTAGCCAAAAGCGAAAAACCGCTTGATCGAGAAGAAATTATTGAAAAAGTGCTGGAAGTGCGCAAAGTGAAAAGAACGACAATTATGATCAATTTGAATGGTAAAAATTTTGAAAAAGAAGGCACGGGGTATAGATTGAAAAAATAAAGTTATTCGCTTCGCGAACCGGCGCTACGAATGCCGGACATACGAATTATCGTTTTTAAAATAAAAAATAATGGATGGTACTGCTAATACTTTTGACATTATAAGCAATTTCGGAAGTGTCTTCACTTCTTTTTGGTGGTTGATTCTGCCGATACCCTTTTGGTATATCTTCAAAATTGTTTGGTTTGACTACGTCGCTTTTCATTCGGTGGATTCGTGGAATAGGAAGTATAAATGGACAATGCTCGAAGTAATTCCGCCTCGAGATGTTGAACGAGGTCCAAAACCGATGGAAACTTTCTACGCGGGATTGACTGGCGTGATGACGACGCATAGTAACTTTGACGTTTGGCTCAATGGAGCCTTTCGGCAGGATTTTTTTGGATTGGAATTGGTCGGTGAAGAAGGCAAGGTGCATTATTATATCCGGCTTTTGAAACAATATCGCAATCTAGTTGAAGCACAAATATACGCCCAGTATTCTGACGCACAAATTTTGGAAGTGGAGGACTATTATCCTAAATTTCCTAAAGTTATCCCAAATAAGAACTGGGATCTTTGGGGTACGGATTTTCAGTTTGTTCAAAAGGAACTATATTATCCCATGAAGACCTACGATCAATTCGAAGAAAGCGTTACAGGTGAAATGATTGATCCGATGGCAGCTTTGGTGGAAGTGATGGGAGCACTTGGTCCAGGGCAACACATCTGGCTTCAATATGTGATCGTTCCGGTGCAAGAACCAGAATCAGTAAAGAGCGGAAAAGCATTGGCAGATAAATTGAAGGGCAAGCCGGCGGTAGAATCGGTCGGGAGATTTTGGCATGATATCATAGACGTCTTGTCTAATTTATTGGCAGGACTCTTTGGCACACCTGAGTTTACGGCAGTCGCTGCGAAGAAAGAAGATCAGCCACTCGATACGCGTCTTTCTCCGGTAGAAAGAGATGTTTTGAAAGCGGTGGAAGAAAATTTAGGTAAGAACTTTTTTAAAACTAAAATGCGCCTCATTGTATTAGGGAAAAGAGATGTTTTTGATAAAACTTTTGTCAGCGCCTTTATCGGGGCAATTAAGCAGTTCAATGATATGAATATGAATTCAGTTAAGCCGCATGACATTAGTAAAACCTATGCCAATACTTTCTTCAAAGAGAGAATTTCGAATTTTCGCAAAAGAAAGATTTATGATCGCTATCGTAAGAGAAATATGGATGGAGAAAATATTATGCTTTCTACAAAAGAGCTGGCGACAATGTTTCATTTCCCTGATATGTCAGTCAAGTCGCACGCGCTTACTCAGACTACTTCCAAATTGAGCGTGGCGCCGTCTAATTTGCCCATCGAATAACACACGACACTACGAAAGTACGAAAAAATACAAAAATACAAAAGTACGAAAGGGGAGGAGTTTTTAGACAAAAGGAGAGTATGATATTTTTTTGTAATTTCGTACTTTTGTAATAATTCGTATTTTTGTAGTAAACTTGTAAATTTGTAGTAAACAACAAGATGTCCAATATCAATTTTTTCGCCAAAACCAATTTCCGCAATCAAGAGCGGGTTTTTGGAATTAAGGAAGACGATCGGCGCCGACATATGTATATCATTGGTAAGACCGGTATGGGGAAATCCAATCTCTTGGAAAATATGGCAATCCAGGATATTCGCAATGGCAAGGGCGTTTGCGTGGTGGATCCGCACGGTGAGTTTGCGGAAAAGATGTTGCGTGCCGTTCCGGCCAATCGCATCAATGATGTTGTTTATTTCAATCCGTCGGACATTGAATTTCCGGTGGCCTTTAATATTTTAGAAGCGGTGGATGAAGATAAAAAGAATTTGGTGGCAAGTGGGATGATGGGAGTGTTTAAAAAAATCTGGCCGGACGTGTGGAGTTCGCGGATGGAGTATATTCTTAATAATGCGATTTTGGCGCTTTTGGATTATCCCGGTTCAACACTTCTTGGGGTGAATCGAATGATGAGTGACAAGGATTATCGCAAACGAGTCTACACGAAAATTACCGATCCGGTGGTGAAAGCTTTTTGGATCAATGAATTTGATAAGTGGGAAGATAAATTTAGGAAAGAAGCGGTGGCGGCGATTCAAAACAAAGTCGGGCAATTTTTGTCCTACACTTTAGTGCGTCACATCATCGGTCAACCAAAATCCACGATTGATATGCGCGAAATTATGGATAATCAGAAAATTTTGATTGTCAATTTGTCCAAGGGAAGAATTGGAGAAGACGCCATGCGCCTCTTGGGTGGAATGATTATTACTAAGATTCAACTGGCGGCGATGAGTCGGGTGGATATTCCTGAAAATGAAAGAAAAGATTTTTATCTCTATGTTGATGAATTTCAAAACTTTGCCACAGAGTCTTTTTCAAACATTCTTTCTGAGGCGCGGAAATATCGTTTAGCTTTGATTTTAGCGCATCAATATATTAACCAACTAGTTTTTGATGGCAATACAACCGTGAAGGATGCCATTTTTGGTAACGTCGGAACGCTAGTATCTTTTCGGGTGGGAGCGGAAGACGCGGAGCATTTGGAAAAAGAATTCGATCCGGTGTTTCTCATGAACGATATTGTTAATCTTTCCAAATACGATATTTATCTGAAGCTAATGATTGATGGTATTGCTGGTGATGCTTTTTCAGCGCAAACACTGCCACCGGCCGATATTTCCGATACAATTGACGCAGAGCAAAAAGTGATTGCGGTTTCGCGCGAACGTTATGGTAAATCGCGGACTGAGGTGGCGGAAAAAATTGCGCGTTGGAGCGGAATGGATGTGGGAATTGGGTTTGATGAATTTGCTCCCGCGAATGATCAAAAAGAAAATAAGGTAATAAAAATTGAAAAAAAACAACCACGAGTAGAAAAAAATATTTCAGTTCCAACTAGCGCGGCAGCAGAGAGAGTCTCCCTAGCTGAAAATAATTGTTCGCAAGAAAGGCAAGCTCCCGTTGGGACAGTTCAAAAAGAAACAGCTCTAACCCAAGAAACAAAGCCTCCGATGGAATTGTTTGAAGCTTTTTGTTCGACGTGTGAAGAAAAGATAACCGTGCCATTTAAGCCCGACCCAAGTCGAAAAACTTTTTGCAAAGAATGTCTGCGGGACTATCAGCGAGCAAGAGCAAAAGCGCAATTGCAAAGAGCGCCAATTGTCAGAGACGAAGTGAAAAATAGGAGTCAAGCAGCGCCGATGAATCGGGAAAATTTTAATGTTTCTCATCCAGCTGGCCTTCTGCATGATGACGGAAAAATTAGTCTCAACCAAATTGCCAACATCGCGCCGAAAAAATTCAAAGCACCAAGAAAAGAATTGAATCTAGACAAGGAAGGCATCAGAAATATGATTAATAGCACCAAAAATAATGGGTAATATTGTGCTGGTGGGAATATCTGGCGGTGTTGATTCGGCGGTAACACTCGCACTGCTCAAAAACAAAGGCTACGCGGTCAGCGCAGTCTTTTTGCGTTTTTGGGATTCTGGCGGGAAGAATAACAAGGCTTTAGTAGATGCAAAAAAGGTCTGTGAAATTCTAGGCGTACCCTTGAGGATTATTGACGCGCGCGCGGATTTCAAAAAAACCGTGATCAAGTATTTTCTTTCGGAATATGAAAAAGGCAACACGCCGAATCCGTGTGTTTTTTGCAACGAGAAAATGAAATTCAAGTTGCTTTTTGCTGTGGCCAAAAAAATGGGGATTGAGCTGGTGGCGACGGGGCACTACGCCAGAATCATGAAACATATAACATATAACATGAAACAGGGGATAAGCAATGCAGAGCAAGAACTAGCTTATGGATTGTTTCCTGCGAAAGATATTAGCAAGGATCAGTCGTATTTTCTCTATCGCTTGGGGCAAAAAGAATTAGCGCGGATTATTTTTCCACTTGGCGAGTATGAAAAAGATGAAGTGCGAAAATTGGCGGAAAAATTTCGATTGCCGGTTTTTGATAAAACTGATTCGCAAGATGTTTGTTTTATGGACAATGGAAGTTTGGAAGAATTTTTGAGCAAAAATATAAAATTAAAAAAAGGCAAAATTGTTGATCTGGAAGGCCGCATACTTGGAGAACACAAGGGTCTTGCGCTCTACGCGATCGGACAAAGAAAGGGGATTGAGATCGGCGGAACGGGCCCGTATTTTGTTATTTCCAAAGATATGCGGAAAAATATTTTGCTAGTAACTAACAAGCTCAATCATCCGGCGATAGTGCAAAAAACAATTGAGCTGGAAAAAGTTGTGTGGACGAGCGGTATCGCGCTAAAATTGCCGCTTGCCGTTTCGGCTAGGACGCGCTACCACAATCCACTTTTTCGTGCTATAATCAAGAAAAGTAAAAGTGAAAAAACTTGCCAACTGGAATTTGCTCAACCACAAAAAGCCGTCTCACCCGGGCAATCGGTGGTTTTCTATGGAAAGAATGAGGAGATTTTAGGCGGAGGCGTGATAAGATAGTTATTTTTAAAAAATTACAAAATTAAAAATTAAAAAATTTAAATCTATGTACATGGGAAATTCTTCCGGCAACGGCAGTGGTAATGCTAGCACTGATGCCGCGGCTAATGAAAGTCAAAAAAGACGACTACAGATGGAGCTTTTGATTTTGGATTCTGACACGCGAAAGTTGACCAATGAAAAAACCACATTGGACGCAGAGATTAGAAAACTTAGGCAAGATGGCGAACGAATTACGTTGAATTTGAATAGCAAGAAAGGTCGGTATGATTTCGTCGCCAAGGAGATTTCTTCGAAAGAAGAAGATGCGAAGCATCTCAAGCGGAAATTAAATGCGCTTTAATTTTTAATAATTTACGGGCTCTAAGTGCCCGTCAAAAAATAAATTTATGACAGAATCAAGATTGCAAGAAGTTGCTAAAAAAATATTGGGCGATAAATTTGATAAATTAGATGACAACATAAAAGAGCATAATTTGGACAGGCTTCAGGACTTTGAAAGTGAGTTTAATCATGATATTTCAAGTTCATTAGACAGGCTCAAAGATAAATTAAAAGACTTAGAGGGTATTGATAATATTTATGATAAAAGCGGTGATATCGTGAAAGCTGCTTTAGAAAATCTGTATAAATCATATAATGGATAATGCGACAGGGCTGATTGTTTTTTGGAAAAATTACAAAAAGGAGTTCCGCTAAGTCGGAGTCCTTTTTTGTTTGACTGCAAGTCTTAAGCATTATACAATTAAAAGTAGCCTAGAATAACCCTTTTAATATTAAATTTATGCTCACAGCGAAAGATTTGCGCCAAAAATATCTCGATTTTTTCAAAAGTAAAGGGCACGCCATTATTCCTTCGGCGCCATTGGTGCCGGAAAATGATCCGACGACGCTTTTTATCAATTCCGGAATGCATCCGCTTGTGCCATATCTAATGGGCGAAAAACATCCATTGGGAAAAAGATTGGTGGACGCGCAGAAATGTATTCGGACAGGTGATATTGATGAAGTTGGTGACACGACACATCATACTTTTTTTGAGATGCTGGGGAATTGGTCACTGGGCGATTATTTCAAAAAAGAAGCTTTGGAATGGAGTTGGGAATTTTTGACTTCAGAAGAATGGTTGGGACTGGATAAAAAAAGATTAGCTTCTTCGGTATTCGAAGGAGATACCGATGCGTCTTTTGATGAGGAAGCGCATAGTGTTTGGCTAAACATTGGAATGCCGGAGAAGAAAATTGCTAAATTACCCAAAAAAAATAATTGGTGGGGACCGGCGGGAGTGACTGGACCGTGCGGACCGGATAGCGAAATGTTTTATTGGGTCGGCGACTTGGACAAAGTGCCGGACAGTTTTAATGACGACAATGATTTGTGGGTAGAAATTTGGAATGATGTTTTTATGGAATTTAATAAAAATGAAAAAGGCGAGTATGGAAAACTAGCCGCGCAAAATGTCGACACAGGCATGGGGCTAGAAAGAGTTCTGGCGGCATTGAATGGATTTGATGACAATTATCGCACAGAACTTTTTTGGCCGATCATTGAAAAAGTTGAAGAGTTGTCTGGGAAGAAATATGACGAAAGTAAGGATGTAAAAAGAGCAATGCGAATTATCGCTGATCACATCAAAGCCAGCGTTTTTATTATTGCTGACGGTGTTGAGCCGTCTAATACGGAAAGAGGCTATGTTTTACGTCGTCTTATTCGTCGCGCAATTACGCAGGGACATATCTTAAGTATAAAGAATAATTTTACAATTGAAATTGCTAAAGTTATTCAGGGAATGTATGGCGAAGCTTATCTGGAAGTTTTGAGTGGAAAAGTTTTAAATGTTTTAGAGGAGGAGGAGAATAAATTTAGAAAAACCATGGAGCAAGGACTTAAAATTTTAGAGGGGAAAAAAAGAATAACAGGCAAGGAGGCTTTTGATCTTTTTCAAACATACGGCTTTCCGATTGAATTAACCAGAGAATTTATTGAGGGGATTGATCATACTTTAACCCTAGAGGAAAAAGTTGAAATTTCTGATGATTTTAGTGAAGAATTAAAAAAACACCAAGAACTTTCTCGTACAGCTTCAGCTGGAATGTTTAAGGGCGGACTTTCGGATACAAAGGAAAAAACAACCGAATTGCATACTGTGGCTCATCTGATGCTTGCAGGTTTGCGAAAGGTTCTGGGCGAAAATGTTCATCAAAAAGGATCAAACATCAATGGCGAACGAATTCGCTTTGATTTCTCGCATCCGGACAAAATGACTGATGAGCAGAAAAAAGCGGTGGAGGATTTTGTGAATGAGGCGATTGAGTCGAAAACGGAAGTGCTGATGGCAGAAATGACACCCGATGAAGCAAAAAACATTGGTGCGGAAGGTGAATTTGGACATAAATACGGCGAGCGGGTCAAAGTCTATTCTATTGGAGAATATTCTCGGGAGATTTGCGGCGGACCGCACATCAAAAATACCTCCGAAATTCAAGGCAAATTTCGAATCCAAAAAGAAGAAAGTTCTTCGGCTGGA
This sequence comes from Candidatus Moraniibacteriota bacterium, assembly GCA_026396175.1. GTDB lineage: Bacteria > Patescibacteriota > Minisyncoccia > Moranbacterales > UBA2206 > UBA9630. The sequence continues at coordinate 4,420 of JAPLXG010000011.1, read as the reverse complement.
GTAAGAAGGATTAAAGCGGTGGTGGAATAAAGACAGTGAACAGTGAACAAGAATCAAGAAACAGGATCTCTGAGCCTGTTTTTCTTGCAATCAGCGTGTTTTAGTGCTAAATTTAGTTGGTAAGCTAATTTATATTAGAGCAATTTTATGCCAAAAATAATAACAGACGAAAAATTGATTGACAAACTTCTTTCTCGGGGGGCGGAGGAAGTTATTGTCAAAGAAGAATTGAGAAAAAAACTGCTTTCGGGCAGAAAATTAAGGATAAAACTGGGGATTGACCCGACCGGGTCGGTGTTGCACTTGGGACACGCGGTGGTTATTCGAAAGCTAAAAGAGTTCCAGGATTTGGGCCATCAAGTAATTTTTTTGATTGGAGATTTCACAGCTAGAATCGGGGATCCAACCGGTCGCGTATCTGCCAGAGTTCCAATGACTGATGCGGATATTGAAAATAATATGAAAAATTATCAGGAACAAGCCGGGATGATTTTGGATATGAAAAAAGTGGAAGTAAGATATAATTCCGAATGGTTGGCAAAGCTGGATTTGAAAGATTTAATTATGTTGACTTCAAAAATAACTTATGCGCAAATGGCGCAGAGGGCTGATTTTAAGGAAAGAATAAAAAAGGATATGGATTTGAGTATTCAAGAGTTTATGTATCCAGCAATGCAAGGCTATGACAGCGTGGCGCTTCGAGCGGACGTCGAGTTGGGCGGGACTGATCAAAAATTCAATTTGTTGATGGGGCGACAGTTGCAAAAAAGATATAATCAAGAGCCACAAGATGTCGTGACGTGTCCCTTGCTTGAAGGACTTGGCGGAAAAGATAAGATGAGCAAGAGCCTGGGAAATTATATCGCTCTAACCGAAGAACCAACCGAAATGTATGGAAAAATTATGTCGCTGACTGATAATTTGATTGTAAATTATTTTAATTTATGCACGAATCTATCTTTGGAAGAAATCGGAATAATTGAAAAACAACTAAAAAATAATCAAATTAATCCGCGCGACGCCAAGATGCGTTTAGCTTTTGAAATTACAAAAATTTATCATGGTGAAAAGAAAGCCAAAAAAGCTGAGGCGCATTTCGAGCAAGTTTTTTCCAAAAAAGGATTGCCGACCGAAATTGAGGAAATTAAAGTTAAATCAGGAGATTTATTAATTAATGTGTTGGTGAAAAATAAATTGGCAGAAAGTAAATCAGATGCCAGGCGCAAGGTTGACCAAGGCGGGATAAAGGTGGATAATGACGTAATGCGTGATTGGCAACTGAAATTGGATAAAAGTTTTAATGGAAAGATTCTGAAAGCGGGGAAGAGGGAATTTCGTAAGATGAAAATTAGTTAAGTTTTTTGTGTCATCCCCGCCCCCGTTTTCACGAGGATAAACTCTGGCGGGGATCCAGTTACCTCGGGTTGCAAGAAAAAGAAAAACGGAATTTGCTTGTTGGCAATAAGAAGTTAGATGATTTATAACTCGATTGTTTGTAATTTATAACTAGTGGAGCCTGGATTCCCGTCTTCACGGGAATGACAATCATATTGTATTAAAGATAGCACTTGCGAAATGAGGATGTAGCGAATCGATTCAAAATTCCTTGGCACAATAGGCGGGGAAACAAGACTTAGGGTTAATCGAACTTACCCGTGCATTTCTCATTTCGCAACCCTATTTTTAATAAGAAAATATAAAGAAGCAAAGATTAATGATTCGTATGTTCCCGCCAAGGCGGGATTCGCGAAGCGAATAACGTCATGTCGATTCTAAAAAAAATATTCGGTTCGAATGAAAGAGAGATTGGAAAGCTGAAACCTTTGGTGGAAAAAATCAATTCTTGGGAAGAGCAGATGGTGAAACTTTCTGATGATCAGTTGCGGGCGAAAACGGTTGAGTTCAAAAAACGCATTGCCGAGAATGAAACGCTTGATGAACTTTTGCCGGAAGCCTTTGCGGTTGTGCGTGAAACGGTGAAGCGGGTTGATAACAAGCGACTGTTTGATGTGCAGATGATGGGTGGCATTGTTCTCCACTCGGGAAAAATTGCTGAGATGAAAACTGGTGAGGGAAAAACGCATACTTCGCTACTTCCGATGTACCTCAATGCGCTCACCGGAAAGGGAGTGCACTTGGTGACGGTCAATGATTATCTGGCCAAACGTGACTGCAATTGGATGGGTGGAATTTTGCATTTTCTAGGAATTTCAACTGCCTGCATTATTCATGACGCGTCCTATATTTATCAACCAAAAGTGATGGATGATGATGAGGTGAGTGTGGAGACCTTGCCTACCGGCAGGCAGGTGGAAAATCTCGCGCCAATAACGCGCCGCGAAGCCTATGCCGCAGATATTACCTATGGCACGAATAATGAATTCGGTTTTGATTATTTGCGCGATAATATGGTGCCGTCACTTGAGCACATGGCACAGCGCGAATTGAATTATGTGATCGTGGATGAAGTTGACTCAATTCTCATCGACGAAGCCAGGACGCCACTCATTATTTCGGCAGCGGACAGTGAGTCGACCAAAATGTATGAACAATTTGCGATGCTGGTTCCGAGACTAAAAAGAGAAGAAGATTTTACTGTCGAAGAAAAAACTAAATCTGTGACCATCACCGAAAGCGGAATTGCCAAAATTGAATCATGGCTTAATGTTGGCAACATCTATGAAGCGGGGAAAATTACCTATGTGCATCATTTGGAGCAGGCTTTGAAAGCGCAAGTGATTTTTCAACTTGATCGCGACTATGTCGTGAAAGACGGCGAAGTGATTATTGTGGATGACTTTACGGGACGTCTCATGCCAGGACGACGCTATAGCGAAGGATTGCATCAAGCGATTGAAGCGAAAGAGCATGTGCGCGTGCAAAAAGAATCCAAAACTTTAGCGACCATTACTTTTCAAAATTATTTCCGAATGTATCAAAAAATTTCCGGTATGACCGGAACGGCTTCGACCTCGGCGGAAGAATTTTTCAAGGTATATAAAATGGATGTGACGGAAATCCCAACCAATAAACCTGCCGTGCGAAAAGATATCCCGGATGTTGTTTACAAATCCGAAAAAGGGAAATTTAATGCCATTGTGGAAAAAATCAAAGAAGTGAACAAGGCTGGTCAACCAATTTTGGTAGGAACGATTGCGGTGGAAAAATCAGAATATTTGAGCACATTGCTTTTGAAATCCGGTGTCGAGCATGAAGTACTCAATGCAAAAAACCACGAACGTGAAGCGCAGATTGTGGCGAAAGCTGGGCACGTCGGATCGGTGACGATTGCCACCAATATGGCCGGTCGTGGAACAGATATCAAGCTTGGCGAAGGCGCGCGGGAGCTGGGAGGACTGTTTATTTTGGGAACGGAACGGCATGAAGCGCGGCGCATTGACAATCAGTTGCGCGGTCGCGCCGGACGGCAAGGCGATCCCGGTATGTCGCAATTTTTTGTTTCTCTGGAGGACGAACTGATGCGCCGATTTGGTGGAGATAATCTCATTAGTCTTATGACTAAACTCGGTCTGCCGGAAGATCAGCCAATTCAAAATCCAATTATTTCCAAGACGATTGAAAATGCGCAGTCAAAAATTGAAGGTTTCAACTTTGACATCCGAAAACATATTCTAGACTATGATGATGTGATGAATAAACAGCGCGAAATTCTCTACAAAAAAAGACGGGCAGTTCTCGAAGTAACCAACATTAAGCCGGAAATCATGGATAATATTCGTGATGAAATTGAAAGAGCGGTTTCATCGAGTCTCACGGCGGAAGATGGAAATTTGGAAGTGGAAAAAATTGCAGAAAATATTCACAGCATGATCGCGCTTCCACCAACAGTGCAAGTTAAGCTCAAAGAAATTGTGGAAAATCGCAACAAAAATACAGCAGAACTCATCGGTGAAGCGACGGATTATTTAGCCGGTGTCGCCAAGGAAATTTATAATTTTAAAGAAAAGGAAGTGGGCGAAGAAAATATGCGCTCAATTGAAAGAAGTATAGCCTTGCAAACGATTGACGTGATGTGGATGAGTCACCTTGATGAGATTGATTACTTGCGTGAAGGAATCGGTCTTCGTGGTTATGGCCAGCGTGATCCGTTGGTGGAATATAAACGAGAAGCCTTTGCGATGTTTTCCTATCTGATGGAAAATATCAAATCAACCATCGTTCACACAATTTTCCGTGTCTCGGCCGCTCCGGTGCAACAGACACAATCAGCCATTCCAGAAAAAAATCTCAACTTTAGCGGAGCAGCGGAAGCGGAATCATTTTCTGCGGCGCGAGAAATTCAAGACGGCGAAGTCCGCGAAGCACCAAAACAAAAGCCGATTATTAACAATGATAAGATTGGTCGGAATGACCCGTGTCCGTGCGGGTCGGGTAAGAAGTATAAGAAGTGTTGTGGGAA
>JAPLXG010000008.1 GCA_026396175.1 Candidatus Moraniibacteriota bacterium | reverse complement strand
TCGTTTTTGATTTTAACCGGAGCGGTCACCGAAGAGCCGGGGGTTACATGCAGATTGATCGGCAAGGGTGAAGTGGTGAGCAGAAGTTGGCCGTTGGAGGCGGCTTGGGTGGGGGTGGGAGAAAAAGCGGAAAAAACAACCGCGGTAATCAGCAGGGCAGTTATTCCTTTCCAATAGCTAGCTACATTTTTCATAAGGTTAGTATACAGTATTTTTGTTACTTTTGCTATATTTTAGCAATAATTTGAAAAATTGCCAATTATTTTTCTCCATCCAAATCCCGCACGATTTTGTACACAAAAAGCACCTCCACATTTATGGCTAATAATTATAAAAAAAATAATGGTTGTTATATAAGCGATTTCGTGCCCTTCTTTTCTTTCATGCCGGAGAGTGGTAAGGAAACATAAAATGTCGTTCCTTTATTCTCTTCGGATTCAAACCAAACCTCTCCTCCAAAATTTTCAACGATTGATTTGACAATATATAAACCAAGACCAGTTCCATCTGTATCTTTTTCTCTGACATTGTCAGCGCGAAAAAGTTTGGTAAAAATCTTATCCTGCTGGTTTTTTGGTATGCCACAGCCGGTATCAGCGACTTTCAAAAGAACAGCTTTCTTTTCATTATCCAAAACGAGGGAAAGCTCAACTTTTCCTTTCTCAGGAGTATATTCTATGGCATTAGATAAAATATTTTGCACTATCATATGCAGAAGCTTCGGATCAGTTTGCATAAGAGGAATATCTGCTCCAAATACAGCGGTGAGTGTTATTTTTTTTTGGTCAATTTGCGGCTTTAGTTCGTCCACTGCGCTTTGTGCAAGCTTAACTGCATTAGTTAGTTCAGGCGCAATCATAAATGTCCCCGTCTCAATACGAGAAACGTCCAAAAGAGTGTTTACTAGTTCAATCATCCGGTGATTGCCGGCATAAATTTCTTCAAGATATTTTTTTTGACTAGGAATGACTTTGCCGACATCGCCTTTCAGAATCATTTCAGTATACCAGCTGATTGTGGTCAAGGGCGTGCGAAGCTGGTGTGAAGCGAGCGACACGAATTCCGTTTTGGCGTTGTCCATTTCTTTTTCTTTGGTGATGTCACGAAAAACTCCTACGGCGCCGATTATTTTTTTGTCAAGAATAACTGGAGATGCGGTAATGGCCACTGGAAATTTAATTTTATTTTTATTAACAAGATATAAATTAGTAGTAGTAGTGGTGGTAGTAGTAGAGGAAGAGAGAGTTTTAGTAAGCGGCCTTTCTTCGAATGCAACCGAATTGCCATCTTCATCCTCCAGGGAAATAACATCGTCATAAAATTTTCCCATCACTTCATCAGCCTTTTGGCCAAGCAGTTTCTCGGCCATTTTATTCACAACAATTATCCTTCTATCTGAATTGACAGCAACTACTCCATCGCCGATACTGGCTAAAAGCGCCGTCTTTAGCTTTGGCATTATCAAGTGTTTCTTTCTCAATTTGCAAGTCTTCAAGGACATTCTGGGTGGCTATTTTCGAGTTTTCCAAATCTTGCGTCCGGACGCGCACCTTTTCTTCCAAACCGCTGTACGATTCTTTTAACTTCGCGGCCATATTATTAAAAGCTCTCGCCAAAACAGCGATTTCGTCTTTGGCTTTAAAATCTTTTTCTTCTAATTTAATATTAAATTCACCGCCGGCAATCCGCTGTGTAATCATACTAAGACGCGAAATTCTTTTGGTAATTATCCCGACAAAGAAATAAATAAAGGCAACCATTAAAATTAAAGCGGTTGCTAGAGCCAAAAAAATAGTGAGGTTTAACGCCTTGGCAAAGGATAATAATTTTGCATTTGATTCTTCGTAAATTACGGTTATGCCATCACTGGATTTGTAGCCGACGAAATTATTTTGGTATTGAAAATATCCTTCTTTTTTATTATCAGCCAATCCTTTTTTGACTTCGTTTTCTACCGCGGTCAGCGGAGCATCGAGCTTATTTATCTCTTGCGTCGTATCAAGAAAAGGCACGCCGGAACGATCAAGTAAAACTACCGAACTGTCTTGCTGCAAATCCAACAAATAACCGCGAAGCTCATTTAAATCCAAAGCGCTGGCAATCAGGCCAATCACTTCTCCCTTACTGTTTTTTACCGGAGCTATAATTGGTATAGTAAGTTGCTGGGCAGAGGCGCTTATGAGAGCTGAAGCAATATAGGGCGCTTGGGTTTTTATTGTTATGTCGCAATATTCGCGAAAAGAAAGATCTGTGCCCGCTATTGACAAAACGCTTTCGTCTCCGCTTCTGACAATGCAGGTTGAACCGCTCACTTCTTCTAGCGCAATGTTTTTTACAATGCTTACAGTTTCGGCGGCATTTTGTATTATATCGGAAGCCCGCGCTAATTTTTGCGGGTCTTTTGTTTCTATGGCTTGAATAATCACCTGATTATTCGCTAAATTGACGATATTGTCTTGGGCTCTGTTAAAAGTAGAATCAACTAACTGAAAAGTATAATTAATGGTGTTTTTTATTTCGGCATTGGAATTTTCAGTTAGTTTTTGGTTGTCTTGCCAATAAATAATATACCCGGCGAATAATCCGACAAACACCATAATGCCGACAATGGCCAAAAGAAGTCTTGTTTTAATTGACATATTTTATTTTTTATTTTCCATTATGATTTTTCCCGTTGCCATTGCTGTTTTTGCCATCGCCATTCTTCCTACTGCCCTTTATTAATAATTATAAAGTGTCTTGCGCTTCCAATATCTCTTCTATTTTCTTTACAACATCATGTAGCTTCCAATCTGATTTGACTAAATAATGCAGCGGTTTATGCGTTACCATATCCTCCACTAACTTTTCACTGGTCGCGCTTAAGTTCGTTAGAATGATAACAGGAACTTTTTCTCCCCAAATGTCTTGTCGAATTTTTTTTAACGCAGTCATGCCATCCATCCCCGGCATAATAAGGTCAAGCAGGATAAGATCCGGATGTTTTGAAAGAGCGATGTTCACTCCTTCTTTGCCACTTTTGGCTTCAAGAGGCAGGAAGTTTTTGCGAGTAAATACACCCACAATAGCTCCGCGAATGCTTTTTTCATCTTCGACTATTAGTATTGTTTTTTGTTTTTTCATAATATTTTTATTTATTAAATTATACTAAGTTTTACGAAAAGAAAAGCTTACTTTTTTGCCCAGTTTTTTTTCATATTCCGATACTAAAGTGGCAATAATCTTTGATGGATTTTCGGTAATAGAAATTACGTAGCCAGTTTCTTTATTAATTTTCAATCCATCAATCCGTGAGGCAATAAGAAGTGCGTCATCACCAACGCGCCCGCGCATTGACGCAATGGTGTCGCTCAAAATTTCGTAGAAGATGCGCTTATTGCGGGGAATATCGGAATAATTAAACAAAACAAACCTCGTCGCGCGACGGCGCTTGATTAATTCACGACCGAGCAGAAGCATAAAAATACCAAAAAGAAGAGCAATTCCGCCGTAGAGAAAGAAATTACTTTGAAAAATCCCTAGAATTTTTCTTTCCACTGTGAAAGGAAATTGAGTGGTGGCGGGAACCAATTGGCCTTCGTAGGTGATAGAAGTTTTGGCGGTGTAAATTCCTGGCATTGTGGCAAAGGGAATTTGTATTGTTTTTACAAAATTTGCCGTAGTTTCCACGGCCACCGTTTCATCGCTTCGATATATTTCTTCTCCGGCGCTTGTAGAAATCGAGTATTTGATTAAAACATCCACTCTTTGGCCTCCGCCAAAATTTGATAATTTAATGGAAATAGGCAAAAGCTCTCCTGGAGCTACTTTCACCACAAGTCCAGAGCTACTAGTATCAATGCGAGCTTCTTTGGCAGTATCCGTTTGAGCAAATGCAACAGGTGGCGCAGAAATTAACCCGGCTGTTGTAATAAACAAACAAGTGAGTGCAATGTTATTTAATAATTTTTATTTTGATCAACATTTTTATAGTAGTTAAAAAACACCTACAATTGATTTTGGGGCGGTTTTTTTTCACCATCTAGTTTGCGCACAAGGTCACGCATCAACAAGACACTCACCAACAATAAAACTGCGCCAAAAGTTCGCAACCCCTTACTCCACAGAGTAACATCTATTGTCTGACTCACATAGAAACTAATAATTTCTGCCAACACCAAACACGTGGTCGCTGCAACGAAAAATTTGTATGATAGATCAAATTCTTTTTCCACGCGCCATACTATCCCCACAGCAAAAACCAAAATGAGCAAAAAAATTGCTATTATTACCGAATCCATCCCTAGTAATATTATTTTGATATTCATCGAATTACCCCCTTTCTTTTTGTTATAAAACCCGCCTTTCTCAAATGCTGTTCTGTGATATGTCGTATCGCTTGCAAATACATTCCATATTCTCTTATAAACATAAACAACCATAAAAGAAGCGATATTAAAAGTACGATAACTACCCACCCTAGATTGCGGGCAACTTGCGCGTAAGTAATAACAGTTCCACTGCTACCAAGGTCAAAGAGTGGCGCTTCCTCAATGGATAACCCAACCATTCTGCTGACATTCATCCGATCAGGTAAGATTTCCGCCTGCAGGGAATATTTGCCCGAAGATGTATAGCGCGGGATAAGAAAGGTTTCCAATATCTCTTTCCCTTTTTTCAGAAATGTATCCCGAGTAGTGGAAAAAATAGTTCTGCCTTTTTCATCAATCAAAGTATAACGGATTGGGGCGGTAGTTTCGTTGTATTGCTTGGGAATATCAATGATATTGAGCACTACTTGCATATCTTGCCCTTGAGTCACTGCCTGATTATTATTTTTAATCGACAACGAAAAATCAAAAAGAGCAGCAGGAGAAGATGTGTTAGCAGGCACAGAAACCGCTTGCTTGATATGAGTACTCTTTGAATTTGATTCACTTGAACCAGAGGGATCGCTTGAATTTGAGCCACTTGAACCAGAGGAATCGCTTGTGTTTGTGACTACGGAAAAGACGAAGGTGCTTAACTCTGTAATGGTGGAATCTTCCGGGTCGACAGCCTCTACGGTCAGAGTATGTGTCTCTACCGATAATACAGCTGGGGGTCTCCATGACCAATAGCCATTTGCATTCGCAGTCACGGTCGCTATGAAAACCATAGGGCTCTCTACTTGGATATGCACGATAGCGTAAGGAATAGTACTCGTTCCTGAAAAGAGCGGTTGCAAATCAATTATACTTGGCGGCGCATCATTTGAGAGAGCTGTGCCCTGTCCGCTCGAAGCTATATTGGCTGCTGGGACTTTTGCCATGATTGTACACCCTGAAGCTGTCGTCACCGTAACCGGATTAGATACCGCAAAGCCTGATCCCATCGGACCATACGCTGTCACCGTGTAGTGATAGGTAGTGCTGGGCGTGATATTCGTATCACTGTAAGCAGACACCGTAAGCCCCGTTACCAGAGGCAAACCATCGCGATTGATATCATAAGTATACGTGTTTCTATCATCCTCCCAATCAAGAAAGTTTCTCAAAATATTACTCTGATTACAGCGCGACACACCAGTAACAATAGGATGCACTGGCGGACCGAGTACCGTCGCCGTAATAACAACAAGTTCATCGGCAAGAGCATGATATTTCTGTCGTAAATCGTAGGAGAGAAATCCCGGGTCAAAAAAAGCAACCGAAAAATAAACACCAAGAAAAAGTACCGTGATAAATATGTGCGCACGCATTAACTTCCGTAGCCACTTGTTCCGGACTTGTTTTTTGAGTTTTCTTTCTTTTAGCATAGACTTATTATACACCGAAAACCACTCGATGGCTAGAAAAATATTGAAAATGATATATAATTTTCATGCTCTATGTTTCCTGCCTACCGGCAGGCGGGCATGCTACATAATCTTCTATTATAACAATAAAATTGCAATAAAAAAAACTCCTCTCCGGAGAGGAGAGAAGTTTTTGGTTTGTATTTTTGATAGGGCTTAGAACATTCCCGCTGCCACTATGGTCAAGGTATCAGTATAGTCACTGGCCGGTGGTTGAGTAGTAGCTACCCGCGCTCTTTCAGTGAAGGTGACGGTTTCAGCATTGGATGGAGCTGTTTCTAGTGCGGCTATGTTATAGGCAGTTGTAAGTGTTCCTCCTTGATCTGCTCCTGCAGTATATTCAGCTGCCGGAGCTGATGTACCGCCAGATGTTACAACTTTAAGCACATATCCTGTGGTACCGGCGCTCAAAGTAGTCGGCGTACCGTCATAAGTTCCCGGAGATGTTATGTCAGTAGCGCCAGGTGAGGCTGAATGCAATGCGGCATTAGCGCTTTTCACCCATGTTGTCCAACCATTTCTAGCATTAGTATTAGTTGTTATTGTTGCTGTCGAACCGGTTGTTGTCGCTGTTGCACCGTTAGTCAAGGCGGTAGTAAAATTATCGGTATTGGTCGGCAAGGCAAAACTGAACGTTGGATTGACCGCTCCGGTCACTGAAATTGTATTACTAGCGACGGTAGAAAATGCGATTGCGGAATGATCGATGGCTGTTCCGCCAGTTACTTGAGTTTCTAAATAGCCTTGCTGGTCATTAGCTGGCGTTCCGTTTGTAGTTAGTGCTGCCGCTGTTGTCCAATTAAAGCAATATGTTGTTGTTGTATTCACCATAGAATTACTAGGAAATACAACAATTTTAGTGCCATTATCCGCCGCTGTCGCTTGTAGAATACCAGGCCACGCAGAAGCTCCAGTCGGCCAACCAATATTTGTCGTGCTCACAGCCCAATTAGAAAGCGTTGCGCTCACTGTCCAGGTAGATGGAAATTGGATGGCGACATGGGCAACATTTGTTGGATTTGAGGTTGCCTTAGCACAGACAGTACCAATGGTTGTCCCTCCAGCAGTCATATTGTCAATTCTCACCATTGCAACATTTAGATTGGCCGCTGCTTCCGCTTTTGGAGTGAAATATATTGCCGGCAAAATGAGCAAAGCAATCAAACTTAGAATATTCACCAGTGAAAGACTTTTGATTAATTTCATTTTCATATTTTTATATTCTTTTAGGAAATACTTTTTATTTTTAAACCTGGTTGAATTTTAACATGCTACTAAATTACTGTCAAAAAAAATTGCCCTTTTCATTACCAGCATAACCCAAATAAAAAAACTCCCCCACTTGGAGAAGTTTTTCTTAAGATTTAAAGGTATCAGAACATTCCGGCTGCAACTATTGTCAGAGTGTCGGTGTAATCGGTGGCTGGTGGTTGAGTGGTAGCTACCCGAGCTCTTTCAGTAAAGGTGACGGTTTCAGCATTAGATGGAGCTGTTTCTGTCGCTGCTATGTTGTAGGCAGTCGCGAGTGTTCCTCCCTGATCTGCTCCAGGTGATAAATATTCCCCTGCCGCAGCTGATGTACCGCCAGATGTCGCAACTTTGAGAACATATCCGGTAGTACCGGCACTCAAGGTTGTCGGTGAACCATCAATCGAGCCAGCTGTCGCAATTGTCGTGGCACCCGGAGAAGCTGATACTAACCCTGCATTGGCACTTTTCACCCAAGTTGTCCAACCATTTCTAGATTAGTTGTTATTGTTGCTGTCGAACCGGTTGTTGTCGCTGTTGCACCGTTAGTCAAGGCGGTAGTAAAATTATCGGTATTGGTCGGCAAGGCAAAACTGAACGTTGGATTGACCGCTCCGGTCACTGAAATTGTATTACTGGTGACGGTAGAAAATGCGATTGCGGAATGATCGATGGCGACTCCACCACTAGTTTGAGTTTCAAGAGAACCTTGCTGATCATTACCCGGTGTTGCATAGCTAGTCAATGCAGTTGTAAGATTCCAATTAAAACAATAAATCGTCGTCGTATTTGCCAAGACACCGCTCGTGAAAGTCACTACTTGACCGGATGATGTTCCTGTAGCCTGTATGGTCGGCCAAGCAGATGCTCCAGTTGGCCAGCCGATATTTGTCGTAGTTGTTGTCCAAGTGCCACTTGCTCCGACTGTCCAAGTTGCCGGAAATGTAAGCACCACTTTTCCGACAGTACCCGGACTGGAAAAGGCTTTTGCACAAACCGTTCCAGTAGTCGCGCCTCCAGCAGTCATATTGTCAATTCTTATCATCGCAACATTTAGATTGGCTGCTGCCTCCGCCTTTTGAGTGAAATATATTGCCGGCAAAATGAGCAGAGCAAGTAGGCTCAGAATATTCACCAGTGAAAGACTTTTAATTAGTTTGACTTTCATATTTTTTATTTTATATTCTTTTTTTAAGAATATTTTTTATTTTTAAAACTAGTTAAATTTTATCATGCTACCAAATTCCTGTCAAAAACTTCCAGAAGCCACCACGGTCAATGTCTCCGCATAGTCATTGGCAGAAGGCGCAGTCGAGGCTGGTTTAGATTTCAGAAGAAATGATCCGGTGCCGCCACTGATTGGTCCGGCCGTGGAAAAAATACTGCGCACTGTCGAGTCGACAATACCGACCGCATCTCCACTAGTCACATCATAGGGCGAAACCAGTGTTAATGTTCCGCCCGTACGACCTTGCGCGCCAAAGCCTTCTCCGAGCCCACCGAGATTGGCAGTGGTAACCGCATTGATTTTATAGTTCGCCACTGTGCTATATAGCCCGCCATTGGCGCCATAGACATAGACATTGCCACCATTCACACCATTGGTTGTTAGACTGACATAATATAGTGCGGACTGGCGTTTACGCTTCCCGGAACCATACTGCTGAAATTAATGATAAACGGCGGAGTGGATGGATTATCATCGGTGCCTACACTGAAAGACAACGTTGGGCTGATTGTCGCGGCTGTTGCGATTGGCCCATAACCGGTTTCGGAAAACTTACCTTGCATCGCTTTGATTTTGACATAATAAGTGGTGCTCGGAATGAGACCAATGACTGTGATCCCACCGGCTCCGCCCCAGGCCGAATACAGCTGATAATCTTCCGTTCCCAATGCTGGTCCGACTGTGTTATCGCTTTGCACATAATTGGTTGTCGTGAAATTATCCGTGCTGATGGCGATGGCGTATTTCGTATCGCTCGGATTGCTGGCAGTGTTCACGATCAGGCTGAGTTTGTTGTAGTAACTGGAAGGATTGGTAAAAGTCGGCGCCGTGGGAACATTGGCTTGGAGAGGAAACAACAAGCCAGGCCTAAGACCCAACCCTCCGCCCGATGCGTTGCTACCACCCATTTCTCCGGTAATCGCTTCCAGGGAAAATCCACCGCCCGATGAGTTACTTGCTCCCCCACTGCCAAAGCCGTAGTCTTTTAACTTATAACTACTACTAAACGGCATTGTCAAAAAAATAAAGACAAAAAAAATCTGCTGTATTTTTTTCAAAAATATTTTTAGGGTTTTTTGTTTTGATCCTGACATAATCGCGCTATTTTTATTCTGTCAAAAATTTCTTTCCGACTTCATCTTTAATATACCAAAAAAAATCATTAAGCTCAAGATTTTTTTAACGCAAAAAATTTTTGGCTTTTTGAATACATCGATACGTCCAATATTTCAGCGGACTAATCACAACATCATAGCTACCAAGGCGTACCGTCGGCGAAGTTTGCGGCGAAAAGCCGGTTTTAAATTTAGTAATACCTTCCCATTTATTCGTAATTCGTATATTCGTATTCGATTCGTAATTCGTAGAGACCCCCCCGAAATCATACCTCACGCAACCGGCTTTTTTCGCGTCTTGAATCTGCCTCCACTGCAAAAGATAGGGTGCCATGACATTGCGGAATTCATCATCCGACGCGCCATGCAGATAGATACAAGTGTCGCCATAAAAAACCACAAGGTTGGCGGCAATCACTTTCCCCTCATATTCTGCGACATACAATTTCAAGATATCACCAGGAATTATCTCCAGCATCTTGCGATAATACTCCGCCGGATGCGCCACAATTCCCTGCCTTTTCGCCATCACAGCAGTTAGTCTGATAAATTCATCAACATACTGCTCGAATTTTTTATCATCTTGATTTTGAGCTTGATTGGAAACCTGCCTGCCGGTAGGCAAGGTTGGAAATTTGGATTTTGGATTTTGTTTGTATCTTGTATTTTGCATCTTGGTCATTACGAAAACATCCACGCCTCGCTTTTCAGCCAGTCTTACATTATACCGCGCTTTAGGCTTCATCTCAGCCAAAAGATCCTCTTCGCTTTTGGCAAGATCAATCACAAAAATCTCCTTCGGCTGCACATCATGCGGCGCCTTAGCAATAGAGACACCCCCAGACATCAAATGTCCATAATGGACATTTGATGTCCCTGCTTTTATATTTTTCAATATTTCTTCATTCGCAGGATCAATCCGAATCCAACTGGCATCATTCTCTTTCGCTAATTTTATTAGTTTTTTTATCTCCTGTTCACTGTTCACTGATTCCTGATCGCTGATCACCGGTCCGCGTGGCACATAAAAATATTTCCCCACTATTGGAAGCGTGTGCAAAATTATATTCGCCCGAAAATTTTCGCCCAAAAAATGAAAAGTTTTTCGCCCGACACTTTCCTGAAACCTCCGCCAATCTTCCGACTGCAAAAATTCTCCGGCAGGAGAATTTTCTTGTATTGAATTTTTTTGATTTTTTTCTTCCATACTAAATACAAAATACCAGATACTAAATACTACCTCTTGCCTATATGCTTCAGCGCCATCCCCACTCTCTTTCCAATATCCTGTACATCACTCGGCACACTTTTCAAAGCTTCCCGCGCTTCATAGGCACTATAACCCATCGCCATCAGCGCTTCAATCGCATTAGAATCACCCGTCGTTTCATCTTGATCACCCTGCGAAATCACCCCGACTTTATTTTTCAACTCAAGGATAACTCGCCCAGCGGTTTTCTTTCCCACGCCGGAAACTTTCGTGAGGATGGAGGTGTCTTCATTCACAATCGCGGCCTTGATGGTTTTCGGGCTCGCAATAGCGAGAATGCTCGAAGCCGCTTTCGGACCAATACCGGAAATCGAAATCAAAAGCTCAAACATTTCCTGCTCTTCCTCAGTCAAAAATCCATAGAGAGCCAAAACATCTTCCCGCACATGAGTATATATAAAAAGCTCGACAGACTCAAGGCCTGCAACTTTAGCCAAAGAATAGCTATTCATTTGAACCTTATAGCCAATATCATGCACATCGACAATGGCATAATTTTCCCGCACTGATTCAATTTTCCCTCTAATCTTTCCGATCATTTATTTAGCTTTATATTCTGCATTATATCGCAGACTTGAAAAAATTGCACGTAATGCCTTTTGCAAAAACACAAAAATATGCTATACTGAGCCTATGAGCAAAGAACAAATCAAACAAGCAATCCGCAAGGCCATTGAAGTCGACCCCAACAAAGAGGCCATTTTAAAGGTATCTCTTTTTGGATCGCATGCATATGGCAATCCACGACCTGATTCTGATGTGGATATTTTGATTGAATTTTCTCCTGATGCCTCAATTGGTTTTTTTAAATTTTTTGACACGCAATATAACTTTGAGGATTTCACGGGGAAAAAAGTCGATCTTCTAACGCCCGAGAGTCTAAGCAAATACTTTCGCGACAAAATCATCGCCAAAGCAGAAAAAATCTATGAAAAAAAATGAAGATAATATCAAAATAATAATATTTCTACTTGAAACAAAAATCGGGGCTTAGCCCCGATTTTTTTCTCTATTCTTTCACCAACTCCACCCGAAGCCTCTTCGCCGTCACTTTGCCATCATCATCCCGATAATCCCCTTCTTCAGCCACTGCTTCAAAACCTAAAAGTTTGACAATCCTGTGCGACGGCCCATTTTCCGGCACGTGAGCAATCAGTTTTTTTGTGCCGGAGGCAAACTCTTTTTCCACAATCTCGCGCAGAAAGTTTTCTCCGAAATAGAATTTTTGAAGAATCGGGTCGATATTCATAGCGCCAAGATAGCGCTCGCCTTCCGGTAATTCTTTCTGACCATCAAACGATGAAGAGCGCATAAAACCGACCAAATTATCCAGCGACTTTTTGGGATCAGTTTTGTTTTCTTTATCAAAATAAACTAAATAAAATCTTGGGTTATGTTTTTTGTGCGTTTCAAAATCAGAGAGTAACCGCTCCAGATCTTCTCTGGATTTATGGGAATTATTGGCGCGATACATCTCCGCAAGCTTTTCCACCTTTTCATCTTTCTTTTCTGTGTCTTTCTGTTTCTCTTCTGCGTCACTCCGCGGTTCAACTGTTTCCATCTCCACCCCCTTAATCCCCGAAACATTCTGCTCCGCGCCGGATTTTTTCATTGCAATCAAAAGTGATGCCATAATATCAATATCGATCCGGCTCTTTTCCAAGTCCGCCAAGAGTTTTTGAATTTTCTCCTCACTAGCCTGCGTTCCAGTTTTCAACTCAGTACTAAATTGCAAGATTATCTGATGCGCTTTGCGGAGAAGTTCAGTGCGCATGTCAACAGGCAGTTCTTCTTGCTTATGCTTAAAAACAATCCTAGACAATTCTTCATCTTCCGTCTCCGCCAAATCTGTCAGTTGTGAAATTTTCTCAAAAACCAATCTCGCACTTTGCTCCGAAAGTTTTTCCCCTAAAGAAATAATTCTGCCCCCATCATTTTCATCCATTTCAAGCGATAAAAAGGCTCTTATGCCCTTTACGCCAAAAGTATGCACAAATTCTTTTATCGGATCAACGTCTTTCTCCTTGGTCTTTTTGGCAAATTGCAAGAAATAGAATTGCTCTTTCAGTTCAATGTCTGACAAATTAACGCCTAAACTTTTTTTGATAGTTTCCCTGAAAAAAGGCTCTTGCAAATACATATAGTCATGAAAATTCTGTGAGTTTCTTTTTTTAGACTCTTGGCTTTGATCTTTATCGCCTATTTCTAAATCTTCCAATACTAACTTTTCTTTCAAATAACCATGAATCTTCTCAGATAAATCTATCACTTTTCGATCAATTTTTTCATTATAAAGATTGCCTATTTCTTGGTTTTCATCAATATAGTCGTCATATCCGACACCGCCTTCCATCTCAAATATTTCTGCATTTGACTTTGGGAGATCTTCCAATTTATGGATTAATGTCTGAATTTTTTCAAAATCTTTTTTTTGCGAAATCAGAAAACCACCATTCGCCCGAACAGAATAGATGTTTGGAGCAATCACTAATGGCAAGTGACTTTCGTCTAAATAGTGTTTCTTTGCCACGTCAATCTGCTCAAGTCTGTCTTCTTCTTCGAGATAGCCTTCCCAATTTGCACCATATTTAGCTTCCATTTTTGCCTCATATTCTTTATCATGAATTTCCACTGCTTCGTCGTAGGGTTTTCTGTTCTCAATTATTTTTTTCAGACCTTCGGCAAACAGATTCAGAAAATAGCTACCTTTTCTGTTTGCCACAGCGTCATCAAGAATGTGTTTGATTTTGGTTGTTTTTTTGTCAAATTCTTCTTGCGAGATAAACTCAAATTCATAACTACAGATAAAATCTCTGATAAATTCTAATGTTTTTATTGTTTCGACATAGGCAGTTTCATCATCAAAATTCAGTTTTTCCAAGAGCATCTTTTCATATCGCTCAAATCCCTTGTAAATAAAAGCTACCTCGGAAATATATGCCCCTCTTTCCATTGGGCTAAAATTATTTAACCAAAGTTCCTCGATGATTCTCTTGACACCCGTCTTCAACTCGTCATCTGTCACTTGACCATGAATAAATTTAATATCAAATTCATCCACATCAAAAGATACCTCTTGCTTTTGGACATTGGGAATTTCCTCTTTTTTCGGCGATGCTACTGGAAATAGCTCTTGTTTTCTCATAAGCGCATTATACCAAATATTTAGTTTCTTGTATCTAATATCTAGCGCCTAGCACTTAATAAGCCCTAACATACACTTGAATTAATCACCTAAGCAACTTATTGGCCCCACTTTGTCAGTAACATAGTGTGATTTATGACATTCAAAAAAGCCCTGAAAGATACATTCAGGGCATTAAATTCATTTATAAGCGTTTTACCCTTTAGCTTTTTTCGCTACCGGTTTAGCATTAAAGTTGCGTACCTATCTTTTCCATAGCATCCATTATTGCTTTCCGAGAGGCAATGCTTTCTTTCTCTAAATCGTTTTCTCCGTAGTCAACGCTCGTTTTGAGAGTAGATTTGACATCTTGACCAGAATAACTACCTTCAATCGTCAGCGCCTTCTTTTCTTTTGTCAGAACTATAATTCTCACCTTAACATCAACTTTTAAAATTTCGAAGTTTTCCCCATTTTCTTGACCTTCCTCTTTATAATCGACATTATCTATGAATATAGCTTCAATCTTGGCACTCTTTTCAGGATTAGCTTCAGCCCAATCATAAATAGGATTCTCATAAAACATCATTGGGTTATGATCATTAATCCGATATTTCACGCGGACAGGTTCTTTTTTTTCCGCATCTGGATAATACTTGGCTCTTTGTGATTCTAATTCATTAGCCCAGCCCTCCGCAGCCTTCGCTCCTCCTGCATTCATCAATAGCATAACTGACAATGCAAAGGGAAGTATTGCTCCTTTAGAGCTATTGGCAATTTTTCTGAGAATGCCATCATTATCTTTCTCGTTTTGAGCCAATGACCTGACAGCAGCGTCCAACCTTTTCTCCATATCGCGGATTTGGCTAGAGTCTTTAAAATCCACCTTATCCCAATCTATTCCCAGCCAATCAAACTGAGAATCCTGCAGTTTTTTCAAAAGCATATCCGCCTCCTCATACGCTTCATTGCTCGACTTTTCACTAAACTCCTTACCCTCCAATTTCGTGGCATATTCCTGATAAAGCAATGCCTGCTCCTCAGACAATTTTCCCTCGCTCGAAGGTTGACTGAACCGTTCCATACTTTTTTCCATAAATTTATCATCCTCTGTTACTCTTGAATATCCCAAGACTGACAGAAGATATTTTAATTAATAAATAAAATAACAGCTTAATATGAAAATAAATTTTAGCACCTGTGCTCCTGTCTAGCTACCAATTATCTTATCAGGTTCAGAAACATCCGATACTTATGCAACATTTTAATTTTACCATATCAATGATCAATCTGCAATTACACACAGCTAGATGTCAAAATTATATAGAAATGTCATACCACAGCTAGAAAATCTTTAGTAAAACAAATAAAAAAGCGGAAAGATTATCGTGGTGGATAATTTTCCGCTGTTTGTGGTTTTGTCCGATTTTTCGGACGCCTATGCTTTGCATAGGCATTTTTTCTCTCCATTGACCGCCGCAGTGAGAAGGTAAGGAGTGTTCTTTAATGGGAACACACAAACCCGAAATGACTAGCTCCAAACAAACTACCAAAAACTAATCATTTGACCAAAAAAACTTAGTTACCCCGCCAGGGAGATTTACGAAAGCTCTCCCCGATACTATCAACTTCTGAAGGAGGCTAACAATCTCCTCCTTCGACAGTCTGCTGGGAACAATTATGTTTTTTATGTTCGGGTCACCGAAGACCCGGAACCAAGACACCTCTCCGCGTTCTATGCGCGGAGAAATCTCTTCTTTGAAAAATCTTTGTGGCTGGAACGACCAGCCACTTGGGAAATGGCAATACCACTCCCCAGAATTGTACTCGTCACCGACGAGTACAATAGATCCACAGTCAACTTTTTTTATTTCCATTTTTCCTCCTGCCCAACTTACGCTTCGGCGCCAAGCGTTTTTTTGTGAGAATTAAATCCAAATCCTAGAGTCCATCCCCATGTGGGAAAGTCTCCATGACTCTTTGCCGTCCCTGAATTCAATCCATTCCTGCCATTTCTGGCTGAGGAGCGGAAAGGCCGCTTCCACAAACTCTTCCGGCTCAATGCCGAGAGAGTTGAGAATCGGGATTAGAGATTCTTTGAAAATCCCCACCTCCCCATTCTCGTCCTTCTTGAGAAATATCCTCTCCCTTCCCGGACAACGTCCGTGAAGAAAAAAAACTGGTAAATAATTTCCCATTTGGGTGCATTCCACACACCCAATCTTCTCCCCACTTTCCGTGGCGAGAAGCAAATAGAAACCTTCCAACTGGCCACCGTTCCGGTAGCCACCAGAAATCACGATTACCGTTTTCCACCAGATTCCCTCAAAGGGCGACTTTGCATATTCGCTCATAACATCCTCCTTTTGTAGTCCACGTCATTGCTCGTAATGAGTGGCGAACTGAAAAATTCATTCCCAGGGGACGAAGCGCTGATCCCTGAGTGCTTTTTTTGACTTTTCCCCAGAAAATTCCAGATTAAATGAATCCTGGACATTCGATGTCCATAATGGACATCGAATGTCTTTACGCCTGGAACCTTTTGGGAAAAAGCCAAAGTATTTTGTTGTCAAAGTACATCCAGCACTAACTTTGGACTGGCGCGAAGCGCCGAGTTGCCTTTTGCGATATCAAATAAAAAGTTTTTACTTTTTCACTTAATACCGCACCAGCTCATATAAAGTCCAAAGTTAGTGCTGGATAAATCCACAAAAATGCCAACGAGCTCAAATCCGACTGATTGAGAAGAGAGATTCTAAAAGCTCAGTTGGAGTAACATAAGCTCGTTAGCATATCTGCGAATCTCTCTTCTTTTGACTCTCTTCTACTAGAAAGCCTGCTTCCGATTCCAATTCATTGGGATCGGAGACCACTTTCTACTCAGCGATGGCTCGCTAAGAGTGAAGCAACTTTGTTCTCCGTATCTTGCCGCTATCTTTTGAGAGCTCTCTCTTCTCAAGCAAGATTTTGGTATGCCAGTTGCTTCTCGTGCCATTTAATGATCTCTTTCGCCCCAAGCTCGATCCGTTTCTTTTGGATTGGGCTGAAATCTTGAGGCAATTGAGATACATTGATAATTCAAGGAACTTAGTTGTTGCGTGAGTTCTGTCTTTTCTCTCTTCTCATCGTAACTGCATAGTATATCAGAATTTCACCATTTTGTCCATAGAAACAATGGCATTTTTAGCATTTTGTCACCAAATCACCTAACATAAAAGACTATTTTGGCTTATGCTCACTTGCATATTGTCATTTCTAATATTGACAAATATTATATAATCTGCTAGAATTGGTGTATAAAATCAATAAAAAACCAAAGAATATGGCAAAAAATGAAAACTTGAGGTTCCAAAATGGAATCTCAAGCGCAGTTCCCGATGAACGCATAATCAGCCAAATCTACTTTATCCGCGGGGAAAAAGTGATGTTTAGTAGTGATCTTGCTACGCTTTACGGAGTGGAAATGAGAGCCCTAAACCAAGCCGTAAGAAGAAACATTGAACGCTTTCCTGAAGATTTTGCTTTTGAGCTGAATAAAAAAGAATTCGAAATTTGGAAGTCACAAATTGTGACCTCCAATCCTAAAAATAAAAACTTGAAATCACAATTTGTGATATCAAGTTGGGGCGGTCACAGAAAGCCACCTTTAGTTTTCACCGAACAAGGCGTGGCAATGCTTTCCGCTGTGCTCAAAAGCAAACGCGCTGTGGCGGTTAGCATCCAAATTGTGCGAACTTTTGTGAAACTGCGAGAAATTCTTTCCACCCACAAACAGCTACGAGAAAAAGTGGAACTGATGGAGGATAAATATGACAAAAGTTTTAAGGTTGTATTTCAAATGATCGCAAGACTAATGAAAGAAGATACTGAGCCAAGAAAAAAGATTGGTTTTTGTGATAGAAACAGCGATAGGGACTAAGTCCCGAAGCTTCGGGACTTAGTCCCTCTGCTGGCCAAGATAATCTAACTTGATATCACAAATTGTGATGTCCAAAATAATTTAAATGTTTAATGACCAACTCCAAAAATTCGGCCTCACCAAAACCCAGTCTGCTGTGCTGGATTGTCTTTTTGAGCACGGTGAAACCAAAGCGAGTGATGTGGCTAAGCTTGCCAATCACCCGCGCGGGGTTGCATACAAAGCCCTGGAAGAACTACTTGCGCTAAATCTGGTGGAAAAAATTGAGAAAGAGAAGGGTGTGGCAACCTGGCGCGCCACGCATCCGCGCAATTTGGAAAAGATTTTGGAAAACAAAGAGGCCGAACTCGCTCAAAACAAGAAAACTTTTGAAGATACTTTGCCGAGCCTCATTTCCAGCTACAACATCACGCAGAGCAAACCCGGGGTAAAATTCTATGAAGGCGAGGAAGGAATGCAAAAAATTCTTGATGACACGCTCACCAGTCAAACAGAAATTTTGCTTTTCATTAACACCAACGCCATGCAAGAGGAAGAAAAGTTTAAAGCGATCAATGATGAATATAAAAGAAAACGAAAATACAAAGGACTAAAAAAACGCATTTTGCGAGCAGGAAAAAAACCGGAAATGACTTTTGGCACGTCAGATGATAAATATGACGCAATCACGGGAATCCGCTACCTCAATGATCTCCTTGACCCATTCAAATCAAACATTCAAATTTACGACGGAAAAATTTCATATCAGATTTTTGATAAAGGCAACACTGTTTCCATTCTCGTGGAAGACAAAAATATCTATGAAATGAACAAAGCTTGGTTTGAAGCGTTGTGGAAGATTGCGACAAACTAAATCAATATCCCCTTCTCCATTAGGGAGAAGGTGGCTGAAAGCCGGATGAGGGAAAGGGCTTTTGATAAAATTATTACTTTCCTACGCAGAACATTTTTATTTTTTAGCATCACCCTTGCCCTCACCTGTCCTTCGGACATCCTCTCCCGGAGGGCGAGGAGGATATTTCTGTAGATTCACGCTAATAGAATAGTCTTTGTGCTATAATTAGCCTAACTTAAACTCTAAGCCAAACTTTATGCCAAACACCAAACCCGAAAAAATCATCCTCATCGACGGCAATGCCATTATCCACAGGTCATACCACGCTTTGCCGCCATTCACGACGAAAAATGGCGAGCTAGTGAACGCGGTCTATGGTTTTGCTTCGACTCTGCTTTCCATTATCGCTAAGTTTGAACCGAAATACATTATTGCCACATTTGATTTGGCCGGGCCGACTTTTCGCCATATCGAATATGCGGACTATAAGGCGACGCGGGTGAAAGCCGACGAGGCGCTGTATGCGCAGATTCCCCGCGTGAAAGAAGTGACCGAGGCGTTTGGGATTCCGATTTATGCTGTGAGCGGTTTTGAAGCTGATGATGTGATTGGAACTTTGTCCAAACAGGCCAAAGAAAATTCTCGCGAGCTAGAAACTATCATAGTCACTGGCGATATGGATACATTGCAATTGGTCAATGACACGACCAAAGTTTACACGATGCGTCGTGGTCTCACTGACGCTGTTCTCTATGGCACGGCGGAAATCTTCGAACGCTTTTCTCTCGCGCCCGAGCAACTGATTGATTACAAAGGCCTGCGCGGTGACCCGTCGGACAATATTCCCGGCGTGAAAGGGATTGGTGAAAAAACCGCCATTGAACTTTTGAAAACCTATGGCACACTGGAAAATGTTTATACACATTTGGAAGAGATTAAAAAGCCAGTGCGGGAAAAACTGGAGAAAGACAAGCTGATTGCCATCCAAAGCAAAGGCCTCGCGACCATCGATCGAGCTGTTCCAGTTGAGTTAGATTTAGACAAAGCCGTGACAAAAGATTTTGACAAGGAAAAATTAATTGCCCTTTTCACGGAATTAAATTTTCATAGTCTTAAAAAAAGATTGCTAGGAACTGCTGATGAAAAAAAATTAAACACAGCTGAAAACAAAAACACCCTGCTAGAAAAATCAGACGGAGTAAAAGATTTTAAATTCGAAATCGCCAACAAAAATAATTATCGAGAACTTTTGGAGAACTTAATAGCGCAAAAAGAGCTTGCCATAAAGCTAAAAACTAACGGTGCGACGGCGCACACCAGCACGCTTTCTGGCATTGCCATTAGTTATAAAACTGGCCGAGCAATATATTTTGACTTAGAGAATAAAGAAATATTTGCGGAAATTAAAAATCTCCTGGAAAATCCAGCAATAGAAAAAATTTGTTTTGATCTCAAAAGTGATTTGGAAATTTTGCAAAACGCTAGGATAAGCTTAGCGGGAAACTATTTTGATATTCTCCTGGCTAGCTATGTCCTTAGTCCCGGCAGAAAAATAACCTTACCGGATTTGGTGGCAGAATTTTTACAAGAAGAGATGACGGAAGAATCCAAAAAAGGACAACTAGGGCTTGAGATTGAAAGCGCCCAAGAAGTGGCCGAGAAAAATTGCTCCGTCGCTGACTACATTTTCAAACTGAAAAGTATCCAAAAAGAGTCAATCGAAAAGATTAGCGCGGAACAAGTGAAGAATAATAACTCTCCGAAGCACACCCTAAATACTGTTTTTACTGAAGTAGAAATTCCACTGGCCAAAGTTTTGGCACAGATGGAACTCGCGGGAATTAAGTTAAATACAATGATTTTCGCCGGTATCTCGCAGACTATTACGGAGCGCATTGCCAAACTTGAGGAAAATATTTATAAGCTTTCCGGCACGACATTTAATATTGCTTCCCCCAAGCAACTGTCAGAAGTTTTGTTTGAAAAAATGCACTTGCCGGTTGGCAACATCAAAAAAGGCAAGTCCGGTGTCATCTCCACCGCTTCCGCAGAACTGGATAAGTTGCGCGGTGAGCATAAAATTATTGAAAAAATTGAAGAATATCGAGAGATAACAAAACTAAAAAACACTTACTTAGATACATTACCAACAATGGTTGATAAGAATTCGCGATTGCATTCCACTTTCAATCAGGCCGTCACCGCCACCGGTCGTCTTTCCTCGTCTGATCCAAATTTGCAAAATATTCCCACCCGCACTGACCTTGGACAACTTCTGCGCACCGCTTTTGTGGCGAAAGAAGGCTATAAACTAGTGAGCGCCGATTATTCCCAAATCGATCTGCGTGTTGTGGCGCACGTGAGCGAAGACAAAAAAATGATTGAGTTATTTCACAAAGGCGAAGACATTCACCGCGCAACCGCAGCGGAAATTAATAATTTAACGTTATCCCAAGTCTCAGATAAAATCCGCCGTACCGCCAAAGAATTGAATTTTGGAGTAATCTATGGCATGGGCTCCTTCGGTTTTGCCGCCCGCGCCGGCATCTCAAGAGATGATGCCAAAAGATTTATCGACACTTATTTTGAAAAATTCCAAGGCGTCGCCAACTATATGCGCGAAATCAAAGAGTTCGCCAAAAAAAACGGCTACGTCGAAACGGAAATTGGCCGACGCAGATATATTTCGGAAATTAATTCTTCTAATTTTCAAGTCCAAAGCGCCGCCGAACGAATGGCCATCAATATGCCAATCCAAGGCCTGGCATCGGACATCATGAAAATCGCAATGCTCCATGTTGCCAAAGAGTTTGAAAACAATCCTGATGTCAAAATGCTTTTGCAGGTGCACGATGAAATTATTTTGGAAGTACGCGAAGATCTCGCCGAAACCGTTTCTCAAAAAATTAAAGCTATCTTGGAAGACGCCTACAAACTCAAAGTTCCACTTGTCGCCAATGTTTCGATTGGGGATAATTGGGGGGAATTGTAAGTTTTGCAAGAGATAAAAAATATGCTAGACTGAGCCTATGAGCAAAGAAGAATTAGAAAAAATTATTTGCGAGGCCGTCGAAGCCGATCCTAATAAAGAGGATATTTTAAAAGTGTCTCTTTTTGGGTCTCAAGCTTATGGCAATCCGCGTCCAGACAGTGATGTAGATGTCCTTATTGAATTTAGGCCTGATGCGCCAATTGGCCTTTTTGAGTTTGTGCGCATCCAAAGAAGACTTTCTGAATTTAGCGGTAAAAAAATAGACCTTCTCACCCCTTCCGCTCTTAGCAAATACTTCCGCGAAGAAGTGCTCAATAACGCCAAAACTATTTATGAAAAATAATCTAATCTACCTCAAACATATCCGCGATTCAATCAACGATATCAATGAAGCAATTAGTGGAATAACTTACGCTGAGTTTTTGGAAAACAAAATCCTTCTGAAGGCAGTTGTTCGTGACCTAGAAATTATCGGCGAAGCGGCTGGAAAAATGAGCCAAGATTTTCGCGACGCTAATCCGCAAATCCCTTGGCGGGATATGATTGATATGCGAAATGTCCTAATCCACGAATATTTTGGCGTGATTCCGGAAACAGTCTGGAAAACTTGCACGGAAAATCTGCCGGAACTAAAAATTGCCATTGATGCATTACTTTAGGAGTAGCCTTTTTGTTTTATTTTTTTGTCATAGAAAAAAGGAGTTACAATGTTTGGCAACTCCTTTTGATTTTTTCGAATATTTCCCTCCTTTATTTCGCCAAAAAAATTTTGTAAATCGGATCGTCTAGAAATTTTTTCCAAAAACTTTCGCCATATTTTTGGATTCCCTCTTCCGCCACAATGCACGGAAGCCACTCGACAGAAAAACCTATTTTTTCCAGGACTTCCTGGTAAGTTTTCTCGCTCCAATAAATGTCATCGAAGTCCAAAAACTTGTGGCCCTGAAAATCTAAAAGTGACACATTCGACAGCTCGCCTTCTTGGCCGGTCGGAGATGAAATTATCACTCCGTAACCATCATACTCGGCGAACGGCACCACGACTGCTAAGAATTCACCGCCGGGTTTCAGAACTTTCTGAACGTTAGAAAATAATTTTTCCAACATACCTTTGTCAGTGCAGTAATGCACAGATAATACTGCTGTTACCAGATCGAATTTTCCCAAATTACTCAAGTCATCAATAGCATTCCCGACAAAATATGCGATCATTTTCCCATTGTCGATCTCTCTCGCAGTAATAATTTCCTTTTCGGAGATATCAATGCCAGTGACTTCCCGTGCTCCGCACGAAAGTGTCAAGCGGCTGGAGTTTCCGGTTCCACAACCAATGTCCAGCACTCTCTTTCCAGAGAGATCGCCCAAATGCTCAATCAGGGATGGGCTAAGAGTCAGCTCTCGCAATTCCCTTTTAGCTGCCGTGGCGTATTCCTCCGAATTGGCGTCATACATCGACGCCGTATCCGCAAACATCTTATCCTGGGTAGCAGACATATTTTCACCTCATTTTATTGTTAATATACAGCTTAAATTTTTCCTCGATCTCAAGCCTCAAAACAATTTTGAAACCTGGGAAAAGGAGGCGAGCACAGTGCGATGATACGCGTGCTCGCCGTAAAGTACAAAATTGGAGAATAACGACAAGAGATTGTTTAGGCATAGTAGTTTTTTTATTCCAGAACAATCAATGCTTTTTCTAGTATGTCAAATTTTTCATCCCAATCGAAATCTTTATTTGTACACCCCTCGCACCCACATTTGATAATATGTGAAGCAAGTTCTTTTTGATTATTATTGAGATGCTTTTCGAAATTCCATCTGTCGTTATAGCTGCACACATCAACTATAACCAGGTCTGCTATCGGCTCATTTGTTTCGTACTCAATCTTTTTATTGAAAAACATTAAAACAGTAAAGCCGAACTTTTGCAGAACAGTAGCTATCGATTGAGCTGGGTAAAATCCGTAGGTGCCTGTTAATATGGCTATTTTTTTCATATCCCCTTCTCCTTTTTGTAATGTACATTTTTTGCCTCCTCAAGAAACCGCTTCTTGATTTGACTCCAGAGTATAGCATGCATATTGATTATTGTCAACAGTAATCTTGCGACAATATTGACATAAGTTTTAAACTGATGTATAATTAAGCTAGGATAAGGGATTTTTGGAATTTGGTCAGTTTGAGATTGACAGAAATCGATGGTGGACATTTTGTGTAGATCTCTACGAATTACGAATTTGTACGAATATACGAATGTCCTAGCTGTATCCCCTTCGCCCTCCGGGAGAAGGTGGCTGAAAGCCGGATGAGGGTGTGTCTGAAAAATACCAAACACTAATTTTATATTAAGCTATCCTTAACCTATTGCCTGTCCCTCACCTGTCATGAGTACATGACATCCTCTCCCGAGGGGAGAAGAGGAATTGAAGAGACTATTCCGTAGCCTCACCTGTTACGTGCTCGTGACATCCTCTCCCGGAGGGCGAGGAGAAATCTAATTTTATGGAAAACGAACTAAAACAACTGGGCCTAACACCCAATGAAATCAAAATCTATAATGCGCTTTTGGAGTTGGGCGAAAATACGGTGGGGCCGCTGATCAAAAAACTGGGCATGCACCGGCAAGTCGCCTATGACGCCCTTGATGGATTGGAAAATAAAAAAATGGTTTTAAAAACCACTAAAAATAACCGCTTGGTTTTTCGCGTGGCTAATCCGCAAAATATTTTGGACAATGTGAGGCAACAAGAAATTGTGGCAAATAATCTGATTGAAGAAATCAACGCAAAATTAGTCGGCCAAAAGAAAGGCCAAGAAATTAGGATCTATGAAGGCGCCAAGGCCTACCGCGAATTGATTATGCGCAAAGACGATCTGATGCCGGAAAATTCCCAATATCTGGTTGTCACTGGCGCGGCGATGCGGTTCAAGGAATTGATGCTCAAATCTGGCGTGTTTGAAAGAAGTAATCGCATTCGCACGAAAAAAAATATCAAAACAAAACTGATTTTTGGCAACATCAGTTCTGAAGAAGCCAAGCTCGTGAAACGCGCCAACTCTGAATATCGCTTTTTGCCGGAAGGCTATTCCTCGCCGACATCATTTGACATCTGGCACGATTCCATCACGCTCAATTCCTATGGCACAGGAGCTGGCGATGATATGTTTTGCATCGAAATAAAAAACGAAGATTTTCGCAAATCCTATTTAACTTATTTTGATTTACTTTGGAAGATTGCGAAGAAATGATTGACAACTTCTATATTATATGATACACTATTATTATCAAATATGTTAATAATTAAGTATCATTGAATATGAACGAAAACCAACTAAGCGCTTACATTAAAGAATTCGGCATCGCGCGTGACCAAATTTTACGCGAGGAAGTTGAGATGGAAATTCTATCTGAACTTTCCAAAGATAAACTGAGCGCTAAGCTAGTTTTTTATGGCGGAACAGCTTTGCGCCTAGTTTATGGCTCCCCCCGCTTTTCCGAGGATATCGACCTTTTGGTGATGAAAAAGGTAGGCTTTGTGGAATTTAAAAGTTTTGCCGCAAGTTTAGTCAACAATAATACAAACTGGACACTGAAAGATCTCAAGGATAAGCGCCAAACAATGTTCGCGCTAATTAGTATCCGTGATGAAAAACTAAAACATGCTTTTTCTGTTAAAATTGAGGCGCACAAGCCACAGCGTAAACCAAAACTAGAAACAGAATTGGCACTCATCAAGAGTTCGTTGAGTATTGCTGAACCACTACTTTTAGTTCCAACGCTCAAAGAGTTGCAACGACTCAAGGAATCTGCTCTAGCTGGACGAAAAAAGGGCCGGGATATTTTTGATCTTTGGTATATTGCGAAAGCTTTGCGCGAAAATTTCATTCTGCCAAAAGATTTGCCAAAATACGGAAAGAAGGAATTTCAAAATGAACTGCAAGTATTTTTACCAAAAAAATATTATCCGGTCATAAAGCAACTCTATGAGCAACTTAGAGCTAAAATTAAATAAAATTCAAAAAAGCTATTTCTCTTTTGCCGACGCAAGAAAAATAGCCGACTTGGATGATGGGAGTCTCCGCGTGGCAATTAGTCGCTTGGTTAAAGCTGGAAAAATAATCGCCCTAATTAAGGGCTACTATTGCCAAGATCTGGCCAAGGTTGATTTTCCCAAGCTAGCGCTGGAAATCTATGCGCCGAGCTATCTCTCTTTCGAATGGGCGCTCGGACAAACTGGCGTCTTGAGCCAAAAATCCTATGCACTAACCCTCGCCACCACAAAACGCGCTCACCAAGTTGAAATCACTGACTTAACTTTTATTTATCGCCATCTGCGAGCGGATTTGTTTTTTGGCTATGAAATCAAAGAAGGCTACCTGATTGCGCAGCCGGAAAAAGCTTTTTTGGATCTGGCCTATCTCTCGCTCAATGGCTATGCAAAATTTGACGCGGAAGAAATGGACTTGACCCTACTTGATAAAAACAAACTTAGATCTTATTTAAAAAAGTTTAAAAGCAAGCGATTGAATAAATTGATAGGCGCATTATTTGCATGAAATAGCTTTTTTGAACATAGAAAAAAGGGAACAGTCGCGATGGACGGTTCCCTTTTCATACTAGATTATTTCCTTTTTTTCGTTTCCATTTCTTCGATGACCTCATCAATAAAATCTTCATCGAAAATATCTCCCACCTCATACTCTTCCACGCCACGCACATACAGTAAGTTTGCGATAGCCTGAATCAGGGATCTTCTGCCTTCTGTGTCCATTTTCTTTTTTCCTTTCGTCTTTTTAGCTTGAGCAAGATGCGATGATTCTCGCGTGCTCAGATCGATAAATACTTTAATTAAACTGGATAACGAATACAAAGTCCGTCATAATATTCTTCCACATAATACTTCCAAAATGAAAGATAGCATGCTCTACAGAAAATAGTGTAGTCAGCTTCGCAATGATTAAGTGCAATACTCGTTTTTTTAATCATGTGCCCGATTGGATCATCGAGTTTAATTATCAGGTGCTTAAAATCATTAAGATAATTAAGTGCAATAGTACCACTGTGCCAAGGAGCCGCCTTTCCAAGGCTCATTTTGTCAACCCTATGATTTATTGCCTGAGTGTGAAAATCTATAAGAACCTCCACCATTTCAATTCCGAAGGTTTTAACCAAGGTGGAAACGTCAGCTACTAATCTTGAATCGAATCTATGTTTTTCTTTTCGTATTGCAAACTCTATTGTTCTTTCATCCATAATTCTCTGCTGCTCCCTTTCATGTTTCATATTTCCTCCCTATACCTCTCTATGCAAGCGATTGTTTTCGATTTTTAAAATTGTCAACGAGCTTTGCTAGGCTTCCACTTCGAACTATTCAAAATTTCAGCCTAACGAACAAGTATATCAGAAAATCGTCTAATTGTCCATAGTTTATGGATGACTTTTTTTAAATATCTTTAGACTTGCTTTATTTGAGCCTCTATAATATACTATATTTGTTGTTATTTTTGATGACAAAATAAGCTTTAAGCTCAATTTTATGCTTTTTCGTGACTTGGAAAATCTCGATCTCTCTGCCAATGAAGCCAAGGTCTATTTGGCCGCTTTGGAGCTGGGTGAAACATCCGTTGAGCGGATTTCCAAAAAATCGGGCGTCAAAAGAACTACAGTCTATTTGGCCGTGGAATCTTTGGGGAAAAAGGGCCTAATTAGCCAATCTAAGCGGAAAAATAAAGCTTTTTACTACGCAGAAAATCCGCAAAAAATTAAGCATAGACTAGAGGAAAAAATGGAAGCGGTTAATCGAATGATGCCCGAATTACTTTCAATCACCAATTTAATTGACACAAAACCTGTTATTCGTTTTTTTGAAGGTGACGAAGGAATCAAGGAAGTCTTTCGCGATATCCTCGACAATTCCAACGAAAAATTCTATGCTTGGTATTCGGAAGTTTGGCAAAATGAGTTTGATAATAATTGGATGAATGAGGTTTTTACCGCCACGCGGGTCAAAAAAAAGGTTTGGGTTGATTGCATCCAGCCAGATAACGAACATTTTCGAGAATTGACTAAAACAAACCAAGCGCGACTGCATCGCTCGAAACTAATGGATCCTAATTTGTTCAAACTCTCAATCACTCTCAATCTTTATGGTAAAAACAAAATTGCCGCCGTTTCATCCAAAGAAAAATTCGGCCTCATCATTGAAAGCAAGGAAATTTATGAAAGCCTTTTGAGCTTGCATAAAACTATGTGGAATTTGATTCCAGGGGAAATTATCTAGGAATGTCATCCTGAGCGATCCGCCAGCTGGCGGACGGACGTAGTCGAAGCCTGCCTGCCGGTAGGCAGGGATCTGTCATCCATTGCCGTAAGCTCCCGAAAAACATAGCAAAGCCCACGATAACCCATAGCAGATTCTTCGACTCCGCTGCGCTACGCTCAGAATGACAATATTTTTAAATTTTTTATAAAAATATTATGCCCGAACTACCAGAAGTCGAAACGATTGTTTCTGACTTTAATAAAAAAATCAAAGGCCTGACTATCACAAAGTTTTGGTCCGATTTTCCTTCGGCCATTAAAGGCGCAACGCTTTTGAAATTTCAACGTGAAATGAAAAATAAAAAAATACTTTTGGCCCAGCGGGTGGGGAAAAATATTTTTCTCAATCTTTCTGATGGAAAATCGCTGCGTATTCATTTGCGGATGACGGGACACCTTCTCATCAAGATACAAGAAACAAGAAGCAAGAAACAAACGAAGGGAAATACAAATTATTTCGACGACAAAGTTAATCAATATATTCATCACATCTGGTATTTAGATAAAAACAAAACTCTGGAATTTTCTGATTTGCGAAAGTTTGCTACGATGCGGCTTTTGGAAACGAAAGAAATTGAAAAATATTTGGCAGAAAAAAAGATTGGGATTGATGCAATGAGTGAGAAATTCACACTCGCTAAATTCAATGAACTGCTAGATGCAAAGCCAAAAATGCTCATCGGTATTTTTCTACTCGATCAAAGCATAATTTCCGGCATTGGCAACATCTATCGCAGTGAGATTCTTTTTGCCGCCGGCGTTTTGCCGGAACGCAAAAATGAAAGTCTCAAAAAGGATGAACGCAAAAAGATTTTTCTTGCGACCAAAAAAATCTTGAAGCTCGCCATCGAAATGCGTGGAACATCAGACAGTGATTATCGCGACTCTTCCGGCGCGCCGGGACATTTTCAAGAAGTCCTAAAAGTTTATCGTCGAGATAAATTGCCGTGTCCAGAAAAATGTGGCGGAAAAATTTTGCGCAAAAAAATGGCGCAAAGAAGTGTGTTCTTTTGCGCCAAGTGTCAGAAATAATATTTTTGTCATCCGATAAATTCAAACCGCGGAACTCTTTTGCCATCGATTATGACTTTTTCCAAAAACATCTTTTTCGGCCTAACCCACAGAGCATGATTGCCAAATTCTTCGCTATCATAGAGCGCGCGATAAACAACCAACCATTCAAACGTTTCGCTGTGACGCGCCATGCCAAGCACTTCATAATTCTTACTTTTGTAATGTTTATATTTTCCTAGTTTCATAATACTAAAATTATTTCAGTAACTCCATCTTAGCATAAAAACAAGCAAAAAAAGAGGGTGAGAATTCTAAAATTAGAACTCCCACCCCGTAAAGGGAATGCTTAGTTGCATAAGACATCCTCTCCCACTAAACCGAGAATCACAAGATAATCAAGATTTGAATTCTCATCCTCCTCGCTGAATAAGCTGCACCCGCTGGCCTGCTCAACGGGAAGGGTGATTAAAGCATCGTCTTTGCGCCTGCAGACATTTGCGCAAAGCCTTGGGACGAACAGATGTCCTCCACAATTGCTACATGTTCTCCTCATCTGACACCTCCTCTCTTGCATTTATTACAGATAATTAGTATCACTTTTTTTACCGGTTCAGCAAATACTGCTGACGCAGGAAGTCTTAATTTAGAATATGCCACCCTCCCGCAACTATTACATACTTCCATTTCATCCAGTGAATGTTTGGCTTTTTCCATAGGTTCCATATCCTTCTCCTTTCCTAGGCATGCCCGTCCATGTGATGATGATCGGGATTTTTACATGCCTCATGCTCATCGGTTAGAATTATTTCCGGCTGGGCTTTTTCCCAGACACAGCTATCTAGAAAACAACGCCCATCACATTTTCTGTTGTGGATAAAAATACACCTGACTTTTTTGCCACAGATCTGGCAAACAAACAAAGCTGTTGATGGCATAGGCCACCCCCTTTCCTAAAAAATATCTTTCTAAGTTGTCAAGAAACAAAAAAACCGAGTCCCTGGGACCGGCTTCCGATTTTTTAAAAATGATTCTTTCTTATGCGCTAATTTTCATTTTTCAAAAACCAAAGCCGATCCGGGGTAATCCCGGAATTATTATTGACGCGCTTGGTTTGAAAAATTAAACTATGCATGCCACCAATATAGCAAATGGCTGGATTTTGTCAATGGCGTGTATTCTCCTGTGTATTTTCCATCACATCCCGCGTCCTTCCCTAATTTTAATTACTACTATATAATAGATAAGTAACTTTTAAAATTTAAATTGATGGAAAAAAAGCAAAAAATTATCATTACATTGGTGATAATAATTATCGCCGTTGGTGCCTTTATCTTTGTGAAAAAAAGAGGCCAACAAGCACCAAAAAAACAAATTGACGTCAACCAAAAAATCGACACGGTCACGCCCAGAAATCCCGCTGATGTCAGTTACCTCTCCGGGTTGCCTTGTGATGATAAGAGCAGAAGAGCAGTGGCTGTGATGCAACCAGCTGATGTTTCCGCTCGTCCCGCTTCCGGTTTTTCTGATGCCGATATGGTTTTTGAAATGCCTGTGATTACCGCTTCGATTACTCGTCTAATGGGTGTTTATGTTTGCGGCAACCCGGAAGATGTCGGTTCGATGCGCAGCGCGCGACATGACTTTCTTAGTCTCGCTGCCGGACTCGACGCCATTTTTGTTCATTGGGGACGATCAAATATTCAAAAATTCAAAGATGTTTTGGACAGCAGAACTTATGACGATATGAATTGCAATAATGACGCCGGAAAATCCGCTGAACAATATTGCTATCGAAAGACCGGTATGGCGCGAGGCGTAGACACTGGTTATGCTAAATTTGCTAAACTTCTGGAAGGCGCCAAAGCTTTTGGCTATAACTTACAAAATAAATTTGTCGGTTATCCTCACAAAGATGAAGCTCCGCTTGACCAAAGACCGAATGGCGGACATTTGCGCGTCGCTTTTGCCAAGCCCTATGATGTGACCTACGACTATGACAAAGCCAGCAATTCCTATCTGCGCAGCTGGGGCGGAACGGCTGACACTGACCGAAATAATGGCAAAAGATTGGCTCCCAAAAACGTCGTCGTCTTAATGGCTCAATCTGATCAGCTAGTTGAAGGAGAGCAATACAACAATGTCCAATTGGGCGATCCTTGGTTTGATTCAGTTGATACCGGCGATGCCCACTACTATATGGATGGAAAAGAAATGGCCGGCACTTGGAAAAAGGACAAATCTGACGCAAAAAACAAACTATTCTTCTATGACTCAAGCGGACAAGAAGTGCAATTTGTGCCTGGACAAATCTGGGTAGAAATCTTGGAGCCGGGACAAAACCTGAAATGGGAAGTTATCAACTAACGGAGCGCTAACCGTTTATGCAACCATATGCTTTTCTTTCTCTACGGCGAAGATAATTTCCGCTCTTTGGAAAAAGTGCTGGAAATAAAAAATAAGTTTTCTCTCAATGACAAATCCGGATCGGGTTTGTCTTTGTTTGATGCATCTGAATCAAAAGAAAGCGCGTTGGAAAAAATGCGTTCCGCCCTTTCCGCTTCCGGACTTTTTTCTTCAAAAAAATTAATTATTCTCAAAAAAATTATTGCTGAGTCGCCGAGCGATGAGCAGGCGAAGATCCTGAAATTTTTGAAAGAAAATAGCGAGAAACTAAAAACCGACAGCGACTCAGTGATAATTTTTTGGGAAGAAAATGTTCCCAGAAAAAATAATGCGCTTTTCAAATTTCTTTTGGAGCAGGCTAAAAAACAAAATTTTGAAAAACTTACTGGAATAAAATTAAACCAATGGGTTTTGACGGAAGTTAAAAAAGCTAATCCAGAAGCTTCAACCTCGAAAGAAGCGTTGGAAAAACTAATTGCCTACGTCGGCAATGATACAGCCTTACTTACGACAGAACTAGGAAAATTAATCAGCTATTCCCAGCCGGAGATTATCAGCGCCGAGGCAGTTGATCTGCTCACTAAGGCCAATTTGGATAATAATATTTTTGAAACAATCGAGGCGCTTAGCGCTAATCGCAAGCAAAAAGCGCTGGAACTATTCCATCGCCATCTTGACCAAGGCGATGATCCATTCTATCTTTTTTCGATGTTTGTCTATCAATTTAGAAATCTTTTGCGCATCGCCTCTCTGCAAGAAAATGGAATTTTTAGCGAATTTGAAATAGCTAAACTCGCAAAGATTCATCCGTTCGTGGTGAAAAAAAGTTTCGCGCAAGCGAGAAATTTCGGTGAAAAAAAATTGATCACCATCCACAAAAAACTCGGCGCACTAGACACGAAAATTAAAACAGGGCAAGCGGATATCAAACTTTCTTTGGATAAGTTTATTGTGGAGCTATAAGTTAAAAAGTGCAGGTTCAGGCGTCCTCGCCTGAATCATCTATTTCTGGTAAAGCTAACCCGCCAGCCTGTGCTATAAATTTTATCACCATTATTAGCTAGCCTCGCCAGAAACACGAGGTTCAATCGAGACGATTGAACCTGCGTTATGCTTTACGCAAATACAAAAAGCCACCCGCCCCAAGTGTCATTACCGCACCCGTTTCACAAGCATAAACTCCGGCGGCCTGCCTGCCGCCTGCCTGCCGGTAGGTAGGGTAGGCAGGGAATCCAGGTTCCACTAGTTACAAAATTAGAAAAATGAGCTGTAAATCAAGCAGGTTCTCTATTTCAGTAAGTCCTGAATTTTAATAATTAGCGTTCTCTTTATTTTTAGCCTGAGGCGCCTGGATCCCCAACTTCTCGGGGATGACACAGAAAAAAACAAAAAACCACCTGAACTTTCAGGTGGCTTTTTTATTTCAAAACAAGAAAAACTATTTCTTAAGTACGAGCGCCTTCACGGCCTTGTTCAATCGTGATTTTTTTCTCGCTGCGGTATTTTTGTGCATCACGTTTTTTTCCACCGCCTTGTCAATCGCCTTGATCGATTTTTTCAAGTATTCCGTCGCTTTTTCTCCATCGGCTTTCGCAACCGCTTCCTTGGTATATTTCACCGCGCTTTTGAAAGCACCTTTAATTTTGCGGTTTTTCTCGGTCTTTCGCTCGGTCACCCGCATATATT
The DNA here is from genome assembly GCA_026396175.1 of Candidatus Moraniibacteriota bacterium. GTDB lineage: Bacteria > Patescibacteriota > Minisyncoccia > Moranbacterales > UBA2206 > UBA9630. The sequence continues at coordinate 50,808 of JAPLXG010000008.1, read as the reverse complement.
TCTTGGCTGCTTTTTTGATTGGCATAGAATTCTTATAAATTATTGATAAATTAGCTTCTGAGACACTTAGGTATTTTTAGCACGCTTTTGCAATCTTAGCAAGTTTTTGGTATTTTTATCATCCGTAGAGACGAGTCCGCCAGCCGGCGGACTCGTCTATGCCTTGTCTTACCTCATTTTTGCCGCAAAATAATTTTCCGCCTATTTTCATCCAACCATTCAAACCCAATCCAAATTGCCCACCCTGGAATGATTTTCTCCAACTTATCCGCCCATTCAATAATGCAAATATTGCTTTCATCGGCGATTATCTCCTCCCAACCCAAGTTCAAAATATCCTCCGCCTCCACCCGATACGCATCAAAATGATAAATTGTACTTATTTTCCCGCTTTTTAATTTCTCTTTACTGCTTGCCTGCCGGAGCCTTGGCGTAGGCAGGTTCACTGTTCTCTGCTCACTGTTCACTGTTTTGTATTCTTTCATCACCACAAAAGTCGGGCTAGTGTAGGGTTTTTCCGCCCCCAAGCCTTCAAGCAATCCTTGCGTAAAAGTCGTTTTTCCCGCGCCAAGTTCGCCAAAAAGACAAACCACTTCTCCACCGAAAAGCTCACTGGCAAGCAATTTTCCCAGTTTTTTCGTCTCTTGAGTTTTTTCGGTAATAAATTCAGTTTGCATATAATTCAAGCTTAGCGGATTTTGGGAAAAAGGAAAGGGTTTATCATTTTTCGCCAAAATGAAGACGGCCTCGCTGGACCGCCTGTTGGACCAAGATAGAATCACCTTGGCTATTTTTTTTGGCTACAGAATGAATCGAGATAAGCCTTGGAAAATTCTGACAGTACGCTGGCAGTAAATTCCTTCTTGTCTCCATTGCTATACACGACGAGATAATAATCGTCGCCCACACAACCATCATCCTTTACTAGCTTTACACTAGCTATACTTCTATTCACCATGAACCACCCCCTTCTGATGTTAAATGTTTGTTTGCTACCTGAAAAGCTAGCATAAGACTTGTAATTTGACAATACCTCTGCACTTTTAAATAAACTGCTCTTATAGTAAGATTAAACCAATCGATTAAGTTTAATTTTATGCCAAAATATAAATCCCGCGTCGTTAAAGTCGGGCCCTATGAATTAGGCGGAAATAATCCAGTGCGCGTGCAATCGATGTGCAATACTGACACCCGCGATGTCGCGTCTACTGTCGCGCAAATATTGGAGCTGGAAAAAGCTGGCTGCGAGATTGTGCGCGTGGCGATTCTGGACATGGAAGCAGCGAAAGCGATTGGAAAAATAAAGAAGCAAATCCACATTCCCCTGGTCGCTGACATTCATTTTGATTACAAGTTAGCCCTGGAAGTAATCGCTCAAGGCATTGACAAGGTGCGCATTAATCCGGGCAATATTGGTTCGGAAGATAAAATTAAAGCGGTAGTGATGGCGTGCAAGAAAAATAAGATTCCAATCAGAATCGGAATCAACGGCGGATCTCTGGAAAAAGACATTTTAAAAAAATATAAAGATAAGGTCACGGCGGAAGGGATGGTGGAGTCAGCGATGCGTCACATCAAAATCCTAGAGAAATATAAATTCAAAGATATTCTAGTTTCCCTGAAAGCTTCCGACATTGAGCGCACGGTTGAGGCCTATCGCCTGCTCTCCAGAAAAGTGGATTACCCGCTCCACATTGGCGTGACCGAAGCGGGCACAATTTTTCGCGGAACTGTGATGTCTTCAATTGGTCTGGGAATCCTCCTCTATGATGGTATCGGCGCAACTCTGCGCGTTTCCCTCACTGCGAGTCCGGTCGAAGAAATGAAAGTGGCTTGGGAGATTTTGAAATCTTTGAAACTCCGAAAAAAAGGTGTGACTGTCACCAGTTGCCCAACTTGCGGACGAACGCAAATCGATCTCATTGGTCTGGCGAACAAAGTAGAACAAGCAGTGAGAGATATCGACAAAGATATTCACATTGCCGTGATGGGCTGCGTGGTCAACGGCCCCGGCGAAGCCCGTGAAGCTGACATCGGCGTGGCTGGTGGCAAAGGGATGGGGGCGATCTTTGCCAAAGGTAAAGTAATTAAATCCGTGAAAGAAAAAGATATTCTCAGCGCGCTTTTGGAAGAGATTGAGAAATTGTGATTTTTATTTTTACCATAATCCCCCGTTGGTTCAGGTCAGGAGACACTGAACCAACATCAGAGGCTCAACCTCCATTATGGAGGTTGAGCCTCTTTGATAAATATCAACATTTGACACCCGCCAAAATCCTTGCTACCTTGAAATACTACCCAAAAACAGTAATGTCTAAAAAACCCTAAATTCTATTTTTCCCATGAGCCTCATTCCTCAAGAACAATTTCAGAAATTTATCACCGAAGCTAAAGATGTGCTCATCTTTATTCCTGAAAACCCCGGTTTTGACGACATCGGCAGTGCTTTTGCATTGGCGTTTTTTTTGGAGAACAGAAGCATTCCTGCCACGATCGTTTCCGGTAAAAAGCTGGCTGAGACAAAATTTGAGTTTCTCCCCCACCCAAAAAATATCACCGCGGAAATCTCCGGCGCGCGCGAGTTTGTTTTGTCGTTTGATACCAGTCGCAATAAAATCACCGGCCTGCGTCAAGAAATAATTGGCGATGCTTTTAATGTTTACCTCACTCCGGAAAAAGGCTCGATTGATCCGCGCGATTTTTCTTTCATTTTGGCTAAATTCAAATACGATTTGATTGTCGTTTTGGATAGTCCGGATCTTGAGAGTCTCGGACAAATTTATCTCAACAATTCTGATTTGTTTTTTGAAGTGCCGGTCATCAATATTGATCACCGCAGTAATAATGAAAATTTTGGTCAGATTAATTTAGTTGACATTACTGCATCATCTTGCGCGGAAATCTTGAAACCAGTTTTGGAAAATATCGATGCGATTAGCTTTGATAAAAATATCGCCACCTGCCTTATGGTTGGCATCATTGGTGCCACTGGAAATTTCCAAAAGAAAAATACCACCCCAAAAGCCCTTTCCGCCGCGGCAGATCTCATGGACCGTGGCGCTGACCAGCAAGGCATCATCCGCTGGCTCTATAAAACTCAACCGCTTTCTATCTTGAAACTTTTGGGACGAGTGATGAGTAAACTCAGTTGGGAAGAAAAAAGCAAGCTCGCTTGGGCGGCCTTGAGCCTGGATGATTTTGTCCAAAGCCGAACAACGCCGGAAAGCTTGCCAGTCATCTTGGATAAATTGCAAGAAAATTATAGCGACGGCCAGATTTTTATGATTCTCTACAACGACACCCCGTCCAGTTCCTTGGCGGTGATTAAGACTGTAAACAATGAACTTCTGCAAAAAATCGCCTTGCTGTTTGGGGCGACTGCGAGCAATGAAACTTTGGAAATTAAACTGGCGGGAAGTGATTTGATTTTGGCGGCGAAGACGATTCAGGGGAAAATTGAAAGCTTGTAGTCTCTACGAATTACCTGCCTACCGGACAGGCAGGCGAATTAAATACGAATGTACGAATAAGCATCGCAGGAGCGGGTTTGCAACCCGCTCCTTTTAGTTTACCAACTTAATCTTTTCGCTGATTCAATTTTATAACACTTTACCCAAATCCATAAATTAGCAAAATATGCGAAACGGGTTTCAAACCCGTTCCTGCGAATCAAAGGTAGGCTGTTTTTTGTTTTGACTTTTTATGCTAGAATAAGGCTATAAAAATTCCCTCTAAATATAAAAATATGATTCAAGTCACAAAAAAAACTGCCGGGACGGAAAAAGAAAAAGAGGAAATCTCCAGTAAATTAGTTTCCAAACTGCAACAGCAATCAGAAGAAGAGGAAACTGCCCAGCTGGCGGCGAAATTAGAACTGCCCTATATCGACACCAACATTGTACCCGTTTCAATTGATAGCTTGAAACTGATCGACGAAAGTGACGCCCGAAAATTTAGCGTGGCTGTTATCCAAAAAAAGTCCAAATTGGCTACAATTGTTGCCACCAATCCCCTGCAGGAAGGCGTGAAAGAATTTCTTCAAAGTTTTTCCGAGAAGACAGGTTTGAAAATAAAAATGTTTATCATCTCCAAATATAATTTCGAGCGGGTTTTGGAAAAATACAAAAAAATTGTTTTCACGGAAATTCTTGATCAACTGAATTTGACCATTGGCGATAAAGAGCTCACCGATTTCGAAGCAGCACTTAAAAATTTACTTGAGCTCAAAGAAAGAATCAAGGAGATGCCAATCACTGATGTGATGAACACGATTATGGCTGGGGCCTATACTCTCGGCGCATCGGACGTGCACATTGAACCGCAAGAAAAAGATTTTCGCTTGCGTTACCGCATTGATGGCGTTTTGCAAGACGTAGCTTTTTTTCCCTTGAATATCCACAAAAGAATCGCCACCAGAATCAAAATGATGTCGGGAATGAAACTCAATCTGGCTGATATGGCACAAGATGGCACCTTTGACATTAGTCTGGCCAATAAAAAAATTGCCATTCGCGCCTCTTCCATTCCGGGCAACTACGGCGAATCAATCGTGATGCGTCTTCTTGATCCCGATTCAATCAATGTCAATATTGAAGAATTAGGTCTGCAAGGACTCGCCTATGAAATCGTGCAAAAACAGATTGAAGCGCCCAATGGTATGATTCTCACCACCGGCCCAACTGGCAGTGGAAAAACCACCACGCTCTATGCCATCATCAGCAAACTAAACACCCCCGACAAAAAAATCATTACTATTGAAGATCCGATTGAATATCAGCTGAAGGGCGTCTCACAAACGCAAATTGAAAAAGCCCGCGGATATACTTTTGCCACTGGACTGCGTGCCATTGTCCGTCAAGACCCAGATATCATTTTGGTCGGTGAAATTCGTGATGATGAAACAGCTGATATCGCTGTCAATTCCGCTCTCACGGGGCACCTTGTGCTTTCCACTTTCCACACCAATAGCGCCATTGCTTCCATCCCGCGTCTAATTGAAATGGGCGTAAAACCATCCTTCATCGCTCCGGCAGTAAACGCGATTATTGGACAACGCTTGGTGCGCAAACTTTGTGATTGCAAAGAAGAATATGTGCCAGCCAGAGAAACGGTTGAATCAATCAAAAAAATTCTTTCCATCATTTCCCCGCGTGCCAAAGTGGAAATTCCCAAAAATATTAACAAGCTCTATCGTCCCAAAGGTTGCCTAAAATGCGGCAATACCGGCTACAAGGGCCGGATGGGAATTTTTGAAGTGCTCACTATCAGCCCGGAAACAGAAAAAATGATTCTTGATTTGGCTGGCGAAACAGAAATCACGATGGCCGTTTTGGAAGAAGGTATGGTGACAATGCTTCAAGATGGAATCTTGAAAGCCGTTTCCGGCGTCACGTCCATTGACGAAGTGAAAAAAGTGACCGGACAAGGAGAATTTTTGGAAGGTATCTATGAAAAATTGATGGCGCAAACTCTTGGCAGCACATTACCAATCAAGAAAGAATTTTATGATAAAACATTAGACAACGTAAACGATTTTGCTAAAATGCAAACGCTCCTCGCCGGAACAAAAATTACCGATGCCATCAAGATTATTTTTTCCGCCGCGCAAATTCTGGGAGTGGGCGATATTCATATCGAACCGGAAAAAGAAAGCGTCAAAATCCGTTTCCGCATTGATGGAATTTTGCAAACAATTGCTTCTCTTCCCCTTACGGAATATACCACCTTCCTCGGACAAGTTAAAATGCTCAGTGGCGTGAAAACTGAAGCGCGCCAAGGCGTGATTGATAGTCGTTTCAGTATCACTTTTGATGACGAACTGACTGAACTGAAAGAAAAATCAGTCGACATCCGCGTTTCCATTATTCTTGGTGGTTTTGGTGAAACGGTCGTGATGCGGCTCCTCAGCAAATCCTCCGTGGAACTCAATTTGGATAAACTAGGAATCAGAAAACAAAACTTGGAAAAGATTAAACATGAAATTTCTAAACCTAATGGTGTAGTTCTCAACACCGGCCCCACCGGCAGTGGAAAAACGACCACGCTCTATGCCATTTTAAACCTCATTAAAAATCCGGAAATCAAAATCATCACAGTCGAAGATCCAATTGAATATCAGATGGAAGGCATCCTCCAAACTCCGGTCAGTGAAAAAGACGGCTATACCTTTTCCACAGCTCTGCGCGCACTGCTCCGTCAAAACCCGGACATTATGATGATCGGTGAAATTCGCGACAATGAAACCGCCCAGATTGCCGTCCAAGCCGCGCTCACCGGGCATTTAGTACTCTCGACACTTCACACCAACAACGCCTCCGGCGCAGTCGCCAGAATGCTTAATATGGGCGTCAAACCGGAAGACATCGTTTCCGGAGTGAACGCCTTTATCGCCCAACGCTTGGTCCGCACACTTTGCGAATGCAAAACAAAAATCGCACCAACAGCGGAAGAAAAACAAAAAATGGAAAAAGTTTTGAAAACGATTAGTCCAAAAGCGCAAGTTGAAATTCCAAAAATAGCTGGAATTTACAAACCAAACGGCTGTGATAAGTGTAACCACCTCGGCTACAAAGGCCGCACCACAATTAGTGAAATCTTTTTATTCTCCCGCGAAATCCAAGAAGCGGTAATGCACAATGCCGTCACATCAGAACTAAACCAAAAAGCCATGGATGAAGGCATGATCACGATGGCGCAGGATGGGATTTTGAAGGTTTTGGAGGGCGAGACGACTTTGGAAGAGGTGGAGAGGGTGACAGAGATATAGAAAAAGTCTAAAGGCTAAATTTGTCCTCAAAGGATAAGATTGGAGCAAAAAATTTAAAATCAATTTCTAAATTTAAAAATGACAAAAAAATCTGAAAACTATAACCTTGAACCAAGGACTATAAAATTTAGTGGTGATGTTATTTCATTTTTGAAAAAACTAAAAAGAGATGCGATAAACTCTCCTCTAATAAACCAACTGGTCCGATCTTCAACAAGTGTAGGTGCAAATTACTGCGAAGCTAATGGCGCAAGCTCCAGAAAAGATTTTAAGAATAAAATTTATATCTGCAAAAAGGAGTGCAAAGAAACTAAATATTGGCTAGAAATTATCGCCAGGGCGAATGAAGAGCATGCAGATCAGTGTAGAGTTCTGTGGAAAGAAGCCCAAGAGCTAACTATGATTTTCTCAAAAATAATATTAACGCTTGAGAAAAAGTCTAAAGACTAAATTTAAAATTTTAAACCAAGGCTAAATTCAAAAATGATAAATTAAAATTTAGTCATTTAGGATTCATTTCAAATTTCAAATTTAGACTTTAGCCTTACTTGAGAGCGGTTCAGACAATTAAAAAAAGGCAGTTCCTCTAGGTCTGCCTCTTACTTTTTTCCGGTGTTGCCGGATTACTTTTCCTTTAAATCCGCGTCTGTAATAAAAACTCCGTGCTTTTCAAGTACTTCTCGAAGTAATTTGTTGTTTTCTTCCATAACCTTGGTCTGCGCGGTATCATAAATCCACGCTTGAAGCATAACCCCAATCAACATAACCACTATTGCGAGCTCGGCCATAACAAACCTCCTTTGTCAAAAAAACAATTATAATTTCGCATGAAATCATGCCAATCCTTAAATCCCAAAAATCACGGTCAATAATCTGCAGGCAAAAATCTCGAACTAGGAGCCCAAGAAAAGAAACAAAATCGAGGAATAACGCAGCCAGTATGCTCAAGGAGCAAACTAACCATTTTACCCATATCTTGAAAAAAGTTCCCCATATTGATGACAAAAGATAGAAGCCACCAATTGCCTGCAATTTACTGCTTGCCAATGCCAATACACAAAAAATGCAAAACATTGACTTCCTAATCTAGCATATCTTGGGATTTTTGTCAAATGGGTGTATAATTCAACCAAGTTACAAGAAACAAGGAACAAGATACAAACAAATTCCAAAACCCAAGGCTACAAATCTCAAATAATCCAAAAGTTTGAATTTTGATATTTGTAATTTGAATTTTGTTTGGTTTTTGTTTCTTGCATCTTGTTTCTTGTCCCACATCTTGTCACTTGTTTCTTGTATCTTGTTAATAGTTTCTTGGTTATTACGCCTATATTAAAGCCTTTTTAAACAAATGATTACTACCAGCTCTGAGCAAATTGAAGATATCAACCTCGACAACACCCTCCGTCCCCAAAGCTTTTCTGAGTATGTCGGGCAGGAAAAAGTCAAGAAAAATCTGGATATTTTGATCCAGGCCGCCAAAAAGCGCAAGGAGCAAATTGAGCATGTTTTGCTCTATGGACCGGCGGGATTGGGGAAAACGACGCTGGCCAATATTATCGCCAAAGAACTGGGCGTGAGTATCAAAACTACTTCCGGCCCGGCGATTGAGCGCGTGGGTGATTTTGGTTCCATTCTCACTAACCTGCAAGACGGCGATATTCTTTTTATCGACGAGATTCATCGTTTGAATAAATCGATTGAAGAAGTGCTCTATCCGGCGATGGAAGATTTCAAATTGGATATTGTAATTGGCAAAGGACCATCTGCTCGCACAATTCAACTCGATTTACCAAAATTTACTTTAATCGGCGCCACAACTAAACTCGGCTCACTTTCCAATCCCCTGCGCAATCGTTTTGGAGCCATTCACCGCTTGGAATTCTATGAAACTAGTGAGATTGAAAGAATTCTCCGGCGTTCAGGAAAGATTTTGGCTGTGCCAATGGAAGACGACGGACTCGCTGAAATTGCCAAATGCGCCCGTTGCACTCCGCGCGTGGCTAATCGCCTTTTGAAACGCGTGCGTGATTTTTCGCAGATCAAAAATTATCCAACAATTGATAGTGTGCGAGCCAGGGAAGCACTGGAAATGATTGATGTCGATGAGCTCGGACTTGAGCCAGCCGACAAACATATTTTGCGCACCATTATTGAAAAATTTGGCGGTGGTCCGGTGGGCCTTTCCACTGTTGCCGCGGCCACTTCGGAAGAAATCAAGACTATTGAAGATGTCTATGAACCCTATCTTTTGCAAATCGGTTTTCTCACTCGCACCCCACGTGGACGCGTTGCGACAGAATCGGCATACAAACACCTCGGCATCAAATTTCCTGCTAAGTTAATTTAAAAGATGTGCCTTATGCACAAGACTCTGTCATCCTGAGCGAAGCGGAGCGAAGTCGAAGGATCTGTTTTCCATTATCGTAAGCTCAACTATTAAACAGAAAGCTTTGGATTACGGTTAGCAGATCCTTCGACTGCGTCCTGAGTACAGGACTCCGCTCAGGATGACAAACTTAATTCAAGCACGTAAATTATAAAAATATTATGCTCGCAATCATTCTTGTTCTCTATGCCATTTTTATCTTAAGCGCCGCGCTGGTTTCTTTTTTCATCGTCTATCACCTGGTTAAATATTCCATCAATCCTCATTTCAGCCATTTGCTGGTTTTGGTTTTCACAATTGTCTCCGCAATTCTTTTGCTTTCCAATCTGATTCTGTTTTTTTCTGTCGACTGGAACATGATAATCACCAACTTGATTCCTAATAATTTTAAGGCTTTTTAACTTTATGCAAAATTTCAATCAATTTCATTTCAAAGGACAAAAAGATGGTGAAGAAATTTTGATGGTCGTGCACCGGCACTGGTTTGATATCTTGAGCCAGTTTTTGATCATTCTTGCAATGCTCCTTTTGCTTTTCGGCAGTTTAGTTTTTGCCTCTCCTCTTCTTTCTGCTTTCAATGGCAACATCAGCACAAGCCTCTTTCTTTTTGGGGAAAACATTTTTTTCATTTTTATCTGGCTGTTTTTTTTCATCATTTGGATCGATTACTATTTTGATGTTTGGATTGTCACTAATGAACGGATTGTCAATATTGAACAAAACGGTCTTTTTTCCCGCGATGTCAGTGAATTGGAATTGGAACGCGTGCAAGATATCACTGTGGAAGTTTTGGGCATTATCCCAACTTTTCTCAACTACGGCGATCTCTATGTCCAAACAGCCGGCGAAACGGAGCGCTTTATTTTCAAACATGTTCCCAATCCCTACGGAATCAAAGATTTGATTATGAACTTGCAAAAAACTTACGAGAAGAAAGAGGCGGATAATCTTGGCGCAGTAATCCGTAAAGAAATCCACGAGGAACTAACCTAGCTATCAACTTTTTAGGTATAAAATGAAGGGTGAAAAATGAAAATATAAAAACAAAAATAAGTTTGTTTATATTTTTACCTTTTTTGGCGGTGGCGATTTTTTGTTTTGGAAAAAATTGTTTAGCGGAAGATAACCATCTTTTGATTTCCGAAGTGGCAGTCGGCATTACCAGCTCCAGTAATGAATTTATCGAGCTATATAATCCCAGTGATTCTCCGATAAATCTGAAAAGTAAAGAAATAAAACTAAAGCTTGTCGATTCATCGGGAAGGGCAACTTCAAAGCAGATTTCTTGGATAAAAGAAATTATTGGTCCCAAGGATTATTTTCTTTTTGGCACAGGCGCAGTTGAAGTTTTTTTTGACGCCGCCTATAGCAGTGCTTCTTTGACTGGTATTGGCGGAGTTATTCTCACTGATAAGGACGGTAATATTATCGATAAATTAAGTTGGGGCGAAAAACCGCCTCTTCTCAAAAATCCACCTATTTTATCCGCCGGAACAAAGGGTTTTGAAATTAATCAATCTGGTGGACTAAAAACCGATCAATCGATAGAAAGAAAAACAAACAATCATCCTGAAAATAATAATCTAGATTTTGTCCTGCAAAGTAATCCTTCTCCGCGAAATAGCCATTATATCACTCCACCGCCACCTCCCCCGCCAGTAGCAAAAGATTACGCCGGCAAACTAAAAATCAACGAAATTTTTCCTGCGCCAAAAACCAAAAATGATGGAAAAGAATTCGTAGAGATAAAGAATCTCTCTGATGAAAAAATTGATCTTTCCGGAATGTGGATCGAGGACGAAAAAAATCATAAAGTTCTTTTCCCGAATGAAAAAGTAGAATCTAAAAAACTTTTTGTTTTGGAAGGAAATTTTGAGCTGAATAATACTTCGCCGGACACGGCTTTTTTTGTTGCCAAGGATAGCACAAAAGAAAATCCGATCGATTCAGTGCGCTATGAAAAACCCAAATATGATTACGCTTACGCTTGGAACGGTTCGGCGTGGCAATGGACAAGCAAAGATACTAAAGGCGCCGAAAACCAATTCGATGAACTGCTGTCAGGACAAATCAAAAAAGACAAAACAATTTATGCCGGGGTATATGCCAATTTTGAAGTGAAAGCGGATGACGGTGCCCAGCATTTCACTTGGAATTTCGGCGATGACCACAAAAGTTATCTCAAAAAGACTCGGCATAAATATGAAAAATCCGGCGCCTATGCCGCCAGCCTCAAAATCACCGGGGACGGCGAAGATAATTTACTCAGCTTTTCGGTTGTAGTGGAAAAGTTCGGTAAAACAAAAGTGCAAATCGTTTCACTTTCGCCAAATCCCAAAGGCATCGACTCGAAAAATGAATGGCTGGAACTTTTTAATGGCACTAAGAAAAAAATTAATCTCAAAGGCTGGAGCGTCGCCACCGGGTGGAAAAATCTCTACAATCATCCAATTACCAAAAACTTTATTCTGAAAGCCAATGAGACCAAAAAGCTGACGCGTGACTTTTGCGCTTTCGCACTGGAAAATAAGCAAGCCAAAATTGAACTGCGCTATCCAAATGGCAAAGTGGCGGATAAACTCAAATATGATCACGAAAATTCTATTTCAGAAGATGAGTTATATCAAAAAGAAGGTGGTGCTTGGCAATGGATTTTATCACAGAAAGGCGCAGAAGAAAAACAGAACGACACAGAAAATAATTCACAGAATGCTACAGAGATTAATTCGCAGAACGGCACAGAAGAAAAGCAGAGTGACACAGAAGGATTAGAGAAGGCTGATTTTGATTTGTCCGACTTGGGAAAGTTTAGTGAAAATCCGGCTTGGTACACCAAACAAAAAAATCAAATAGTTTTGCTTTTTGCTAAATCGAATATCAATCCTGAAAAATTCCTCATAAAAAACAATGGGCAAGTCTTGGGAATTTCAACGACAAAATTTATTTCCAAAAACACCCCCACCCCAAAATCCTCCAATTATTTTTGGAAAAAAATCAACGCTAAGTTAAATCAACTTATTCTGATGTTTTAGATTTTTATTTCTGTTAACTGTAAAAAAAATTGACACCACCAGTTCTTTTTGCTAGTGTTACCTATTGCCAAAAGATGAAGCCCTATTTTATGGGGAGCTGTGTCGCTATTTAATATCTATCCAAATAGGACATGGCTAGGAATGTAGTGCAAGCAAGCGATTTCTTCTCTCCTAGCAAAGGCGAAAGGTCGAAAGACTGAGTAGCGGCCGTCAACGGACTAAAGCAATTTTCTCCTTGTTGTTGAGCTTTGTGCAGTAAGCTCGCCCAATGGTTATCGGACTAAGGCATGTATCATCCATGTCCCCAAGAGATATACAGGTCGAATTCCCTGCTTGAAGGGTCTGGCTAGGCATTTTTTGGCAATTAAGCGTATCCTGCACGGTACGCTTTCTTTTTTTTATTTTTCGCTATTGACTTATGCCACATATCAGCTATAGTATTCTATCAAAGCTGAATTAGAATGTTACTTAAAAAACAAGGGAAATATGCCCTTTATACTTCTATAGCGTTATAATCAAGGGAGGTTGAATATGATAGAAAACGTAATTAATATTACTTATGATGGACGCTACTTTAAGGCAGGCATACGACTCGAGCAAAAATCTGATTCTAGTCTTTGCTATAGATGCAGCGGTAACGTTGGCAAATGGACTTTTGTCTCCGTCAAAAAACTTTTCAACAAAGAAAGGGAAAGGGTCAGCATTTGGTCACGACTTGGCAGTTCTGTTAAGACGGCCGTACTAAACAAACTAGACGGCCGATTTCTCTGCGCTGAATGCGTCGGAAAGCCATGGAAAATCACAATTTAAAATTCAAGGGGGAACAAATGATTTACACATTAAAGGCCTTAATTGGAAAAGAAGTACAAATTCAACCACTGGTAAATGGTGGAATTATGATTTTTATGCCACCTTATTTTGGTGCAACTTGCCATAAAATTGTTGAGATCGATGATACACATATCATTACGGAGTCTCAACGACACAGCGCGGGCAAGCGCCCGATTACAAGGCCATTTAAACAGAGGTTAGTTCACATCATCCTCCAGGAGGGAATACCCTGCAAAATAACAACAGGATTACCGGAATCATTTTTACGCTCATAGCAACCATTATCCTGGTTTTGTTGTATGAGATCACCGTATCCATAAGAAGGAAAGGGAAAGGACCCGGATCCTATCTTAGTCCACTATCGCCTTTGCTGTAGCGCCAGCAAGGGTCGCACGACTCACCGCCAGGGAATGACAACCCCTGGCTTTTTTTATTTCTATTTTTCCCTTGAATTTCCCCATTTAAAATGCTACGCTTGAATTATAAGGAAGTTAACGAAAAAGCGCGAAACAATTAGTATCTCGTATTTTGTTACCTGCCTCGCCGGCAGGCAGGCATGCTATATGTTTCATGCTTCATGAGCTTATGTCCGGACACTCACATTGGGCGGGAATAAAACAACGAAAAGGCGTAAATGATGCCAAAAGAGGTAAGATTTTCACTAAATATGGAAAGCTTGTTACTATTGCCGCGCGGGATGGTGGCGGAAAACTTGATACCAACTTTCAACTAAGGATGGCTGTTGACCGCGCGCGGGCGATGAATATGCCAAAAGAAAACATCGAGCGAGCCATCAAGCGCGGAACGGGTGAAATTAAGGGCGCTTTGATTGAAGAAATTCTCTATGAGGCGGTTGGGCCGGGCGAACTGATGCTGCTCATTTCTTGCACGACCGATAATAAAAACCGTACGGTTTCAGAAGTAAAAACCATTCTCACAAAAAATAATTCGAAGCTGGGAGAAAAAGGCTCGGCAATGTGGAATTTTGAACGAGTCGGAAGTATTAGCATTGATCTGGAAAATAAAGACGCCGATGAATTGGAAATGCAAGCCATTGAAGCTGGGGCGCGCGATGTGTTCCTGGAAGATGATTTATTAAATATCATTACTGATCAGAAAGATTTTGCTCGCGTGCGAGAAAATATTGCCAAAGTTAACCTTAAAATACTTGATTCGGGCCTGATTTATCTGCCCAAAACCACCATCACGGTTGACGACAAAACCCGTGAAAGCTACGAAAATCTCATGGAACTTCTGGATGACCATGAGGATGTGAGTGAGATTTATAACAATATTGGCTAATTCAGAACTTACGCGCCTAAAAATCATGTCATCCTGAGCGAAGTCCGTACTCGGACGTAGTCGAAGGATCTACTTGCCACAACCCAAAGCTTTACTTAATCATAAAAAGCTCCCAAAAATAGAACGCAGATCCTTCGACTCCGTCCACATCTGTCACTGGCAGATGGTGGATACGCTCAGGATGACATGGTTTGGTTACTTTCTAGACAAACGCGCAAGTCCTGTGTTGTTTGTACATTTGTATGTTTGTAGTATTAATTCGTAATTTGTAGACCATGAAAATACTTGGAATTGACCCCGGCACCGCCACCACTGGCTGGGCTATTATTGAAATTAAGGGTGATAAACTCCTGCCTTTGGCCTATGGCCACATCAGCACCGAGAAGGTTAATAGTGATGACGCGCGGATTTTGGAGGTTTCAGACGACTTGGCAAAAATAATCCAAAAACACAAACCACAGGAAGCGGCGATTGAAAGCCTTTTTTTCTTCAAAAACCAAAAAACCGTCATCCAGGTGGCACAATCTCGCGGAGCAATTCTCTTGACACTAAGCCAAAATAATGTTAAGGTGTTTAGTTACACTCCGCTCCAAGTCAAACAAGCTCTCACGGGCTATGGCCGAGCTGAAAAAAAACAGATGCAGCAAATGATTAAAAGTGTTTTGCATTTGAAATGCATCCCGAAGCCTGATGATGTGGCTGACGCACTGGCGATTGCCGTGTGTCATGCTAACAGTCGCGCCATAATTAGCTTAAAACTTAAACAATGAACGAACTCAATTTTCACATCAGCCCCATCTTGACTTTTTTTCTCAATGAAGGCGTGCCTTTTGAAACAATCAGGTTAATTCTGATGCTTCCGATCATTGCGACACTAATCGCCTTTTTGCGACAAGTCGTGGGAATCAAAGCTTTTGGTATCTACACACCACTGCTCGTTACCTTTGCCTTTTTGGCAACCAATGGCATCAAATATGGCATCGTAATCTTTGTGGTGATTATCCTGATCGGGATGCTAATGAGAATCGCACTTAAATCTTTTCGCCTGCTCTACCTTCCCCGCGTGGCCATTATGCTCACAATCGTTGCGCTTTCCATTCTCGTTATGCTGGTCATCGGCGGAAGCCTAAAAAGAACCGGCCTCGCTTCGGTGTCAATCTTCCCGATCCTCATCATGATTACGCTCGTGGAAAAATTCATCGCGGTGCAGATTGAAAAAGGTGACCGCGCCGCTATTCTTCTCGCCACTGAAACATTGATTATTTCTATTTTGGGATTTTACCTTGCCAGTTGGGAAGCGCTTATCCAATTTATCGCTAGCTATCCCTGGACTATTCTCTTCACAATCCCAATGAATATTATTTTAGGCAAATGGACGGGATTGCGCTTCAGTGAATATTTGCGTTTCGGAGAGATTATCAAAAGAAACTAACTTGTCCCGCACTAACTTTGTGCTTTTTATCAGCAACTGCTGGCGCTAAACAAAAAAGTTGAAAAAAATATTTATCTATCATAAAAAGCTACTTGGCACGTTGTGCCAGCACAAAGTTAGTGCGGGATAAACCTTATGTTTGAATTTATTAAAAAAAGTCGTGGCGTTCTCGGAATGAATTCCCGCAATTTGGAGTACATCCGACCACTTAATCGCACTTCCGCTAAGCGCCTTGCTGACAACAAACTTCTTAGCAAAAGAATCCTCAAGAAAAACGACATCGCAGTTCCCGCCCTCATTTCCCAAATCAAAACCCTAGAAGATTTGGATAATTTTGATTGGCAAAAACTGCCCGATAGCTTTGTTCTGAAACCTAATCGCGGCTTTGGTGGTGAAGGCATTATTGTTATCTATGGACGCAAGAAGAATAGAGCTGACGCCTGGATAAAGGCCGATGGGTCAATCGTGACGATTGATGACCTCAAAAATCACACACGAAATATTTTGGACGGGTCCTATTCCTTGTCTGGCATTCCCGACACGGCTTTTTTTGAAGAACGCCTGAAACTTTTGAAACTTTTTAAACCCTATGCCTTCAAAGGTATTCCCGACATCCGGATTATTGTTTTTAATAAAATGCCCATTATGGCCATGCTGCGCCTGCCAACCAAAGAATCCCATGGAAAAGCTAACCTCGCGCAAGGCGCAATTGGGGTCGGCATCGACTTGGCTTCTGGGGTCACCACGACAGCCGTTGCGGGCAAGCAAAAAATTATTGAATATCTTCCCGGCACAAGACTTTTGCTTTCGGGAATTAAAATCCCCTATTGGATGGATATTTTAAACTTGGCTGTGCGCTCGCAAGAAATTTCCGGCTTGGGTTTTCTTGGTGTGGACATTGCAATTGATAAAGAACGTGGGCCGGTAATTTTAGAACTAAATGCCCGCCCGGGTCTGGCTATCCAAGTCGCCAACCTTGATGGATTGAAATGGCGCCTGAAAAAAGCGGCTGGCATCAAGATCAAAACAATTAAAAAAGGTATCCGCGTGGGAATGGATCTTTTTGGCGGAGAAATCGAAGAAGAGCTGGAAGAAATTTCCGGAAAGAAAGTGATCGGCACAGTGGAAAAAGTAAAATTGATTGGAAAAGATGGCAAAGAAATTGAGGTGGAAGCCAAGATTGACACCGGCGCTGACTGGTCATCGATCGATAATGAGCTGGCAAAACAGCTAGGCTTCACCCAAACTATCGATGAGTTTGAAAAACTGAAAATGCCCTATGAAGACTTGAAAAATTTAGACAAAGAAAAGCGCTGGGCGATATATAAAAATATTCCTGATATTGCATCCACCATCCCGGTCAAATCTTCTAATGGCTACACTTACCGCCCGATGATTAACGTCGAATTTATTATGGACAATGTGACCACTTCCACAAAAATAACGCTGATTGACCGTTCGCATATGCAGTACTCAATGATTATCGGAAAAGTAAATTTGAAGAAATTTTTAATTGATTCAAGTAAATAAATGATAAAAAACCCGCCGCTGATCAAGAAGGTCGTTGAAGAAATGGGAGGAACGTTTGAAGAAGTCATTCCTGAACGAGGTTGCTATAACATCCACGTCGGCGGAAAGGTTTTTCTCATAACGAGAAAATTCAGAATTGCCAAAAACTTTATCAGCATCGCCGGAGCAACAACACATAAAGATCTGACTTATACACTGCTTAGGCGACGTTTTTTGCCAACACCTGAAACAGTTTTTTTCTTTAGAAAAAATTTCGAAATAGCGGATGCAACTACTAAGCTTTTTAGCCTTAAATACCCCATAATCATCAAGGATTCTTCCGGTTCCAATAGTCAGGGAATCTTTCCCTACATCAAAACCCCCGAGGAGGCGGTAGCGATATTAACGGAAGAAATTTCCAATTTCCGGTCTCTCATCGCTCAAGAAATGATTTTTGGCAAAGAATATCGCGTGCTTATGCTGGATAATCGGGTCATTGGCGCCCTCGAAATGATCCCGCCCAGAGTTTTCGGGGACGGCGTGTCCACCATTAAAAAACTTATCGAAGAAAAACAAACAAGCACGCACCGAAAAACTCCGATCGATTCAGTGCTAGAAAAAATACTCAAAGAACAAGGGTTTTCCCTTGAGCATATTTTAAATGCTGGAGAAATCGCTTCCATCAAAAAGAGTTCCTCTTTAGCTGAAGGTGGAGAAACTCGCGACGTCACAGAGTTGGTTAATAAAAAAATTGTTTCCATTTGCGCTAAAGCCACTGATGCGATTGGTGATTATCTGGCCGGTATTGATATAATTTGCGAAGATATTTCAATCGACCCAAAAGAACAAATATTCGGAATTCTAGAGATAAATGGAAAACCGGATATCTACATCCATTACAACCCTACTTTTGGAAAATCGAGAAATGTTATTAAGGATATTATAAATTTCATCCTAAAACTCAGCACTACGCAAAAAAGCAACCTCTCTAAAAAAGAAGCTTGCTAACGTATGGTGGTAAAATAAATTTTAACGGCTGCTATGATTATTTTATGAAAAAAGTGCTTATTATTTCCGTGAAAGAATCATCCCACAGAACAGATAGGGCAATTGACCAGTTGAAAAAAATAAATTGCCCCTATGAATTTATTCGCTGGAAATCGCTCGTTTTTAAAAATGGTGAATTGTTTTCAGCTGACAAAAAGATCAATTTGAAAAAATTTTGCGCCGTTTTTTTTGATATTCCTCGCTATGAAGTTATTCTGCGCAAAAAGAACCAGCAATTTTCTTTCAACCTGTCTAATGAATTATTTCTTTTATTTGATCAATGTCGTAAATTCAACATTAAGGTGATTAACCGAAACTTCATCCTAAGCCATCCTCACTATAATAAATTTACTCTTTCGCAAGCCTATTTTGAAAAAAATCTCTCAGCCATCCCAACCCTTCATTTTACTGACAATAAATTTGAGCATATTTGCGAAAGCCTTGAAAACTTCGACATAAAGCTACCTATTGTCGTAAAACAAAGCGACGGAAGCATGGGAGAGCAAGTTTGGAAAATTAGCACGCTCCCCGATTTACGCAAACTATTAGAAACAAAAAGGGCGGATAACTTAGTCTTTCAGCCCTTCATTAAAAACCAAGGGGATTTCCGCATTCTTGTTATTGGAGGAAAATCAATGGGCATTATGAAGAGAACTGCGCAAAATGGTGAGTGGAAAAATAACTACTCGTTGGGAGGAAAAATTAAAAAATACGCAGACAAAAAAATGGAACGCTTTTCAGAAAAAGTGGCCAGAAAATTAGACTTGGATTATGTTGGCATAGATCTGCTCAAAACAAAAGATGACTATCTGATCATAGAACTAAATATCTTTGCTTCATTTGAAGGTTTCGAAAAAACTTATCCGAAAATAAATATCGCGAAGGAATTGGTAAATCTTTTGATTGCCTAAAATCTAAATTTATATTTATTAAAACTACTATGAAAAAAGTGATGATTCTTTTTGGTAAAAGCGACTGGAAAAAAGCCAAGCCATTTTCCAATAAAGACTACCAATATTCCTATGAATATTTTTATTCGCTTTGCAAAAAAAATGAAATTCAAATGTATCGCGCGTCCTACGAGTGGTATGATTATGAAAAGCACCTTTTCAAATACGCCTGGATCTATGAGGGCGAAGGTGGCAACTGGAAAAAAGTTAAAAATATCCAGCCTGATTTGATCTATGACAAAACTAAAGCGCGTTTGGAGGTTTATCATAAAAAAGAATTGATTAGTGCTAAATATCAATTCATTAATGATTTGAACTTTACTCGGCTTGTTGATGATAAATTCACCACCAGTTTAATTTTTGCTAAGTGGTCGAAAAAAAGTTGGCTCATAAAAAACTCGTGTGAGTTGAAAAATATTTTGCCAAAAATAAAATCTTCCAAAATCGTCCTAAAGCCGCTTAGCGAAAGTGGCGGGAAAGATGTGCAAATTATTGACAAGAAAAATGCTAGCAAAATTAAAATTGAGAAAGAAAATATCGCCCAGGAGTTTATCGACTCATCCTGCGGCGTGCCCGGAGTGAGCAAAAAAATGCATGACTTACGATTAGTTTTTATTAATAACAAACTAATCTATTCCTACATTCGAGAACCAAGAGAAGGCAGCCTTCTGGCTAACCTTGCTCAGGGTGGATCACTCATTATCGTCCCAAAAGAAAAACTGCCCAAATCTCTGCGACCGATTATCGCCTATGCCAATGAAGTTTTCACCACTTTTGAGCCGCGCGTATATTCGATTGATCTGATGTTTGATGAAAACAAAAAGCCCTGGATCGTCGAGCTCAACTCGATGCCAGGCTTATTTTTCACTCCCGAAGAAAAACCCCATATGCTAGAAATGTATCAAGAATTACTTGACATTTTCAAAAAAAAGTTGCAAAGCTAGAAATTGCTCACAGCAAAACAACGCCTTGATATTTCCCCCAATTTAGACTAAACTATAAGCGACTAACTTCGTTTAAATTCAACTTATGCGCAATATTTTCTCACCCGATGATTTAGACCCAAGGAAGCGAAAAAGGTTTAATATTCCCTGGAAAAAGCTTTTTAAAATCTTTGGTATCATTGTTGCCGTGCTGGTTTTAGCCACAATCGGCGTTTTTGCCTATTTTTTCAAAGATCTGCCCGATCCAGGCAAAATCAACAATCGCTTCATTGCCGAATCAACTAAAATTTATGACCGCACCGGCACGCATTTGCTCTATGACGTCCACGGCGAAGAAAAAAGAACACAGATTGCCTTTTCCCAAATGCCGGACGTTTTGAAATATGCCACCATCAGCCTGGAAGATCAGGACTTCTATAGCCACCACGGCATTAAATTCACTTCGATTGTTCGCTCGATGCTGGCCGATATTATCCATCTTGGAAAAGCCCAGGGCGGATCGACAATAACGCAACAATTTGTCAAAAATTCCCTGCTTTCCAACGAAAAAACACTAATCAGAAAAGTCAAAGAGGTAATCCTTTCTCTGGAATTGGAAACAAAATTTTCCAAAGATGACATTTTAGCGATGTACCTCAATGAGATTCCCTACGGCTCCAACGCCTATGGTATTGAAGCGGCGGCACAAACATTTTTTGGCAAATCCGCCAAAGATCTCACGCTTGATGAATCCGCGGTTATTGCCTCTCTTCCGCAGGCAACTACCTATTATTCGCCCTATGGCTCCCACACGGATGCTCTCATTGGTCGCAAAGATTATGCCCTGAAAACTATGGCACGCTTAGGCTATATTACTCAAGATCAGGCCAATGAAGCGATCAATACCGCAACTCTCGACAAAATAAAACCACAAAAGGACATTATTGCCGCGCCCCATTTTGTGATGTATATCAAAGACTATTTGCAACAAAAATATGGCGACCAAGCCGTGGAACAAGGCGGACTCAAGGTCTACACCACACTGGATTGGGACAAGCAACAGCTGGCAGAAAAAGTGGTAAAAGACGGTGCAACAAAAAACACTGCTACCTATAAAGCGGCGAATGCCGGTCTCGTTGCGATGGATCCGAAAACCGGACAAGTTTTGGCAATGGTTGGTAGCAAAGACTATTTCGCCCCAAGTGAACCAGCTGGTTGCATCTCGGGGAAAAATTGTGTCTTTGAGCCCAATGTGAATGTCGCCGTATCGCTTTTGCAACCAGGTTCTTCTTTCAAGCCCTATGTCTACCTCACCGCTTTTGAAAAAGGCTTCACGCCGGAAACCAATATTTGGGATACAGACACCAATTTCAATACCGCCGACGAGCAACCACCTTATGATCCAAAAAATTATGACGGTAAAAACTCTGGCCTAATGCAGATGAAAGACGCTCTCGCCAGATCTCTCAATGTTCCTGCCGTGAAAACCCTCTATCTGGCCGGGGTGACAGATTCAATAAATACTGCTCGAAGCATGGGCATCACCACACTTACTGATCCAACCCGCTATGGATTATCTCTTGTTTTGGGCGGTGGCGAAGTGAAGCTACTAGATCATGTCAATGCTTTTTCCACCTTTGCGACCGATGGAATTCACCACCCAACAACTGCGATTCTGCGCATTGAAGATAGTAAAGGAACTGTCTTGGAAAAATACAATAGTAACCAAGGAGATAAGGTAATCGATGAAAAATACGTCGCTATGATTGACTATATTATGTCCACCAATAGTCTGCGCGCTCCAGTTTTTGGCGACAAAAACCCTTTGAGTTTTGATGACCGCGCCGTCGCCGCCAAAACCGGCACAACCAATGAGTGGCGTGATGGTTGGACAATGGGTTACACTCCATCGCTCGCCGTCGGGGTTTGGGCGGGAAATAATGACCATTCCACAATGAAACAAGGCGCGGACGGAATTTTTGTCGCCGCTCCGATTTGGCGTGCTTTTATGAACGAAGCGCTAAAAAATACCAACAAAGAAGATTTTCCCAAATATGAGCCGGAAGACGCGGGCAAAGATGTCTTGAATGGAAAATTGGAGATGAAGCAAGAACTCAAGGTTTGCGAAATCCCAGGGAAAAATAACCAATATTGCCTGGCCAGCGATGCCTGTCCTGACAGTAAAGCCAAGAAAAAGAATTTTTCTGATACGCACGATATTTTATATTATGTTAATAAGGATGATGTTCGTGGCGATCCGCCAAAAAACCCCGAGAACGATCCGCAGTTTAAAAACTGGGAAGCGGGCGTGAAAAGCTGGCTGAAAGATAACGGCTTTTCTACTGATGGCGCCCCAACTGATAAATGCCAAGCAAAAGATTTTTCCAAATACCAAATCAGCATCGATAGTATTTCTCATTCTGGCGGAGATCCGGTCACATCTTCTTCTTTTAGCATTTCTGTTAAAATTTCCGCTCCCTATGGCGTCAAGAAAGCCACCATTAGTGTTGATGGAAATTCTATCTCTTCCAGTAGCAGCGACTCTTTTAGCGCAAGCTATGATGTTCCAAGCGGCAAATATAATTCTAGCTTAGATATAAAAGTGGACGCGACGGATAACAATGGCAACTCCGATTCAAAAAGCACTTCTGTGAGCACGAATATTCCGGCGGGGCCGTAGTCGTTTTTATATTCCATCTTCAAAAACAGCTCCGACGTTACGTCGGAGCTGTTTTTTGTTTCCAATTCTTTAGCTGGCCTATCTATTCTCCAAAATGCCTACTTTTCTGTTCACATAGCCCCACCTTTCTTCTGTGAGATTAAGAAGTTGACCAAAACGACCAACGGTTTCTTTGAGATTAGGATCTTCCTTCCCACCAAGCTGAATCATAATATTGCGGCTGCTTTCTCCTAAGTTTCTCAGGTTATAGGCAACTCGCCTCAGACTCTCTGAATTATCCCTAACCATCCCCGTTCTTGGCAAATCTTTTCCAATAGCATTAATAACTGCTACGACTTTTAAGATAGCTTGGTTAACATCTTCTGGCTTAGCTTTTTTATTACGAAACAAATCTTCCAGCTGATCTGCAGTCTGAGCCAAATAGCCTATAGCTTTAGGATCGATAATAGGCGAAAGATTATCATCCTCTCTTCTGCGTAAAGTGTTCACTAAATCCTTAGTATAGCCGGAAAATTCATGCATTCTGATTTTTTCCAAGGCCACTCCTGCTGATTTCTGTTCACTATTTTCCCCGCCACTTTCTCTGTCTTCATTCTTTAATTCACCTACGCTAGGTTGCTCCATATCATCAAGAACGCTGCTTTCTGTTTCTTTTTGTTCCGTCGATTCTTGCGAAAGTCCCCCAACCGCTTTTTTGCGCAATGCTTCTTCTTGGTCTTTTTCCAACGGCCTTCCCTCTTGATTAGCTTTTTCTATTTTTTCCCCAATTTCACTTTTTAGTTCATTGTTTTTATCTTCCGGCTTATCCGCTAAAAATTCTGCCACTCCCTTTTCCGGCAATTCCTCTTTTGCTTTTTCGATATGACTGTCTTTTTTGGCTCCATATTCTCTTTCTAAGAATGATCCCATTAACTCTCCTTGTTTTTCTTCTTGCCTAAGAGCTTCTTCTGTTTTAGCTAATTTTTTATCCATTCTCTCCGAGCTTGCTTTTGCCATCAGAATACTTGGCGCCTTATTTGCAACATTTTCCGGTATGTCCAGTTTTTTCAGGGCGCTTTTTAAGTTAGCTGTGTCTTTTTCAATCGACTGATCTAGCTGTTGCTTATTTTCAGAAAGATTTTGTTTTTCTGCTAATAATTTTGTTTCCGGATATTTCGTCGCTTGTTGGGAAAATTCTTTCACAAACCTTTCCTTGGCTCTTTTGTGTATTTCTTGTGTTGGAATCACATTAAAATCAACTTTCCCCGTAGCTTCGCGACCGACTTCCTCCTCTTTGTATTTCAACTGCTCTTCTTTAAAAATTTGCCCATACTGAGGATCGCTTAAAATTTTCAAAAACACCGACTGTTCTTTCTCGACAAGTTTTTTCGGTAATTCCGTCATACCTATTTTATATTCATCTTGATTATCAATACTCATAGTTTTTAGATTATGCTTCTGAGATGCTATAGCTAGATTATAGCATAAGCCTCACTCAACATCTTTTTTCATAATTACTATTTCAATACTGTGCACATTTCATATACCATCAAAAAAACTCATTTCATCTTAATATTCTCCACCCCCTCTTCCCCAAGTTCTTCGTTGATTTTTTTAATGATCCGCGCTTTATTCGTCCAAAGTTCCGCCGACCAGGCGCTATTTTGGGCTTTGACAAACAAAATTCTTTTGGCGAAATAATCTGGGGTGAATTTAGTTTTCCCAATTTGACCAAATTCCGCTTCGATCACTTTTTTGAACACAAAAAAAACAGTCTTATCATCCAAAATCTGCTTTTTTTGCAATCTTCTGCCACTTAAAATATCACTAAGCGCTTTCATTTTTTATATTTATAACTTACACATCTATACCATTCGCGACATTCGGGTGCTTACCTGCCTACCGGCAGGCAGGTTCGTAAATTAGAGTCGCATATTGAGCCCTTATAGCGACACTAATACTCAAATTTACACTCTAATGACCCTAATGTGGTTTAAGAAGTATAGGTTATAATTTTAATTTTTTATTGGCATAATAATATAGGTAAAATTATTCAGCGGTTCGCCGGTTTTTGTGTCCAACTCGCGAATTGCCACCGGAGAAGAATCGCTGTTGGCCGATAGGGCTAAACTATTCGTCGTAACCACATTAATCCCTTCGAGTAAATATTTCAAGTTAAAAACAATTTCTTGGGATTCCCCTTGGGCTTTGAAATTGATTTCTGTTGAGTTTTCGCCCACCTCCGCGCTCTTAGTGTCGATAATTATTTTATTTTCACCGGCGTCAATTTTTAGCACCACTTCATTGGATTTATTATTCACAAAAACTCCCGCGATTTTCAGGGCGTTTTGCAACACTTTGCGCTCACCAGTAATTGTAGTTTTATAGTTTTGCGGCATTATGTGTTTATATTCCGGATATTTTCCATTAATCAGGCGAGAAACCAACTTTATCTCCCTCACCTCAAAGAAAATCTGCCCTTCTTCAATAAAAATTCCCACCTCCCCATCCTCAAAATTATTGGAAATAATCCGATTTAACTCTAGTAGTGTGTTGGTTGGGATAATAATGTTTTTAGTTTTTTCCATCAACTCGCTGTAGCGCTCCCGATTCACACTACCTTCATTTAGTTTCAAGACATACTCCGAAAGACGAAATCCGTCCGTGGAAGCGAAAAGTAATTCCTTTTCCCCAAAAGTAACATTCACCCCAGTCAGTTCTTGCCGCGCTTCATTATGCGCCACAGAGATAAGAATTTTGGAAAAAATATCTTTCAATTGGGTTATTGCAATACCTAGCGCTTTTTCGGTGTTTTTCTGGGGAATTAAAGGAAAGTCTTCGGCGGAAAAACCTTTTATCATCGCTTTTGTTGAGCCATTTTTAATTTTCAAATTTTGATCTGTCGCCTCAATGTCCATATTTTCTCCTTCAGTCAAGTTGCTGGAAAAATTACCCAGGAGTTTAGCAGGAACAGTAATGCGACCTTCTTTTTCTATTTTAGCGCCAATTTTAATCTCAATTCCAATTTCCAAGTTAGTCGCGGTAATTTTCAAATAACCTTTACTCGCTTCTAAGAGAATATTATTTAGAATTGGTAATGTATTTTGTCGAGAAACGATTCGCTCAGAATTAGTGATCGCTTTTTTAAAATTATCTTGTGTGCAAATGAGTTTCATGGGGGTATTAGTATTTTATTAATTAATATAAAATTATTATTGTTATTATTATAAAAAGGAAAGTTGTGGATAAGTCTGAAATATCGCTTAACTGAGGGGAAATGGTTGTGAGTGTTTGGTGGATAGGATTGATTTTTTGTCTCGGATAAGTGGTGGCTCGGGTGGTTGTTTTGAGATTTAATTTTTTATTTAGCCAAGTTATCCACAAGAGTGGAATATGCGAGAAAAGTGTTTTGCGATGGTTTACAACAACTTATCCACAAGTAATTAGTCTAATTTGTAAAGTTGGTTTTTAATTTGAGCAATTTCTTCATTTAACTTGGCATCGGTTAGGAGGTTTTTAGAAATTTTTTCAAAAGCGTGGATGGCTGTTGTGTGATCTCTCCCGCCTAACTTTTCACCAATACCAGGATAGGAAAAATCTATCTCACTGCGCAGTAGGTACATTGCCACCTGCCTGGGTCTGACAATTTCTTTTTTACGATTTTTCAAAACCAGATCATTTTGGTCAATGTCATAAAAAGCAGAAACGGCTTTAATGATGTGTTTTGGTGTGATACCTTTCTTAATCCCACTGGAAATTAGCTCGGACAGTTGGTTTTTAGCAAAGGCGACAGTTATTTCCGCGCCGGTCAATTGAGAAGAGACAATTAGTCGGTTTAGGGCACCTTCTAGTTCGCGGATATTATTTTTGATGTTAGTAGCGACAAAAAGCAAGGCGTCCTCACTGATTTCCAGCTCTTCATCGGCTACTTTTTTTCTCAAAATCGCGAGGCGCGTTTCTAGGTCTGGGCTGGAGACGTCCGCAATCATTCCTCCTTCAAAGCGCGAACGTAATCTTTCCTCAAGGATTTGAATCGATTTGGGTGGACGATCACTACTAAGCACGATTTGCTTGTTGAGCTGGTAGAGATAATTGAAAATGTGAAAAAATTCTTCCTGCGTTTTTTCTTTGCCGGAAATGAACTGAATATCATCAATAATCAGGATATCCATTTTTTGGTAATATTCCTTAAACTCATTGATTTTTTGGTTTTGCAGGGCGTCAATTAGGTTGGAGGTGAATCTTTCTGAAGTGATGTATTTTACCTTAAACGCAGGGTTTTTCTCGAGGATTTTGTTGCCGATTGATTGGATGAGGTGGGTTTTCCCGAGGCCCACTCCGCCATAAATGAAAAGCGGGTTATAGATTTTACCAAGATTTTGGGATACTGCTACGCAAGCGGCGTGTGCTAGTTCATTATTTCCGCCAATGATGAAATTTTCAAAAGTATATTTGGGGTTAAGATTATTTTCGATGTTTACCGTAAAATTCTTTTTTTCTATGCGCGAATCATTTTTTTGCGGAGCAATGATCGCATCCATCATTGATTCTTTGCGGGGAAGATATTCTTCTTTGGGTGTGGCGATAAGGCAGGTGGCGGATTTAATGTCTGGTTGGATGTTGCGCAAAGCTTTCAGGATGTAGGCGTTATATTTATTTTCCAACCATTCCTTGGCAAAACCATTGGGAACACTAATAACAATTTTTCCTTCCGTGTTAGAAATAATCCTAGTCCCCTTGAGCCAGGTGATAAAGTTGGCCTTAGAAATAGACAACTCTATTTCATTAAGCGCTGATTGCCAGAGTTCTTCGTTGGTCATTTTGATTGATGAAATAAAAGATGCTTACTTAGAAAAAGTATAGCATAAAGCAAAAAAAGACAATATGGGAGGAACGTTTAGAACCTGGGGATAAGCTGTTAATATGATTTAAAGCTAATATAAAAAAACAAAAAAAGCAAGTGTTAGCGAAGATTGACTCAAGGCTTAGGCCCAGCCCAAAAGCAATCTTCAAAGCGCGGGGTATTTTTGAGCCTACCTTTATTTTTTTAGAGCCCTTAAGCTTGCCAGTTTTTTCTTTGCTAAAACTTGGCTATAGAGAAGCTTGCTTTTGGGTTGGCGGTAGGCCTTGTGGTGGTTGCGAGACAAAAAAGGCTTTTTGATTGACTTTTTGGCGAATAATTGATAAACTTCTAATTGGTTAGTTATAAATAGTTTAAAGGTTAAATAAATGAGCGTAACATACAAACCGAAAAGCATTAAAAGGAAAAGAAGCCATGGTTTTATCGAGAGAAACAGCACTCCTTCGGGAAAAAACGTGCTAAAAGCGCGAAGAAGAAAGGGTCGCGCAAAATTGACAACAGTCTAGTTTTTTAACTGGTTAAAACCTGAAAATGTTACCGAAAAAGAATCGAATTAGAGAGGGCGCTGATTTTGGGGCAATTTGTCGCTATAGCAGGTCTTTTTCTGCTGATGGGCTGATTTTAAGGATACGGGAAAATCAGCTCGGATTGGTGCGACTTGGCGTGTCGGTCGGGCTCAAGTTTTCCTCGAAAGCAGTTGCTCGCAATCGAATGAAGCGCCAAGTTAGGGCTTTTTTTGAGCAAAATTTGGCAAGAATTGCTACCAGTCAGGATGTTGTGGTTATTGTGGGAAAAACCTGGGAGGAAAAAGCGAATCCCGGGCCGACAATCAGGCAAATTTTAGTGAAAAATGGCTTATTTAAAGAATAATCTTACTACTTATTTTAAAAAAAGAGTAGCATAAAAACAAAATGGGATTTCTATTTAACGAGTTTGTTTATCGACCAATTTACAACCTGTTGATTTTTACTTACAATATCGTGCCACTCCATGATTTTGGCATTGCAATTATCTTAGTTACGATAATTATCAAGCTTATCCTCCTGCCGCTCAGCAGAAAACAGATTGAATCGCAAAAGAAAATGCAGGAATTGCAGCCTAAGATAAAGGAAATTCAGGATAAATACAAAAATGACAAAGAGAAGCAAAGTCGGGCGCTGATGGAGTTTTATAAGGAAAACAAGGCCAATCCTTTTTCTGGGTGTCTGCCGATGGTTTTTCAGTTAGTGTTTCTGATTGCGATCTATCGAGTGCTGTTTAATATCTCCAAAAACGGCCTAATGGTCAATAGTAGTGATTTGTATCTATTTATGCACAATCCCGGTCAGATCAAGCATCTATTTTTGGGTCTTATTGATCTTTCCAGCATTGTGGATTTCAAGAGTCTGAGCGCCGGTAATATTGCCCATATTATTCTCGTAATCGCTGCGGCCGGAGCGCAATATATCCAAACCAAAATGCTGATGGCGACAAAAAGCCAAAAGGATGCTAAATTAGGAAAAAAAGACGACAAAAATCCAGATTTCGCCCAAGTTATGTCCAAGCAGATGCTTTACCTCGCTCCTATTATGACGCTGTTTATCGGAATCAAGTTCCCGGCCGGACTCGCGCTATATTGGCTGGTGTCAACCCTGTTTATGATTGCTCAACAAGAATATCTTGAGAAACTGAAAAATGCCACCGCTGTTAAATTGTAAATTTTAAATAAACCTAAGCGTCAGCGCTAGACTAGGGGGATGTAGCGGACACTGGGCGAATTAAATCAGATGGAAAGAGCACAACTGGAAAAAGAGATAGTGGGGATTGTTGCCGAGCTGATTGAAAAAATGGGCTTTATTGCAACGGTTAAAGTGAGAGACGCCCAAGAGGAAGGAAAGGATATGATAGTGTGTGATATTAAAACGGAGGACTCTAATTTTTTAATCGGGCAATACGGACTAAACTTGCAGTCGTTGCAACATATCGTGCGGGTAATCATCCGAAAACGCCTTGAAGAACCGGTTAATTTTATTTTGGATGTTAATTCTTATCGCCAAGAAAAGAACGATTCAATTGTGCGCTTGGCGAAAAATCTTGCCCAGGAAGTGATAGTAGAAAAAAAAGAAGTGGTCATGCGTCCCATGACTGCCTATGAAAGAAGAATTGTGCATATGGAGCTTTCAAAAAATAATCAAATCAAAACAGAAAGCATCGGCGAAGGAGAATCACGGAGGATTGTGATAAAGCCCCTGGAGCAATAATTTTCAATTTGAAATTTAAAATTTAAAATCAATTTCAAATGATAAAATGCTTAAAATTAAAAAATCTAACCACCTTACGCCGGAGCTTAGGTGTACGAGATAATTTGGATTTGAATTAAAATTTCAAATTTCAAATTTCAAATTTATTTCTTATGGTTATTGCCAGAAAAATAGCCTATAACGTGCTGGTGAGCAGTATTTCTAAGATACTCTCTACAGCGCTCGCACTTGCCGCAATCGGTTTTATTACCCGCTATTTGGGCAAGGGCGGTTTTGGAGATTATGCTACTGTCCTCGCGTTCCTTTCTTTCTTTTCCGCCGTCTCCGATTTTGGTCTCTATCAATTTTCGACGCGCGAAATATCTCGTCCCGGAGCAAACGAGGAGGAGATTATGGCAAATGCTTTTTCGATGCGGATAATTTCTTCGCTGGCAATTTTTTTGCTTTCATTTTTCGTAATTCTGTTTTTACCTTATTCCCAAGAGGTTAAATGGGGCATTGTGATTATTGCGGCCTCACTGGTTTTTTCTTCCAGCTATCAGATCTTAAATGGGGTTTTTCAAAAAAACTTGGCGATGGACAAGGTGGCCATTTCAGAGCTTTTAGGAAAAGTTGTTCAGCTGGCTGTTGTGATTTTGGCGGTTAAGCTGAGATTGAGTTTTTCCTGGATCATCACCTCGCTCTTGTTTAATATGATAGCCAGTTTTTTTCTGGTATATTTTTGGTCAAAAAAATATATCAAAGTGCGGCTAGCGTTTGATTTTGGCTATTGGAAAAAATTTCTCCTTGAGTCCTATCCAATCGGAATTATGGCCATCGTGGTTTTTGTTTACTTTAAGGTCGACACGATTCTTTTGTCGATTATGAAAAGCAATGCGGAGGTGGGAATTTATAACGTTGCCTATAAGGTTTTGGAAAACATTTCCTTTTTCCCATCGATGATTGTGGGATTGATTTTTCCGATTATTTCTCAACATATTTTCAGTGATGAGAAAAGATTTTTTGATATTTCCAATAAGACTTTCAAGGTTTTTGCCCTACTCACCGTGCCGCTTGTCGTGGGAACGCTTTTTCTTTCCAACGGCCTCATCTATCTCATCGGTGGCGCGGGATTTTCCGAGTCGGCCTTGGTTTTGCGCATCCTAGTTTTCGCGATGACAGCAATATTTTTCAGCAACCTATTTAATGCAATTTTGATTGCTGGAAATCTGCAAAAAAAACTGATGTATATTCTTTCTGCGGCGGCGGTTTTTAATGTTTTGGCGAATTTGGTGCTTATCCCGCTCTTTTCCTATGTAGCGGCCGCCGCAATTTCTTTTGCTACGGAAGCTTTTGTGGCAATCGCGACGGGCTACCTCGTCTTTAAACAATTAAATTACTTCCCTCGAGTAGAAAAGATCGCAAGGATCGTGCTTTCCGGTGTGGTAATGGCGGGATTCCTTTTTATTTTCCGCGCAAGCAATTTTTATCTGCTAGGCTTTGGTAGCGTTTGTGTCTACAGCTTGGCCCTGGGATTATTTCAAGCAGTGGAAATTTCAGAAATAACTAGCATAATTAGTAAGCAGAGCGTTACTGAATATGAGAAGCCTTTATCCGAAAGTTAGTATCGTTGTTTTGAACTATAATGGCAAAGACTGTCTGCGGGGAAGTCTCGCCAGTCTTTTTTGTTTGGGCTACCCCAACTTTGAAGTCGTAGCGGTGGACAACAATTCAATTGATGGGTCCCTGGAAAGCGCAAGGCAAAGCTTTTCGCGCGCCACTTTTATCAAAAATGAACACAATCTGGGTTTTTCCGCCGGCAATAATGTGGGAATAAAATACTCCCTGGAGCGAATGGCGGAATATGTTTTACTGCTTAATAATGATACGGTGGTGAAAAAGGATTTTTTGAGCCGGTTGATTGAAAGTGCCGAGAGCGATAAAACGGTAGGAATCTTGAGCCCGTTGATTTTTGCCAGGGATGGTCGTGCAGTTTGGTTTTCCGGCGGAAAAATTGATTGGCTCCGCATGAAGACAGAGCACAAGAAAGAGCTGATTGAAAGTAATTTTACCAGATCCGATTTTATTTCTGGATGCGCGATGCTGGTGCGAGCGGAAGTTTTTACCAAAATCGGCCTTCTGGACGAAGACTTTTTCCTTTATTGGGAAGACGCGGATTTTAGCGTTAGGGCGAAAAAAGCTGGCTTTGGACTTTTGGTTGTGGCCGGCGCACAGATTACTCACCTGGAAAAAAGTGAAGAGGTTAGAAAAAATAAGGTGTATTGGCTAGTGCTTTCTGGGCTTTTATTTTTTCGCAAAAATGTTCCAAATTGTCTTAAGCTTTGGATTCCCGCGTATACATTTTTGCGAAGAGTGAAAAACTGGAATGATGTGAGAAAAAATAAGACGGAAATAAATTTAGCCGTGCAAAAAGCTTATCGGGATTTTAGTAAACTGAAATGCAAGAAGTAATACTGTCTATAATCATTGTGAACTTTAAAAGTCGGGCATATTTAGAAAAATGCTTGCTTTCTGTTTTTGCGAAAATTGATTCCAGCATATCTTTTGAAGTGATTGTGGTTAATAATGGCGCCAGAGCGGAGGTTAGTGGGTTGACGGATGAGTTTCCTAGAATAAAAATTATTCAAAGCTCACAAAATAGCGGCTTTGGTAACGCGAATAACTTGGGAGCGAAAGAATCAGTCGGAGAAATTCTTTTTTTTCTCAATCCTGACGCGGAAATTATTTCAGCTGACATTTCTCTTGTCGCGCGGGAATTTGAAAATAACTCGACCTTGGGAGTGATCGGCGCCAAGCTTGTGGAACCAGGCGGTAGTGTGCAAAAATGGAGTGCGGGAGGGAAGATTACGCTCGGAAGTGTCTTAAAAAATAATTTGCGAAAAACCGGGGATGAAAAATATTGGCAAAGCAGTGAGAAGGTGGAAGTTTCTTGGGTGGCGGGAACGGCAATGTTCATCCCCAGAGCGTTATTTTTGCAACTAGGCGGTTTTGACGTGAAATTCTTTACCTATTTTGAAGACGTGGATCTTTGTAATCGCACCCAACTTTTGGGCAAAAAAGTAGCATATCTCCCTGAATTTTCTGTGTTACACTATGGGGGAAAAAGTTTCTTGGAAAGAAAAGAACAAAAAAAGAACTATTATCAGTCACAGGACTATTATTTTCAAAAACATCGCGGGTTTTTTGAGGCGGTATTATTGAAAATATTTAGGTTTTTTAGTTTTTAAAAAATGTTATTCAACCTACTTCTAATTTTTTGCGCCTATCTGCCCTTTCAAGTTGCGCTTAATCCGAGTGCGGGGGTGGATTTGGCGAGTTCGCGGGTGTTTGTGCTCCTGTTGTTTTTTGTGTGGCTGGTGGAAGGCTTGAGAAGGAAAAAGCTTTTCATTGAAAGCGGCAAAGTAAATTTTTTTCTAGCCAGTTTTCTTTTTCTGAGTCTCCTTTCGATTGTTGTTTCAAAAAATAGCGACTGGTCGGTGAGAAAGCTGTTGTTTTTATTTTCTGTTTTTCCGCTATATTTTGTCGCGGCAGATTTAGTTTCTTCTAAGGAGCAGATGATAAAAGTGGTGAGATTTTTGGTCTGGGGTGGATTTTTGGTGGCACTCCTTGGCGCAGCTCAATTCGCTGCTCAATTTATCTTTGGACTAGACGCGACATATAAATTTTGGGCGAACTATGTTTCGCCGATTTTTCTGGGCGGAAATGTGACAGCGGCAGTGCTCAAAAATCCAAGTTGGCTGGTGAATATTTCCGGTCGGACGTATCTGCGGGCGATTGCCACTTTTCCTGACCCGCATATGTTGGCATTTTTTCTGGGAATGCTGCTGCCGCTTGCCTTGGGACTGTTTTTAAAGTTAAAAAATAAAATTTATTTGTTTATTTTCTTTGTGCTGCTACTTACGGATTTACTGACTTTTTCGCGCGGCGGATATTTGGGGCTATTTGCTGGCTTCGCGGTAGCTATTGGCGTGCTACTTAGTAGATTGAAAAAAAAGCATCAACTAGGCGCGTTGATTTTGGTTGTTTGTCTTGGGAGCTTTCTTATTATTCCTGGTCCGATTTCGGAGCGTTTTCTTTCTAGTTTTAACTTCCAGGAAGGTTCAAATCAGGGTCGGATTGAAACTTGGAGAAAGGCGCTTGTGGTTATTGTTGACCACCCCTTACTTGGTGTGGGCATTGGCAATTATCCATTGGAGATTAGCGCGACGGCGGATTATCGCGATCCAATTTATGCGCACAGTAACTATCTCGATATTGCGGCAGAAACAGGAATCGTCAGTCTTTTGGCGTGGCTGGGATTTTTAGGAACACTATTTTTCATTTTTCTCAAAAAATCAAAAGAGGTTTTATTTTTCTGCGTCGCCGTTAGCGTGGTAATTTCTTCCGCCCATTCTTTAGTGGAAACGTCAATTTATTCGCCGGTCGTTTTGTCGCTATTTTTAATTATCGCCGGATTTAGTCGATTGGCCAATTCAGATGAAAAAAATAGTTAACTTGGAAAATTTAATTTATCTGACAATTTTTGCGCTGCCAGTTTATCTTTGGCGGATTAGTTTTATTAATGCGTTAGACATCCTAATTATAGCTTGTGTCATTGGGTGGTTGATTTTCTATCAAGAAGGAGTTGATTATAGGGCGCTTTTTAAGAAACATAAACCATTTATTTTTTCCACCGGCATTATTTTACTTGGTTTGATTGTTTCAGTTTTGGTGAATAAAAATTATGCGACAGGACTCGGTATAATTAAAAGTTGGTTTTTGTTGCCAATGGCGCTTGCTTTTGTTGTTAGTCAGGTAATCGAAGAAAAGAAGCTCAAAAATGTTTTTTTAAGTTACTACGCCTCCGCCTTTTTTGTAGCGCTGGTTTCACTTGGCTATTATTTCTACGGAAACGTAACTTTTGATTTGCGGCTGCAGGGATTTTTTAACTCTCCCAATTATCTAGCGATGTATCTGGCGCCGGCTATTTTTATCGGGTACGCTTTATTTTTCGAAACCAAGACGGGAAAAAAGGGGCTAGTTTTTTCTTCTCTGGCGGTCATCTTGGCCGCGCTCTGCTTGACCTATTCCTATGCCAGTTGGATTTCTGTCGCACTCGTCTTTGGTTTTGTTTTTAGGTTAGGAAAAAAAATAAATTGGAAGAAATACCTGCTAGGTTTATTTTTACTGGTCATATTATTTTTTTCCCAGCTGGAAAAAAACAAATTGCAATCTTTGGTTAGTTTTGACAGTCGATCTTCTTTGGCTTCGCGGATGATGATTTGGCAATCGGCTGAAAAGATGCTGGAAAATAATGCGCTTTTTGGGATCGGCGCCGGTAATTTTCAGGAAAAGTATTTGGCCTATCAAAAATATTTTCCGCCCTATCTGGAATGGGCTGTGCCGCACCCGCATAGTCTCTATCTAGCCTTTTGGCTCTATGGCGGAGTTTTTTCCTTGGCTGGATTTCTGGCGCTGGTTTATTTTTGGTTTGCCCATATTTTTCGCTCACAAAAAAATCCCCAGCTGAAATTCATCGGGCTGGGGATTATGGGTTATATCTTACTCCATGGAATAGTTGACACGACTTATTTCAAAAACGATCTGACAGTTGTGTTTTGGCTTTTGTTTGTTTTGTTATAAAAAGCAGGCTCTAAGAGCCCGTTGCTACGGGCTCTTAGAGCCTAGGGGGTGCTAGCTTTAGAGAGTTATGCGATAGAGTTTTCCGTCGGTGCGGTTAGTGAAAAACAAGATGCTTTCATCGGCATTGAGGAAAAGATCTGTGGCATCATATTTATTGGTGATTTTATTCAAATCGATAATACGATTTTTTTCTCCGGTGGTGGTGTCAATCTTCCAAAAAGTGTCGGCAGTATGAAATTTTTCTTGGTCATAGTCATTGGGCAAAATAGCGGAAGCGGGAACTTCACCGGGCATTGCGCAATAGATGGTTCTATTGTCTTTTGCCCAAGCGCACTTAGAGGCAAATGAAGGCAAGTTAAGATCTCTAAATTCTCCGCCGTTAGAATTGATAAGTGAAAGCTGGATTTTTGTGCCACCCTTGGCATCGGAGTGGCTAACGAGTGCCGCCGTTCCGTTCGCATTCCAAAGATAATCCGCGCCAAAAACGCCTTTTAGGAGTACCTTTTCTTCTCCTCCGATCAGCGGAACGGATTTTAATGTGGTCTCAAAAAAAGCATCTGGTTTATTCCAAAAAGAAACGAGGCCACTCTGGGGAATTTGCGCGATAGAAATATTGCGAAAATCAATGTCCGCCAATTTTGTCCAGTTGGTGCCATCAGGGTCGGAAATGTTCAGCGTTCTTTTTTTGGTAGCGGCGTCATAATATTTATAGAAAATTCGATTACCCGTATTTTGCCAAGCAATTTCATCAACATTGTTTTTCAGCTGCGTGCTTTGTAGGCTAGTATAGTCATAGGCATAGAATTTTGTTGTCCCGGCGCTCACAAATTTTGTGATTACTTTATTTTTGTCCGGTGACCAAAGCACAGCACTCAGGCCAATTAATTCTTTATCAGAGAGCGTTCTCTTGCTGTTGCCATCAAAATCAATCTGATAAACTCGCCCGCTATTTCTGGAATAATATTTAACGGCGTTGGTGCCACTAACTAGTGTCGGCGCGAGTACCGCTTCGTCAGAGATGGTGGCGATGGGGTCAGTGCTAACTTTTGGCACAACTTGTGGGGTAACAACGGCCGGTGCCTTTTGTTCCACCACCGGAGTGACTGCAGTGGGTTTTTTGAAAGCGAAATTATAGATGCCAAAAAACAGAAGCGCAACGCAAAAAAGAGTGAGCGAGATTAAAAAGATTTTTTTACTGGTGGACATAAAAATTGAGAGAATCCGGAGCTTAGCTCCGATTTTTTTGTAGCGATGTGGAATAGAAAAGCTAATCTTTTCTACAATTAGTGGTACTGACGTGTACGTGATTATAGTTGACAGATTCATCTTTAGTATATCCAGCGTTGCATGCGTTAGCGGCGGTAATTATGTTATCAACAGTTAGCCCTGTGGTAGTGGAAATATCAACTGCCTCGGAATTTCCTACATTTACCCCTCCGTAATGACATGAGCTTACGGCATGGTGGCAACAGTTAGTGTCCGCATCATTGACGCATTGCGGCCCCTTGGGATAAGTTTGATAGCATTTGGTGCCGCCCCCGTTATTATCAGAAATGGAATTGATGGTCATCTTGGTGCCGAGCTTGTTTCTCATGCATACAATCATTGTTTGCAGAGCGGAAGAAGCATCATTGCATTGGTTTTTTACAGCAGATGTTTGAAAGGTGAGCTTGTCGCAATTATAATCAGCTATGGTTGCGTCAGTGGTGGGAGGTAAAACTCCCATTGTAGAGCTAGTAGTTGAGCAAGAAAAAGAATTCCAGCTTTTGCTTGTGAGGCCAAGATTATAGGTGCCGCTGGTATCGTCTTTTTTGGCGGAAAGTAAATAAAATGTAGTGTTGATGATGAGCCATGCCCCAAGAAAGAGCGAAAAGCCGATTACTACGCTTGTAATGAAGCCCTTGGCTTGGGTGGTGAGCGTAGAACTGCCAGAGGAAAGGACATAGAGTACGCCGGCGATAGAAATTCCCGCGATGGAAACGGCAATGATGATGCTCATTCCCCAATCAATCAGACCCTTAATTCCCACGATAAAATGGCAAAGCGTGCAGGGATCACTGGCACCCAGCCCGCAAGGAACGAGACCGGCGGCGTTGGCTTTATTGAAAGTAAAGAGAAAAAGAAAGACAAAAAAAGAAAAAATAGCAGCTTTGTTTAAATTTATTTTTTTTAGAGTTTTTTGCATAGGTTTAATTTGAATCCCCTTCTCCATTAGGGAGAAGGTGCCCGGAGGGCGGATGAGGGAAAGGGCTTTTGAAAAATTTTATTGGCTCTCTATAATAACGCGTTCCCCAAGTAATATAGCCCTTGCCCTCACCTGTCACGTGCTCGTGACATCCTCTCCCGAGGGGGAGAAGATGCGGGTTAGTTATTTCGGAAAAGCTTTTCCATTGGGGCAAAAACTGAGACCGTAATTTCCCCCGCTAGCCCGTCCATTGACGCTTGGTGGCACAGTAAGCGATATATTGAGTTTGCAAGCCTGATCCTGGGTTATATTAAGCACTTCAAGAAAGTCACTTTCTGCTATTTCTCTAGCTTTTTGGATAGCTGGGTCAAGTATGGCAATAATAAAACCTTGTTGTTTTGGGTAATATTCCATGTGGTAGTATTGAGAATTTTTGAAATTTACCCCATCAAAATCCAAAAGTATGACGCCGGGTAATTTATAGATATTATTAATTGTAATTATTCCATCTCTTGTGGTTATGTCGAATGTGTTTATTGAGATAGCGGGCTTCTCTCCATGAATAATAGGTAGGCCGTTCACGCTCGTAGTTTGAGTGGCGCTGGAGGACGACGTGTTTTTTTTAGAAAACCAAAATATTAATATCAGCGCAAGAACTAATAAAAATGCGATACTAATAAAAAGTTTCTTTTTTGAGCTCATATGATAAATTTATAAATAATTTTATGAGAAACCACAGGTGCTATTCTTTGTCCACGTATCATATTTATTTCCCGAATGTTCTTTGTATGCCTTACAGGCCGCCGTTATGTTTCCACTGCCACTGCAGGTTTGACTGGTGCATGACGTATAATTTATTCCTGGTCCTGTGCAGTTAGAATTTGCGCAACCAGTGGACGGCTCTGCCCCAGTGAACGCATTCGTTCCTTTGCATGCACAGGTTAGGTTGACTTGCAACGCTCCGCATGAAAAGTAGGTTGTTCTGTCGGTGCATATATCTACAGTACTGGGAATATTAACACCGCCACTTTCTGCATTACAGAGAGATGAAATTTTTGAAAGATCGGCTATTCCGTCAAAACAACTTCCAGTTAATTGATCAACTGAACATGGGCCACTGGTTACTGGTGTGCAGCTACCACCTCCTCCACCTCCACCACCCGATCCACCTCCGCCACCAGTTCCACCTCCGCCAGTGGTACTATAATCCCCACCACCAATCTGAACAAGCGCGGGGTTGATGGTGTTGAGCAGCACATAGGACGTGAGGGCGAGGATGACGCCGATAATGGCGTCGAAAATAACCTCCTTGGCTTTGCCCATTTGGCTGGTGTTTCCGGCGCTGGTGATATACATAAAGGCGCCGATGGAAATCATAAACACGGCGGCGATTCCGATTGTCCAGAGGCCAAATTGATAAATTTGCAAAACGTAGTCTATCATCGATCCGGTTTTGGGAAACCCGGGAATTGCTTCCATGGGGGTGTAGGGATATTTGACGTTTGAGGCTACCGGTGTTTGCGGAGAAGATGTGCCAGTGGGGTTTGCTGGTGGGGTGGTTGGTGTTTTTGTAACGCTAGAAGGAAATGTGCTCGCATTGTAAAAATAAAGATTTGCACCGCGGTTGGCACAGGTCTGGTCGCAGTCTGCGCTAGTGGACACATCAGCGGCCTCACCTACACCAGTATAATAAACTACGCTACCATTGGCACAACTACAGCTAGTTGCTTTTGATACCGAAGGAATAAAAACCAGCAAAAAAGCAAGGATTGCTAGGACAATTTTTTGTTTTAGTTTTAAATTCATCAAATTTTTTTATTCTCAGGACTTACACGGTTCAATCATATTTGGGTCATTAGCGTGTAAATTCGAGTATTAGTGTCGCCGTAATAAAGCGACTCTAATTTACGAATAAGCACCCTAATGTCTCGAATAACACAAGCGCGTAAATCCTAATTTTATAACTCTCTCTTGGGCAGAATGAAAAATATGATTTTTATGGCGAGGATGATGGCTAGTCCGGCAAGGGCAATGCGGAAAAGAAAGGCGAAATAGCTCGGGATGCCGGAAGAAACGGTGGCGAAAATTTTTGCCGGTGAATTAGTTTTTTGGGCAATTGTGGTGTCCACCATTTCAATTTCAATGTTGTGCGTCAATTTCTTTTCATAGAACTGATTATAGGTGATATTCCAAAATTTGTTAAGCATTTGTTTTGTGGCGTTGGTGGGAGTGAAGACATCGGAAAAAGAAATAACATATTTTTCTCCGGCATTTTTCGGGGGTAGGATTAATTTTCCTGAATCATTCAGGTCGATGCTATAACCAAAGGTAGTGGCGTTTCCAGCATTTATATTTTGGCCATCAACGGTCCACTCATAGGGGCAATCAGTCGCATTAGCGAATTTAGTTGGTGCGGTTGTTCCGGAAAAAACCGGATAGAGTTCGATATTATTTCCGGTCAGGGCTTGAAATTTTGTGTCACTGCGATCATCGTGCGGTTGGCCGTAAAAATCTAGATATTGTCCTAAAAGCAATCCGCGACAAATATATTTATCCGAAGCATCTTTTTCTTTTGGCACAATCTTGGCTTCCGGCGTGGAAACTTTGAACATCCTCGTCAAATCTACTCGTTCGCCGGTTTTTTTATTGAGCGCAGACAATTCGATCGCATATTGATCACCGGGTTCTTTGAGGATGGGAAAATAAGTGCGGTCAGTTGATTTACCATCTTTGTCAATGCAAAGTGAAAAACTGTCATTTGGGCAAGCCTGCGTTGCGCCGTCGATGGTCCAAAGAAAATCAGTGTAGGTGGGATCACTTTCGGTTCCGTCGTCAATGCCCACGCCAATAATTTCATCTTTGGCTACTTCACAAACAGCCGATGGTGATTTCACGTTACTTTTCGGATCGGTAAATAAGCATCTCTCTTGGGCGGCTAGCCCGGCCTTGTCAGTCTTTTCGGCTGGGAAATTGATATTGTCCGCATTGACTTTCGCTGTGTAGACTCTAATTCTTTCTTCTGAGGAAGAAATGGGGATAGTGATATCAGTGTGGCCCTCTCTCTCTCCGCTCCCTTCAGCCAGCGTTTCTTTGGCGGTTACTTTTACCTTTAGGTATTTTGGTAGCACGTTAGCTGGCGGAAAATCGGTTGATTTAAAGTTGAGATTAAACTTGAGATTGCTCACACCAAGTCCGGACATTTGCGTTGCGCCATCTAATTTATCTTTGGAAATTGCTGTTCCCCAATCATCGGGGTTAATTTCGTTGCTGGCATAAACTTCCCAGGTGTAGTTGAGATAGGAGGCGCTATTGGGATTAGCAACGGTTGCATCAAGAGAAACTTGATCTCCATCTCCCTTGGGATCACCCGTTTTGTAGTCGGCGGGAGGGTCACTGGAATCATTGGTGGGACTTTCCGGTAAATATTTCAGGGCGACATCTAATTTTTCCTTTGTCCCTCCTCCTTCGGCTGGCGTGATGAGATTGTTATAGAGACAATCATTTAGGTCATTCGTAGCCATAGCAGTCATTTTAATTGATTTGTATTCATCCGTTCCAGAACAAACAGCCCCATTTTCAGCCTCAAGTTGCGAGCAAGTATTGCTTGTGGTCATTTCATCTAAGATGGGATTGGTTGCAAGGATGGCAGGGTCCGTGCCGACATAAGTTACTACAGTATGGGTCGTCGTCGTCGTTCTAATGGTAGCATTGTCATTGACTTGACTTGTGCCGGGAGCGATATCCTCGACAGTTTTTATTGTGACGGTGGTCAAATAATCCGTGGCGGAGTAGAGCGTTGGAGGAGTTCCAGGGGTGACGCTGTGATCCGCTTTTGTGTTTGGATAGGTCGTGGTTGTATTGCCAGTTGTTTTTGGATAGCCGGAATTATCCGTGCTAGCGCCAATGTTGTCTTTATTGCCGCACTCATTTTTAGTAAATGCCCACATCGTTTCATAGGACGAATCCTTTTCCTGGGTTGGTTGGATAGAAACGCCTTCTATAGCAACACCAACCTTATCTCCGGCCGAGTAGATAAGGGAAAAAACATTTTCTCCTAGTCCCGCGACATTGGCTTCATCAGTGCGACCCGTGCCGGCAGTGTCATTATTATTTGGATTGGTGTGCCAAAATTGTTCTTCGCTGGCACCAAAAGTTCCATCACCGGTTTTGTCACTGGGAGCGTTGGGAAAGAGATGCTTTTCGCATTTTATCTCATGATCATCACCACTCGCAACATCATGAATGAAGCAGTGTTCGCTTTTTCCTCTTTGGTCATCACCACCAAAAACTGCCGTATACCCGTCATTATCAGTATCCTTGGAGTAATCGGCAGATTGCCAGACGAAATCATTGTTAACTAAAATGCGAGCGGCTTTAATTTTGTAGTCTTCAATGTCAACTTTGCCGTCACCATTAAGATCGCATTTGTCAAAATCTTCTTGGGATGCGTATTGTTTTTTATAATCATCTCCATATTCATGTCCATTTGAGTCCAGGTCCTTTGCGGCAAAACATTTGGCACTTTTTAGGTACCAGGTATAGTAGAGGTTTTCAGGAGAATTCATAAAATAGGTTGGCGCGGCGGTAACGGCTACCTTTTCTCCGGGCACGGGATTAGTCGGATTAAAAGTAATTGAAACTGTCGGAGGAGTGACCTTCTTCCTGGCGACATTGACCGTCTGCATCATGTTTTGAATTTCATCCTTATTAACACCAAATGCGCTCATGACGGTATCCATAAGAGCCATTGGATTGCCCAAGGCAACGCCCAAAAGATCGGCGTGAGCTGTCTGTGTGGTCAGCGAAAAAATATTAATAATAACCAAAAAAGTGATTATTGTTTTTTTAAGCCCCGTTTTCATTTAGTAAGATAAATAATATAAGCGTCCAAAATTATTATAGCAAAAATACTCATAAAATACGAATAAAAAAATGATCTGGTTTTCCAGGCGAGAAAGCCGGCTGTGACGGAAAGCAAAATGAAAGGCGCGGTTTGCCAGGCGAGTGCTTTGGCGAGAAAAATGGCCAGGACAAATAGCACGGTTTGGAGGGCAATGGCGAAGTGGCTAAACTCCTTTTGAAAAAGGGAAAGAATGAAGCCTTGAAAAAAATAACTGAAAACAAAAACGACAAAATTGATTGCAAGCAGTTCATAGGCAAGGAATAGCCAAAAGCTATTTTTCAGGTAACTCGCCAAAACATAGCCGGTTTTGAGTCCGGTATAATTTAACATCAAATAGAAAATGAGTAGGGTAAAAAGTGTCGTGCCGATACTCCAAGGCAAAGCCACTTTTTTATTTTCCAAATTCCAACCAAAATCAGCCAGGTCTTTTCCGAGGATTATTTTTATGTATGCCGCCGGAAGAAGAACGAGAAAAAATAAATTTCTCGTGATAATTTGCGCGGTATTTTGCGCGGGGAAAATAAAGCTGGAAAAAAGGCAAACAAGCGCGACGCCAAAACCGACCAGCAACTCCTGATTGGTCTTGAAAAAGGTTTGTTTATTTTTTGGGGTTAATTTCGGGTACATTTTGTTTATATCCCCTTCTCCCTTAGGGAGAAGGTGCCCGGAGGGCGGATGAGGGAAGAGCCTTTCAATAATCAACCGGCACTATTTAAATATTGTTTTCTTTTTTTCTACGCCCCTTCCCTCACCTGTCCTACGGACATCCTCTCCCTAAGGGAGAAGAGGTATTGAAAAAACTATTCCGTAGCCTCACCTGTCCTCCGGACATCCCTGCCTACCGGCAGGCGGGCTCTCCCTAAGGGCGAGGAGGAATTAAATTTGCGCATAAACATTAGCCAGTTGAGCAGTTTCTCTTTCCTCTTCCGCGGCGCTTTCTCTTCTTTCTTTCAAAATTAAAATGAAAATAGCGAATGTGGTAACTGTTTCTATGGGAAAAAAATTTAGGATAGGGAGTATTTCAAGAATAGTACCAGCGAATAGAATGGCTAATTTATTGCGGGTAAA
Source organism: Candidatus Moraniibacteriota bacterium (assembly GCA_026396175.1). Taxonomy (GTDB): domain Bacteria; phylum Patescibacteriota; class Minisyncoccia; order Moranbacterales; family UBA2206; genus UBA9630. The sequence goes on along the minus strand of JAPLXG010000008.1, from coordinate 7,089 downwards.
AATGCTTTTCATCAGCGATCTTCTTTTGTGCTGACGCAGGCCAGCTCCGCAAATAAGCATAGCTGCCCAGGTGACAATTGACGCCATAAAAGCAAAAACGACACAGATGAGGTATAGATAGGGAATGGCATTGCCGAGAAAATCAAAGATGTCCTTCAGCAAAGAAGTCATTATAGCAACAGCAAAAAAAATATCTATGAGCCTGATAAACTTCCGGAGATGCTCGGTATCCGTCACTCCCGCTTCTCTAGCGATTTCGCTGGCTAATTTTCGCAGACTCTTTTTTTGCTGACTTGTTTCTCGTGCCCTGTTGTTTTCCTCATCAGCCTCTCTCTGCGCTTCTAAGCGTTTTTGATTTTCTTCTTCTTGAGACATAACTCTTAATTTTAAATTTGCCCTCAAAGGATAAGCTTGAAGCAAAAAATTTTAATTCAAATCCAAACTAGAAAAATTTAAATTTTAAAAATTATAGCATTTAAAATTCATTTTAAATTTCAAATTTTAAATTGAAAATTATGTCACTTATTCTTCCTCGGCAAATTCTTTCTTCGCCCTTTCAATGTCTAGCAGTTGCGACGGATCGGTGGTGATGATTTGGTCTTCAGAATAGGACGCGACCACCTTGATGGCGACATGATTGGTGCCGGCAAAGAAAATGCCTTCGCCGACGTTGCTTTCGAGGAGTAAGAATTTTTCTTGATCAGTGAGATAGAATGTGTCGGAAATGACATCAATGCCGGCAGGAGATTGTTTTAAGAGTAGTTGCAAAGAAGAATTTGTGACAATCGCTTTGCCATAGCGGGAAGAAAGAAAGTCATTGACATCTTGCGTGATGGTGGTGAGGCCGGTGAAGTATTTGCGGCAACGTTTGGCGACACCAAACAGGAAAGAAGCGGCGTCTTCATATTTCATCATCACCCAGGCTTCATCGACGAGCACGATGCGCTTTTTGACATTAGTGCGCATTTCGTTCCAGATGAATTGCAGAATCATATACATCGCCACTGGTCGCAATTCCTCTTCCATATCGCGAATATTGAAAACAACTAATTGGTTATCAACTTTAATGTTAGTGGAATGGTTGAGAAAGCCGGCGAAAATTCCTTCCGTATATTTTTCTAAGCGAACGGCCAACACTTCTCCCCCGTCCAAACTGCGCAAAACTTGGTAGAGATCAGACATTGTCGGAAAAGAATCTTTGCCGAGCGAATTAAAATCCACCTCAGCGGTAATGTCTTTGATTGAATAGGTTTCGTGAATGGCGCGATCCAAAACTGAATCTTCTTCTGGTGTGATGGAACCGAGCATAATGTGCAAAAGTCCCAAAAGGTTGGCGATGTTGTTGCGTAAAATATCTTCCGGATCATCTTCTTCTCCGACGCGCGGCAAATCAAATGGGTTGAGATGGTTTGTAGAATTAAGTGAAATTTTGATGAAAGTGCCTTCAACGGTATCGCAAAGATGGCGGTATTCATTTTCCGGATCAATGATGATCACATCAGTGCCGACCATCATTGAACGCAAAACTTCCAATTTGACGGTGTAACTTTTTCCGGCACCGGACTTGGCAAAAACTACCATATTGGCATTTTCCATCTGGAAGCGGTCAAAAATAATCAGACTGTTGTTGTGGCGATTAATGCCGTAGAGAATGCCGGTGTTGGATGAAAGGGTGGAAGAAACAAAGGGAAAAGTTGTGGAAAGGGGCGAGCTGTTCATATTGGTTCCCACGTCGAGTTCATCATTGGCCAGCGGTAGTGATGAATTGAAGCCTTGTTCAGATTTGAAAACCGCCGGTTTGACATAGACCAATTGCGCTTCCAAAATTGCTTCGATGCTTTTGATGCTTTTGGTGACGGATTGTTCGGAGTCGCCGTAAGCTGTGATGTAGAGCGCGAAACGGAAGAATTTTTCTGTGCCTTGTTGCAATTTATCTCTGAGTTCATCAATATCTTGCTGAGCCGTTTCCAGCGAGGGATTTCTGATGAGCCCTTTTTCTTGTTCGATTTGAATTTGCGATTCCACTTGCGTGGCACTTTTTTTGAGGGTTTTCAAGATGTCATAGGTATCCACTGGATGGATAAACATCGAAATGTCGATCGGCATATCAATGTTTATGATCGGCGAAAACCAATTGCTGTGCAGATAGCGCGGATAGGCAATGATAAAAATCGTCTGCGCAATCGTTTCTCCGATGCGGATCGATTTGGGCATAATCTGAATGGCCGCCGGCGCGATAATATCGTTGAGCTTGGCGAGGCCTTCCTGATAATATTTTTCCGACTCCAAAACCTCATCCTGGGGCTTTGTTGGAGCGGGTTTTTTTGCCGAAGCAACATCGGCGGGATCTTTTTTGGCGAATAGATTTAGCATCTTCTTAAATTAGAAATTTGAAATTAGAAATTTGAAATGAAATCTGAATTACTAAATTTAAAATTATTTAATTTGAGCATTTAAAATTCATTTCAAATTTTAAATTTCAAATTGAAAATTTTCATTTAAGTTCCATCTTCTCCGTATCAATATAGCCCTTCGTATCATAAATGGTCGGGTTATAGGCATTAAAGAGGAGCTCAATCAATTCTTGGGTTTTTAAGGGGATGATTTTCACGCCGATGCCGGAAAGTCCGGCGGTGAGGTGGTCGACTCTTTGGTAGAGCTGGCTTTTGTAGGTTTCAAAGGCTTCTCTTTTTTCTAAAATACCCTTTTGGGGGTTAATCATATTGGAAAAATTACTGAAAAAACTTTTCTCTTGATTTTCAATCGGCGAAAATGGCACAATCAGGTAAAACGTTTTATCCATAATATCCGACATCGAAACTAATTGCGTGATGAAATTTTTATACTCGGAAATTTGCAAACGCATCAACTCGGTTTTTTGTTGCTTTTCTTTGGTGGTGAGAAAATCCAAATAGGTGTTGATGTTTAGCTTTCGCGAACTGATGAGCACTTGCAAAGGAAAATCCACCGAGTTCAAGAAATTTTGGTATTGGCTGATGATTGCTTCTTGCTCATCAGTCGATTTCAGCTCAAAGTTAATCGCTGAAACAGCTAAAACCGCGCGGATCGATCCGTTTTTAAGCACAATCACATCTTCTTTGACTTCCGCCACATCCAAATATTGTTGCGTCGGTGACGCCGCAGCTTGTTTGGCGAGTTTTTGAGAATATAGTTTTTCCATAAATTTTATTTATATCCCCTTCTCCATTAGGGAGAAGCCTGCCTACCGGCAGGCAGGCTCTCCCGGAGGAAGAGGAGGATATTTCAGTGAAATCGCATGTAATCACGTGATAATCAGTGGTTCTGATTGTTTCTCATGTCTAATAATTGCGAAATATCTGCTATTTTTTGGGCATCAAATGTTTTTCGGGTCGTTTTTTTGGTGTCAGTATCTTTTTTGGCGCTGGCTTTTTGAATTTTTTCCGGCACACGGCGCCAGATATACATCTTGGGACGGGTGACAAACAGAATTGAGGAGGTGATGAATTTGATCAGGGGTTGGTTGTAGGGTTTATAGAAAGCAAATGCTCCGGAAATTGTGGCGACAATGATAGCAGAAAGCAGAAAAGCGGATTTATCCAAAAGGCCGTAAAGTATCAAAAGCACAACAGCGCCCAAAGCCAACCAGCCCAGTTGCTTGGCCGTCAGCGGCCCAACGAGCTTGTCTTCGATATCAATAAATTGGGGGACGTTGAATATCATTAATTTGAAATTTTCAATTTAAAATTTAAAATGAAATTATAATTTCTAAATTTTGAATAAATAAAATTGCGGTTATTTGGTTTTTTTGTCTTCTTCTAATGTTAGGGCTATTTTTGAAAATATCAAGGTTAGTTCTTGAGCCTCTTTCCAGAGCTTTCTACCTTCTTCTTTGTGTTCCGGGTTTGCTTGTGCGAGTAGCTCTAGCCAGTATTTTGTTTCTTTGCACTCCTTTTTGCAAATGTATATTTTATTGTGAAAATCTTTTTTTGAGCTTGCTCCATTAGCTTCACAGTAGTTTGCGCCTATGCTAGTCGCAGAGCGAACTAGCTGGCTCATCAGCGGAGTGTTTATGATGTCTTTGCTTAATTTCTTAATGAAAACAAGCACCCCTCCACTAAACCTTAGGGTTCTCGGTTCCAAATCATACTTTTCAGGATCTTTTATCATTTCTTAATTTAGAATTTGATATTGATTTAAAATTTCTAATTTCAAATTGAAAATTTATCTCTCCTCCTCCCTCAAGTCTACCACATTTCTTGGCAAAGGTCTTGGGGGTGTGGAATAATTTATTTTGGCAATTTGCGGGGGCGAATAATTGTTTTGAGTTGGGCGAGAAACTTCAGCCGGTTTTTCGGTGGAGAATGTTTGGGGTGAAGAGAAATGAATATTTCCGGCGGCGTTTCCGTTTTCCAGCGTTTCTTTTTGCGGCAAATCTCTTCGCCAAGCAGCAATTCTTTCCTCATCGGTTTGAAATCTTTGCTGTGGCGCTGAAGTTCTTTGTGGCTCACGATTGTTTTCTTGTCCCCTTCTGATTTCTGCCGGATCAAAATTATTGCGCGCGACGCCTGAATTCATCGCCGGTCTTTGCGGAAGGTCTTTTCTTTCTTGCGCGATGAAAACAACTTGCTTGGTGCTCGTGTTCACGGCGAGCGGAGTTTTTTCTTCAAAAGATTTGAGAATCGCGGTTAATTTGTCGCGGTCAGCAGTGGAAAGCGGGCGACCATTTTCGCTCTTGAACAAATAGTTTCCGCGCACAATTGGATCATGATTACTGACACCCACCGTGAAAGTGTAGTCAGAAAGCCAATTTTTGATCGATGGTCGCACCGGCTCAGGAAAGACTTTTAGTTTGATGTGCGATGAGGTGATTAGTTGTTCGCCGAGTTCAGGATATTTTTCCATAGCAATGCTTATGGGGAGACTTTCCGTTCTCATTCCTTGTATTCTTTCTGTCTCATTCCTCTGCGCTATATTAGAATGAAGATTGGAGGGGGAATTTATTCCGCTGGAAGCTGAAGCTAGAAGATTTTCTAGAGATTGTCCGGTTGCTGGTAATGTGGAAACCAATAAATAATCATAGGTATAGAGCAGTTCTTTTAGTTTAATTTTTTCACTTGGGGCGAGAAAAACTGCCTTGGGGTGTTTGGAAATAAATTCTGCCGAGGCAGTTAATTCGCGAGTTTTGACATCAAACATTGCTTCGAAATCAGAAATCCATTCGCCAATCGTCATTGTGCCTATTTTTTGCTGATTTTCTATCAGCGCTTTTTTGAGTTTTTTACGCAACTCATCGCGAACCGTATAGGGCTCGATAAACAATCTCGCGGTTATGCCACCTCTTAAATCAATGTCATATCGGAATGATTCCAAGCAGTTATTTTTTAAAATAGAGATTGCTTCATCTTCAGCTATGTTTTGAAAAGCTATGAGTTGTAGCTGAATGAGTAGGTCAGCAGGAAAATTGGAATAACCAAAAGATGATCCCTTTATTTTTTCTAGGACAATTTTTGATTCACCAGGATCATATTCGGCGATTGCATCTTTCGCATCGTCAATTAAATTTTCGATTCTTTCGCTCATAGTTTTTTAACAGGTGGGCTTACCTATCAAAGTAAGTGATCCGAATTTATTTAGGATAAATGAGTATTGGCAGTCGTTTCTTGAGTATCTATTATTGATTATGGTGTGGAACGCAGTGCCTTATTCATTTCATCAAGATCTGCCTGCTTCCCAGCTGTTGCTTTCCCTGTTTTTGTATAAATTTCTTGGGCGCTTATCCATTGAGCAGTTTGCTCATGCTGTTCTGGTGTAATGCGTTTATTAACAAGCACGCCCTTGCCACCCTTTCCATCATCAGCATTGTCATCCCAATAGTTTAAATACGTAGGATCATCTCGGAGCCTATCAAGCTCAAACCTCATGCCTTTGAGGGTGTCTTCACTATCCACTTGCTGATAAAAAGTTGGGGCATGACGGTTTACTTGAGATTTTATAATGCCGGGTATTCCTGCTCTTACCATTTCGGCAAACTCAGCATTAATAATGGTGAAGCCTGTGCTAGGATCAATTCCCTCACCAGTAATATAATTACGATGGGTTTCTTTGGCAATGGCTTGTGTGTCGCCAGCGGTAGAGAGCTTTGCAATGGCCGCCCGGGCTTGTTGCCATTTATTTTTAGCTTTAACGAGCTTACCATTTTTGTCAACAATGATTCCTCCATAGCCGATACTCTTATTGGCTCCGCTGATTTCATCGACATCAAGAACGAATTTATTGATTTCTTCATCTGTATCTCCACAAGCTTTAAGAATTTTTTCTATAGCTTGGTTTACATTCCAGCCACTTACTCCGAGGAGGCTTGCATCAAATTCACCCTTTTCATTTATACCTATGCCGATGTCCCTGAGACTTTTTCCTCCCGCAAGAATTTTATCATCAAGATGTGTCCTTAAGTAGTGCATAAAGTCATCTTGATCGCGCTGTGAAACTAATATCTTGGCAATAGCTCGCCAATCTCTTGAGGCAGATGGAGATCCTGATCCAATCAGACCGACACCATTGCTAAGTAGGATTCCAGAGTGAGTTGAAATTTCCTTTAATTCTTTCAAACGGATAGCATCTAATCGCTCCATTTCCAGTTGTTTATAGTTTGTCTTCTCGCCATCGAAGAATTTATTGAGCTTATCATGCACAGCGCCGACTGCTGGGTTAATTGCTTTGTCTCTATTCTTTTTTGCTCGATCTGTCCGGCCTTTTTTGATCGCTGCCGGACTCAAGCCTATTGGTGCAAGAACCGTTTCTTCAAATTTTTCCAAACCAGCCTTTGTGACTGCTGGAACCGCCTTGGTCGCGACCCATCTACCGGCTCTGTAGCCGGAAAGGGTTTTGCCGGTCCAGCTCATAAATTTCGTCCCCGCTCCAACAACCATACTCGCTCCGGCGATGCCAGATGATTGGGCTCTTTCAATGCCGATCCAGAGGATGACAAGGGGAATGGCAAAAAAAGAAATAGATGAAACTGAGCTGCTCAGTGTGCCGCCATCGGCGGATAATTTTAGACCACCGGCCGCTCCGGTTGCTGCTGTCATCATACGATCAGCAAGGACA